>DASVFV010000076.1:0-14122 GCA_036379875.1 Burkholderiales bacterium | reverse complement strand
CGGCAGCGCCGCGGTGATGCTGGCGCTCGCCAGCGCCGCGGCGGTCTGGCTGCTCGTCCTGCTATGAAGTTCGGGCGCGCCCGTCGACGCTGAGCGCCCCGGCGCCGAACGCCGCGATGTAGAGCAGCCCGCCGACCATGGCCACGTTCTTGAAGAAGTGGGTCATCTGGTTCGCGTACTGCGCGGCGTCGAATTCCCAGTAGCGGTGCGCCATCAATGTCGCGATCACGGTGAACGCGATGAGCAGCCAGGCGACGCGGCGCGTCTGCCAGCCGAGCAGCAGCAGCGCGCCGCCGCCCACTTCGATCAGGATCGCCACCCAGACCATCACGTCGGGCATCGGGAAGCCGAGCTTGGCGAAGTAGCCGGCGGTGCCGGCCACGGCAATCAGCTTGCGGATGCCGAACACGAGAAAGATAGCGGAGACCATCACGCGGCCGACCAGCATCATGTTGGATTGACCAGCAGGGTTCATTTTTATAGTCCCTCCTTTGTGCGGCTATTGTAGCCACGACGGCCATCCTCGGCTTTGGACCCGCGCGGCGAGCAGCGCTGCACCGCCGCAAAGCAGCGTGTAGAGCGACGCGAGGATCGACTGTCCCCATACCGGCCAGCGCGCCGGCAGCGGCAGGCGCGCCGCAAGCGGCACGAGAGCGAAGATCGCGAGCGGCAGCCAGCCGAACACGCCGTAGACGAGCGCGGCGGCCGCGATGAGCGACGCAACTACACCCGCAGATAGGCAGAACACCAGGCCGGCGTCGATGCGCTGGCCGAGCAGCATCTGCATGAGCAGGAACCCGCCGGCCGCGGCGCCGAGCGCCACCGCGCCATAGCCGAAGATCCCGCCGCTCCATAGCGCCGCGAAACCCGCGCCCAGCCCGAGCGCCAGCGCCGCCGCGCCGCCGCGCACCGAGTTCGCGTGCAGCGAAGCGGTGAACGCCACGGTCCACGCGACGAACAGGACGATCCCGCCGCCGAGGATGAAGGCCTGCACCGGCGCCCTTTGCAGGATGGAGCCCGACAGGACCCAGAGCGCCGCGCCGCCGAACGCCGCGCCGAGCACGTACGCGGTCATGCGGCCGGCGCGGAAGGCGAAGTCGGCGACGAGGCCGAGCGCCGGCGCGGCGAGTGCGACCAGCATGATGCGCTGCCGCACGCTGCCGGTCCCCATGTCGAGCACGCCGGTGAGCCAAGCGGTGGTGCAGAAACCTGCGACGGCGGCAAGGCCGCCGAGGCGCAGCTTGAAAAGAAGGAGCGTGACGACGAACCCGGCGAGGAAGGGCGCGAGCCCCGCCGACACCAGGGGATCGTTCATCAGGCGCGCGCCACCCGGATCACGCCCTTCAACCCGCGCACCAGAACGAGCGCGCGCTTGAGCTGTGCGGCATCGCTCACCTCGAAGGTGAAGCGCATGAAAGCGAGGTCGTCGCGCGTCTGCGTGCGCACCGCAGTCACGTTGATCTTCTCGCGCGCCAGCGCGTCGCCGATGTCGCGCAGCAGGCCGCGCCGGTCGGTCGCGGTCACCGCCATGTCGACCGCATAGGCCGCTTCGCTCTGACCCCAGGCGGTCTCGATCACGCGCTCGGGATGCCGCTCGGCGAGCCGCTTCAGGCCCTCGCAGCTCTCGCGGTGGATGGATACGCCCTTGCCGCGCGTGACGAAGCCGCGGATCGGGTCGGGCGGCACCGGCTTGCAGCAGCGCGCGAGCTGCGTGGCGAGCCCGCCCATGCCGACCACGAGCATCGAGCTTTTTTGCGCTGGGGCTTTCTTCCTGGGAGGAATGGCAGGTTTTTCCTGCAAAACCTCCACGCCCTTCAAAGCGATCTGAAGCTGCCGCAGGTTCACCTCGTCGCGCGCCACCGCGGCGAACAGCTCGTCGGGCTTGGCGAAGCCGAGCTTGCTCGCGAGGCCCTCGAGGCTCGCTTGCGTGGCGCCTTCGCGGCGCAGCTCCTTCTCCACCACGGCGCGCCCGGTGGCCACGGTCTCGGCGAGCGCCTTGGCGTTGAACCACTGGCGGATCTTGTGCCGCGAGCGCGGGCTCTTCACGAAGCCGCGCTCGGGGTTGAGCCAGTCCCGCGACGGCCCGCCGCTCTTGGCGGCGACGATCTCCACGCGCTGCCCGCTCGCGAGCGGCGTGTCGAGCTTCACGATGTGCCCTTCCACGCGCGCGCCGCGGCAGCGGTGGCCGAGGTCGCTGTGCAGCGCGTAGGCGAAGTCGATCGGCGTCGCGCCGGCCGGCAGGTCGATCACCTTGCCCTGCGGCGTGAGCACGTAGATGGTGTCGTCCAGGTCGGGCTTCTTGACCGGCACCTCGTCGCGCCACGCGAGGAGCTGGCGCAGCCACGCCACCTTCTGGTCGAACTTCTGCGAGGACTTGGCCTTCTCCTTGTACTGCCAGTGCGCCGCGATGCCGTACTCGGCCTGCTGGTGCATCTCCTGCGTGCGGATCTGCACCTCGAGCGTCTTGCCGGCAGGGCCGAGCACCGCCGTGTGCAGCGACTGGTACAGGTTGCCCTTGGGGCGCGAGATGTAGTCGTCGAACTCCTTCGGGATCGGCGTCCACAGGTTGTGCACCACGCCGAGCGCGGCGTAGCAGTCCTTCACCTCGGGCACGATCACGCGCAGCGCGCGCACGTCGTAGAGCTGCGAGAAGTCGAGCTGCTTGGTGCGCATCTTGTTCCAGATCGAATAGATGTGCTTCGGCCGGCCGGTGATCTCGGCCTTGATGTCGCCCAGCGCCTCGGCGAGCACCCGTATCGCGTTCTTGATGTATTGCTCGCGCTCGAGGCGCCTCTCGTCGAGCATCGACGCGATGCGCTTGTAGAGCTCGGGCTCCAGATACCGGAACGACAGGTCCTCGAGCTCCCACTTGAGCTGCCACACGCCGAGCCGGTTGGCGAGCGGCGCGTAGATGTCGAGGGTCTCGCGCGCGTACGAGACGCGGTCTTCGGTCTTGTTTTTCGAGAACCAGCGCAAGGTCTGGGTGCGACTGGCGAGCCGGATCAGCACCACGCGCACGTCCTCGACCATGCCGAGCACCATCTTGCGCAGCACCTCGTTCTGCTCGCGCGGCGTATCGCGCGTGGCGACGCGCAGCTGGTAGAGCTTCTCCACCCCACTGGCGATGCCGGCGATCTCTGCGCCGAAGGTCGCGGCGAGCTGCTCCGCATCCGGGAGGAATTTCGGCGCGGCGAACAGCACGCCGGCGGCGCGGCCGGGCGCGTCGAGGCCGATCGCCGCGAGGCTGGCGGCGAGGCCGAGCGCGTGCGTCCAGCACGGCTCGCCGGTCGAGAGCGCCTGCCCGGCGTACAGCGGCTCGGCGAACTCGAGCGCGCGGCCGAGCAAGGCGCACTCCGGCGCGGCGAGCCCGGCGCCGAGCGGCTCGAGGGCCGCGGCGCCCGATTGCGGATGAAGCTGGACCACGGAAACCATTCGAGTATTTTACGGATCGTGGGCTGGCTGACGAATTGGCGGCGCCGCCGGGTGCTGCGCAGGCATCGGATGGACGATGCTCTATGGCACAAAGCGACCGATGGATTGGGATTCATTCCCGACCATGCGAAGCTGCGCGAGCTCGCGCTGCTGTTCCTCGCAGAGAAGCAGTTCACCGGCGCGCACGGCCTCGAGGTCACCGACGAGATGCGCGTCTCGATCGCCGCGCAGGCCTGCCTGCCGATCCTCGAGCTCGGGCTCGACTGGTACTCGGACTTCACCGGCATCGTGGTCTACCCGGGCGATTTCCGCGTGCGGCGCAGCCAGGCCGACGAGGACGGCGTGGTGCACGAATGGGACGACGAGCTGGCCGGCGAGGCGATGCCGGGCGGCCCGGTGGTGCTGTCGTGGGACGCGACGCGAAATGATCCGTGGATGAACGTGGTGATCCACGAGTTCGCGCACAAGCTCGACATGCTGAACGGCGAGGCCGACGGCCTGCCGCCGCTGCATCGCGGCATGGACCGCGCGGCATGGCGCGCCGCGTTCGACGTGGCGTACGACGGCTTCTGCGACGCGGTGGAGCGCGGGCGGGAAACCTGGCTCGACCCGTACGCCGCGGAGCATCCGTCCGAGTTCTTCGCCGTGATCAGCGAGGCGTTCTTCGAGGACCCCGCCGAGACGCGGCGTCGTTATCCCGATGTCTACGACCAGTTGCGGCTCTTCTACCGCCAGGACCCGCACAACTCGATCAGGTAACGCACTACGCTGCTGCGCACCTAGCGAGCACCTCGCGTGTCGCGGATAGCGCGCGCTGCGCGCGCTCGAGCGGCGCCATCGGCCTTGCGTACGGCACCTCGAGGCTGAGCGGCAGGTGCGCCGGCATGGCGCGCAGCAGCGCGCCCAGGTCGAGCGCGCCTTCGCCGGGGAAGAGGCGATCGCCGCGCGCCTGGCGAATCAGCTCCGCGGTCTCGGCCGGTCGCCCCGGATGCGCGTCGCAGAACTGCGCGTAGCGCATCGGCGCGCCGGCCAGATCCTCGACGCGGTTCTCGGCGCGGTAGAAGTGGATCGGGTCGACGAGCAGCGCGCCCTTGCCGGCGCGCTCGATCACCCGCTTCGCCCCAGCCACGGTCGAGACCTCGACCCACGGCATCGGCTCGAGGTTGGCGTTGAGCCCGTAGCGCGCGGCGCTCTCGCACAGCGCGGCGAAGTTTTCCGCGAGGCGCGCCTCGTCGGGGTCGGCGCCGTGCACGAGGAGCTCGGTGGCGCCCAGGCGCCCCGCCGCCTCGAGCATCGGCTCGTAGTCCGGCATCTGCGGCGAGACGCGGAAAACCTCCACGTCGAGGACCGTGATGCCGGTATCGGCGAGCCGGCGCTCCAGCTCGCGCGTGTCATAAGGCGGCAGGGTCTGCCCCGCGACCGGGATGAGCCGCAGGCCGACGCTGTCGTAGCCGGCCTGCGCAGCCACCGAAACGAGCTCGGGCGGCGCGAGCTCCATGCAGGTGAGCGCCGCGAGCCCGACGCGGCGCTTCAGAACGGCTCCTCGGCGTCGATGAAGACCATCGCCAGGCGGCAGGTCGCCGCGCCGCGGTTGATCCACGCATGGTTGGTGCCCTGCTGCACCACCACGTCGCCCGCTTTCAGCAGCACTTCGCCGTCGTCGAGCAGCAGCGTGATCTCGCCCTTGAGCACCACCACGTAATCGAGCGAGCGCGTGCGGTGGATCGCCGGGTGCCGAGGCGCATGGCCGCGCTTCACGTCGGGCCCGATGCCGAAGTCGCGCAGCAGCGTTTCATGGTCGCGAACCTCGCCGCCCACGCCGGGCGGGAACTCGGCGACGCGGAAGATCGAGCCGCGCCGCGGCGGCGGCACGCCGATCTCGCGCGCCGCGCGGTCGCCGGTCCGGGAGACGTCGGCGGGCGATTCGTCGGTGACCCAGAGGAGCGTCGAGCCGTTGCCGGCCGCGCGCTGCTTCACGTTCGGCGCCGGCGCGTCGATCAGCACCGTGGAGCGGCCGTCGGCGCGATGCCCGGTGACGATGCGCCGCACCGGCTTCGTCATGCCGCGAGCCTGCGGAAGTGCGCCTCCATGCGCGCTTCGTCGGCGTCGAGCCCGGTGAAGAGCTTGAAGCCGCGCGCCGCCTGGCCGACGTTCATGTGGCCGCCGTCCATGGTGCGGCAGCCGGCGCGCTTCGCCGCGTTGAGGAGCTCGGTCTCGAGCGGCACGTACACCACTTCCGAGACCCAGAGCGCCGGGCGCAGCGCGCGCTCGGGTAGCGGCAGGCCGGGCATCTTCGCCATGCCGACCGGCGTGGCGTGGATCAAGCCGCTCGCGCTTTGCAGCGCCTGCTCGATGTCGTGCGCCGGCTTGGCGCGCCGGCCGGGCAGCAGGCGGTTCAGCCGCTCGGCCAGCGCCACCGCACGCGAGGAGTCCTGGTCGACGATCGCGAGCTCGCGCGCGCCGAGGCGCAGCACCGCGTCGGCGCAGGCCGAGCCGGCGCCGCCCGCGCCGAGCAGCACGACGCGCGAGAGATCCGCATCGGGCAGCGCGCGCCGCAGGCCCCAGCTCCAGCCCGTGCCGTCGGTGTTGTAGCCGATCAGCCGGCCGGCCTCGCGCACCACCGTATTCACCGCGCCGATGGCGCGCGCTTCCTCCGACAGGCCGTCGAGCAGCGGCATCACCGACTGCTTGCACGGAAACGTGATGTTCAGGCCGTCGAATCCCATGATGCGCGCGGCGCCGATCAGCTCGGGCAGCACGTCGGCCTGCACGTCGGCCATGTCGAGATCGATGAGCTGGTAATGCAGCCGCAGCCCGTGCTGGCGCGCCTCCTCCTCGTGCAGCGCCGGCGACAGGGAGCGCTGGATGCCGGCGCCGATCAGGCCGATCAGGATCTTCTTCACAGGCAGTACGAAAGACGGTAGACGAGCGCCCCAGGCAGCGCCTGCGCGAGCGCGTCGGCATCGTAGCCGCCGGCGAGCGAAACCCATTTCGCCTCGCGATCGCCGCCGCGCATCTTCTGCTCGGCGGTTTGCGGCACGCCCGCCATCGGCCGCGCCTGGAGCAGGTGCGCCGCGCAGAGACCTTTGCGTTCCCGCAACGCGGCCACCTCCACGCGTTCCTGGAGGGTGGCCAACGTGCCCGCGAGGCCGCGCCCGAAGCCCTCGCGCACATCGCACAGGCTGCGCACCATGTTGCGGTGGTGCGGCATCATGCGCCGCGACCACGGCGTCGGGTTGTTGAGCCGCTCCATGTACGCCGGGCCGGTGAGCGTCTCGGCGCGATCCAGCTCGTACAGCACGAAGTACGAGGCGCCGCACACCCAGCGGCTGCCGCGCAGGAAGCCGGGGATGGAAAGGCGCTCGGGCATGTGCTCGTTCGTGTGCCAGTCCTCCCACTCGGCCCGCACCTCGGGCGCGATGTCCCACCACATGGCGACGGCCGCGGCGCCGAGCATCAGCTGCCGAGCGCCTTGCGCGCGATCTCGATCGCGCTGCGCAGCTCGCCGATCGGCATCTGGCCCGGCGCCGAGCCCGCGCTCGCCACGCCGAAGGTGAGCGCCGAGCCGAACGCGAAGCCGATGGTGCGGCTGAGCGCGCCGTGCGGCCCCATCGAGATGCCGATCAGCGGCAGCTCGAGCGCCTTGGAGGCCTGCTGCGTGGCGGCGAGCAGCGTCAGCACGTCCTCGGAGTTGCGCGCCATGACCGAGACCTTGGCCACGTCGCCGCCGAGCTCCTGCGCGCGGCGGAACTGCTTCGCCAGCTCGGCGAGCGGCGGCGTGCGCTCGAAGTCGTGGAACGAGCACACCAGCCCGACGCCGTGGCGGCGCGCGGCCTCGCGCACCGACTTGAGATCCGCTTCGGCGCTGCTCATCTCGTAGTCGACCAGGTCGGCGAAGCCGGCCGCGCAGGCTTCTCGATAAAGATCCACGATCTCTTTTTCAGACAGGGAAACCGGCTGGCCGCCTTCGGCCACGGAGCGGCGCGTGAGGAGAAGGGGAATCCCGGCGAGCACCTCGCGCAGCGCGCGGCCGGTGTCGATCGCCTGGTCGAGCCTTTGAAAATAGTCGATGCGCCATTCGACGATGTCGGCGCCGGCGGCGCGCGCCGCGTTTGCCTCCGCCAGCACGGCCGCGCGGTCGGTTCCGACGAGCGGCGCGCAGATGAGCGGATACGCGGCCGGCTTGCCGCGAATGGAGATCGGTTTCATATCCTGACCGCAGCGCCGGTAGCGGCGGCACGGGCGATGGCTTCCGTGACACGCAGGTTGGCGAGCCCGTCGGTCGCGCTGACCAGCGGCTCGGCCTCGCCGCGCACCACCGCGCCGAAGTGCTCCATCTGCCGCGCGATCGGGTCCTCGCGAGCGAGCTCGATCTTCCCGAGCCGGAACGGTTTCGACCATGAGCGCTCTTCGGGGCGCGGGTAGGTCTTGAGCCGCATGGTGGGCACCGACAGGGAGCCGTCGGTACCGGCGATCACGTAGCAATCCTCGTCGTCGTAGCTCGCGTACGACTTGTTCTCCCGCGCGGTCTGTTCCCAGCTGCGCGCGCAGGCGGCGGTATCGGACAGCATGAAGCTCCCGAGCGCGCCGTTCGCGAACTGCAGGCTGATGGCCGCCGTGTCCTCGACCGCGAAGCCGCGCACGGCGCTCGAGGCGATCGCCTGCACCGCGACGATCTCGCCGCACAGCATGCGCAGGTTGTGCACCTCGTGGATCATGTTGATCAGGATCGGCCCGCCGCCGGGCGCCTTGCGCCATGGGCCTTCGGCGAAGTACTGCTCCGGCTTGTAGAACGTCGCGCTTCCCATCACGGCGACCAGCCGTCCCAGCGCGCCGGAATCCACCACCTGCTTTGCCTTGGCCATGATCGGGCTGTGCGCGCGATGGTGGCCGACCAGTACCTTGCCCCGAGCCTGCACGAGCTTCTCGCCTTCGGCCACCGCGCTCGCGAGCGGCTTCTCGACCAGGACGGGCAGGCCGGCTTCGATGCACTGCAGCGCCTGCGGCACGTGGAGCTGGTTCGGCGTGGCGAGCACCACGCCGTGCGGGCGGTCCTTCTCGAGCAGCTCCTCGATCGAGGAAAAGTCGGCGCCGGCAGCGGGCGATGGATCGACCACCCCTGCGAGCTCGCACGTCGGGCTCGCGCGCAGCGCGGCGATATGGGCGCGGCCGATCAGGCCCGCGCCCGCCACCGCGATGCGCGTCTTGCCGGCCACTAGTTCCCGCCTAGTCGCCGCAGCAGCGCCTCGACGGCTGCGCGATAGCCGTCGGGCCCGAGCCCCATGATCACCGCGGTCACCACCGCCGACATGAGCGAGTGGTGATACACCGCCTCGCGCTTGTGGACGTTGCTGATATGCAGCTCGATCACCGGCCCGGGAAACATCTTGAGCGCGTCCATGATGGCGATCGAGGTGAAGGTGAAGCCGGCCGGGTTGATGACGATGCCGGCCGCGCCGCGCTCGATCGCCTCGTGGATCCAGTCGACCAGCTGGTGCTCGGCGTTCGATTGCCGGAACTCGAGCGCGCGGCCGCCCGCGGCCTTGCGGCACATGGCTTCGACCTCCGCGAGGGTAGTGGTGCCGTAGATCTCCGGCTCTCGCTTGCCGAGCCGGTTCAGGTTGGGACCGTTCAGGACGTAGATGGGTGCGCTCATGGATGGAGGATAGCGCGGGGCTCAGCCCTTGTACCCGAGGAGCCGCGGCAGCCAGAGCACCAGGTCGGGAACGTAGGTGATGAGCGCGAGCGCGCCGATCATGACCCAAAGGAACGGCATCCCCTCGCGCACCAGGTCCCTGAGCGGCACGTCCGCGATCTTGGCCATCATGAAGAGCAGCAGCCCGTAGGGCGGGGTCACCAGGCCGAGCATGATGTTGACCACGCACACCACGCCGAAATGCACCGGGTCGATGCCGAGCGTGTGCGCGGTGGGCAGCAGCACCGGCACGATCACCAGCAGGATGGTGGTGCCCTCCAGGAAGCAGCCGAGCAGGAGCAGCACCAGGTTGGCCGCGAGCAGGAACATCCACGGCGACATCTCGTAGGCCTCGAGCGCGGCGCTCAGCGTGCGCGGGATATTCTCGACCGTGATCACGTAGTTGAACACCAGCGCGCCCGCGATCAGCATGCCGATCGAGATCGTGATGCGCGCGCTGGAGAGGAGCGACGCGTACACGTCGCCCCAGCCGATGCTGCGATACAGGAAGGCCGAGATGAGGAGCGCGTAGAACGCCGCGGCGGCGGCCGCCTCGGTGGGCGTGGTGACGCCGGAGTAGAGCAGGCCGAGCAGGATCACCGGCATGAGCAGCGCCGGGAACGCCTCCCAGGTGACGCGCGGGAGTTCGCGCAGCGGCACCTTGGCTTCGACCGGGAAGTTGCGCTTGCGCGCCGTCGAGGCAATCAGCCCCATTTGCACCGCGCCGAGCAGCAGGCCCGGGATCACGCCGCCGAGGAAGAGATATCCGATCGAGGTATCGGAGACCAGCGCGAACAGCACCAGCGGGATCGACGGCGGGATGATCGGCCCGATCACCGAGGAAACCGCGGAGAGCGCGGCGGCATAGCTCGCCGGATACTTGCCGTCGCGCGTCATGAGCGACTGCATGAGCTTGCCCGAGCCCGCCGCGTCGGCGAGCGCGGAGCCCGACATGCTGGCGAACACGATGCTCTGCAGCACGTTGACCTGCGCGAGCCCGCCGCGCCATCGTCCGACCAGCGCGTTACAGAAGCGCAGCAGGCGATCCATGATGCTGCCGCTGTTCATGAACTCGGCGGCGAGGATGAACAGCGGGATGGCGAGCAGCACGAAGCTGCCGTACATGCCGTTCAGGAGCTGCTCGGCCGCGGTGCCCATGTCCGCGCCCTTGACGGCCAGGTACAGGATCGAGCCGCCGATCATGGCGTGCCCGATCGGCAGCCCGAGCAGGCTCAGCACCACGATCGCCGCCAGGGCGAGGCCGAAGGCGAGCGTCAGTCGGGATCCCGCCCGCGCGCGAGCTGCCGCAGCAGCCAGAGGTAGCGCACGATGATCGCGACCAGGAACACGAGGTAGATCGAGTACAGCCAGTCGAGGCGGATCTTCAGGTACGACGAGCTCTCGACCTTCATGAACGTCACGTACGCATACGATGCCGGCAGCGAGGCGCCGTAAAGAACGATGATGGCGACCGAGAAGACGATCGCCATGGCGATGCGCGCGCGCCGCCCGACCGCGGCGTAGACCAGGTCGAAGCGGATCTCCTCCTTCTCCCTCAGCACGAACGCCGAGCCCCACAGCACGAGCCACAGCCACATCACCACGGTGAGCTCGGAGGTCCAGCCCACCGGCAGGTTGAAGAAGTAGCGGAAGACGATCTGGACGATGAAGGCGGCGAACATCACCGCGAGCATGGCGGCGGCGATGTTCTCCGCCCGTCGCCGCAGCCAGGCCCCGACTTCCTTCATTCAATTCCTACTTGAGCGCGTTGATCTTCTCCAGCATGCCCTTCGGCCACTCCTTGGCCTCGTCCGAGGCGAGGTAGACCTTCTGCGCATGGGCGCGGAAGGCGGCGACGTCGGGCGTGTAGATCTCGAGGCCGTGCTGCTTCCTGAACGTGTCGGCCAGTTCCGCTTCGCGCTTCAGGTGCTCCTGCGTGCTCCACTGGAGCGCCTTGTCCACCGCCGCCTGGAACGACTTCTGCCTGGCCGCGGGCAGCGAGTTCCACAGCTTGAGATTCATGCACAGCAGGTCGTAGCCGATCAGGTGCGAGGTGAGCACGATCTGCGACATCACCTCGTAGAACTTCACCGCGTTGACGTTCGGCAGCGGGTTGTCCTGGCCGTCGATCGCGCCGGTCTGCAGGCCGGTGTAGGTCTCGGCGAAGGCCATCGGCGTCGGGTTCGCGCCCAGCGAGCGGCCGAGGAGCTGCCAGGCGTCGCCCGGCGGCATGCGCAGCTTGATGCCCGCCAGGTCGGCCGGGGTGTTGATCTTCTTCTTCACCTTGAGCCCCACCTGGCGCGTGCCGAAGAAAGTCGGACCGAGGATCTTGATCTTCACGCGCTCCTCGGCCTCCTTCTTGTATTGCGCGCCCAGGTCGCTCGCCCAGAAGCTGAACAGGTGGTTCGCGTCGCGGAACAGGTACGCGGAGGTCAGGATCGACCACGCGGTGATCTGCTTCGAGATGTCCTGCGGCGCGATATTGGCCATCTCCAGGTTGTCGCGCTGCAGGGCGACCAGCTCGGTGCCCTGCTTGAAGAGCGAGCCCATGTAGTGCGGCTCGATGGTGAAGTCGGCCGCCACGTCCTTGGCCAGCATGCGCACCATGTCGGCGCGGATATCCTTGTCGGAGAACACCGCGGCCAGGCGGATGGTCTTCGCCTGCGCCCACGCGGGGATGGTCGATGCGGCCGCGAGCACGGCGCCCGCCTTCAGTACCAGACGACGATTCATGTCCTTCCTCCTCTAGAGATGGTGAGATAGCCGACGATCATGTCGGCGATGATTTCGTGGCGGCGTGCGACGTCGCCTTTGGCGCCCATCTCCCGCTGGAAGATCGCGCCGAAGGTGTACTGGTTGCTGACGTTGAACATGCCGAGCGCGGCGATCGCCTTGTGGATCTCGACCGGGTCGGCGTCCTTGCGGAACAGCCCGGCCGCCTGGCCGCGCTGGATGACGCGCGCCAGCCGCTCGATGATCGGGCGGTTCAGCGTGCGCATGGTCTTCGACTTCTTCAGGTGGCGGCCGCGCGCCTGGTTCTCGGCCACCACGATGCGCACGAAGCCCTCGTGCTCGAGGTAGTAGTGGTAGGTGAATTCCACGATGCGGCGGATCGCCGCGGCCGGCTCGAGGTGGTCGAGGTCGAGCTCGCCCTCGGCCTCGCGGATCTCGGCGTACACGCCCTCCAGCACCGCGAGGTAGAGCTGCTCCTTGCTGCCGAAGTAGTAATTGATCAGCGCGCGGGTGGTGTGGGTGCGCGCGGCGATCGCGTCCATGCTGGCGCCCTTGAAGCCGCGCGCAGCGAACTCGTCGATCGCGGCGGCCACGATGCGCGCCCGGTTGGCCTGCGGCGCCTTCGGCTTGCGCATCGCGCGCGTCTCGGTCCTTGGAATTAACGACATTGCAAGTACAATTTAACAGGCTCGCCAATTCAGGGCAATGCGATGACCATCGAGGAACCGCTTCCCGCGCCGTCCAACCCGGTGGGCATGGACGGCATCGAGTTCATCGAGTACGCCACCGCGCAGCCGCAGGCGCTCGGCACCGTGCTCGCCCGCATGGGCTTCATGCCGGTCGCGCACCACCGCTCGCGCGAGGTCACGCTGTACCGCCAGGGCGGCATGAACCTGGTGGTCAACTCGCACCACGCGCGCGAGGCCGCGCCGCAGATCTCGGCGATCGCGCTGCGCGTGCGCGACGCCGGGCAGGCCTGGGCGCACGCGCTCGCGCTCGGCGCGTGGGAGATGCCGACGCGCGCCTCCGCGATGGAGCTCAACATCCCCGGCATCCACGGCGTGGGCGACAGCCTGATCTACTTCGTCGACCGCTACCACGACTTCTCGATCTACGACGTGGACTTCGTGTTCGAGAAGCACGTCGACCCCAAGCCGCCCGCGGTTGCGGGCCTGCACTACTTCGGCGTGGTGCAGAGCATCTACGGCGAGCGCACGCGCGACTGGCTCGACTTCTACCGCAACCTGTTCGGCTTCTCGGTGCTGCCGGAAGGCAAATATTTCGGCGTGCTGCCGAAGGGCACGCTGCTCGAGAGCCCGTGCCACAAGTTCTACCTGCAGCTGATCGAGCCGCCGCCCGGCGCCGACGACATCCACTGGGAAGAGGCGCTGGTGCGCGTCGGCCTCGGCGCGCCCGACGTACCGAAGGCCACGCAGGCGCTCAAGGAGCGCGGCGTGGTGTTCGTCGACCGCGGCCCGGTGCAGCCGAGCGACAAGGGGGCTCTCACCCAGGTCTACCTCGGCTCGCTCACCTTCGAGCTGGTCGTGAGCCATTTATGAACCTGGACCACTTCGGGATGGACACGATCACCCTGGCGGGTCCGCTCGAAGGCAAGCTGCGCGCGATCCGCGAAGCGGGCTTCACGCAGGTGATGCTGAACGCGAGAGACCTCGCCGAGCACCCGGGCGGCCCGCACGCTGCGATCGAGGCGGTGCGCACGAGCGGCCTGCGCGTTACGGGCTTCCAGGTGCTGCGCGACTTCGAAGGCCTGTCCGGCCACCTGCATGCCTACAAGGTCGACGTGGCGAAGGCGATGCTCGGCATGTGCCATTCGCTCGGCGCGAGGGTGCTGCTGTGCTGCTCGTCGACCTCCTCGCACGCCACCGGCGACTTTGATTCCCTGAAAAAAGACCTGCAGAAGCTCGCCATGCTTGCCGTCCCGTACGGAATCCGCATCGCCTACGAAGCGCTGTCCTGGGGCCGCCACGTGAACGAGTATCCGCAGTCGTGGCAGCTCGTCGCCGAGGCCGACCGCTCGAACCTGGGCCTCGCGATCGACTCGTTCCACATCCTGGCGATGCGCACCAGCCCCGAGCAGCTCGAGGAGATCGTGCCGGGCAAGATCTTCCTCGTGCAGCTCGCCGACTTCATGTGGCGCGAGATCCGCTCGCGCGAGGAGCGCATCGACACCGCGCGCCACTTCCGCGTGTTCCCCGGCGAGGGCGTGCACAGCGCAGAGGTCGGCGAGCTGGTGCGCACGCT
>DASVFV010000075.1:0-18281 GCA_036379875.1 Burkholderiales bacterium | reverse complement strand
CGCTTCATGGCGGGCGTGAAGGAAGTGAAGCAGCTCGACGATACCCACGTGCACTGGCACGCGGAGATCTGGGGCAAGGACAAGGAGTGGGACGCGGAGATCACCGAGCAGGTGCCCGACCAGGTGATCGCGTGGCGCAGCTTGTCCGGGGCGGCCAACGCCGGCACCGTGCGCTTCGAGCCCGTGTCGCAGGACCGCACGCGCGTGCGCCTGATCATGGAATACGAGCCGGAAGGCGCGATCGAGAAGACCGGCGACGCGGTCGGCGTGTTCAGCAAGCGCGTGCAGAACACCGTCGAAGACTTCAAGAAGTACGTCGAGGAGCGCGGCGCCGAGACCGGCGCGTGGCGCGGCGAAGTGCGCGGCGGGCAGAAAAAGCCGAGAGGCGCCTAGCCGCTAGTACGACTTCGGCAGGCCGAGCACGCGCTCGGCGATGTAGCAGAGGATGAGCTCGCGGCTCACCGGCGCGATGCGCCCGACGAAGGCCTCGCGCAGGTAGCGCTCGACGTGGTACTCGCGCGCGTAGCCGAAGCCGCCGAAGGTCATCACCGCCTGCTGGCAGGCGTCGAAGCACGCTTCGCCGGCCAGGTACTTGGCGGCGTTCGCCTCGGCGCCGCACGGCTGGCCGGCGTCATATAAGGAAGCGGCCTTGAAGGCCATCAGGTTCGCCGCCTCGAGCGCCATCCAGTTCGCGGCGAGCGGGTGCTGGATCGACTGGTTCTGGCCGATCGGGCGGTCGAACACGATGCGCTCCTTCGCGTATTGCGCGGCGCGCTTCACCGCGCAGCGCCCCAGCCCGACCAGCTCGGCGGCGATCAGGATGCGCTCCGGGTTCATGCCGTGCAGGATGTACTCGAAGCCCTTGCCTTCCTCGCCGATGCGATCGGCCTCGGGCACCGGCAGCGCGTCGAAGAACACCTGGTTCGAATCGACCGCGTGGCGCCCCATCTTCTCGATCTCGCGCACCTCGACGTACTTGCGGTCCAGGTCGGTATAGAAAAGCGTGAGGCCGGCATCGGCGCGGGCGAGCAGAAGGATCTTCTCGGCCACCTGCGCGGTCGAGATCCAGACTTTCTGGCCCGACACGATGTATCGGTTGCCGCGCCTTTCCGCTTTTACTTTTATTTTCTTGGTATTGAGGCCGGTGTTCGGCTCGGTGACGGCGAAGCACGCGCGCTCCTTGCCGGCGATCAGCGGCGGCAGCCAGCGTTGCTTCTGGTCCGCGGTGCCAAACACCACGGCGGGGTTCAAGCCGAAGATGTTCATGTGCACCGCCGACGCGCCGCTGAAGCCCGCGCCCGATTCGGCGATGGCCTGCATCATCACCGCGGCTTCGGTGATGCCGAGCCCCGCGCCGCCGTATTGCTCGGGCATCGCGATGCCGAGCCAGCCGTCGCGCGCGAAGGCCTGGTGGAAATCGGCGGGGAAGCCGCCTGCCTTTTCGCCCTTCTCCGAGGCCTGGTCGCGCTTCAGCCAGTAGTCGTCGTCGAAGCGCGCGCAGAGCTTCGCGATCGCCTCGCGGATGCGCTCCTGCTCGGCGGACAGCGCGAAGTTCAGGCCGGCGCGATCCAGTTGTGCAGCGCGATGCCGCCGTCGACCAGGATCGAAGCCCCGGTGACATAGGCGCCGAAGCGCTCCGAGAGCACCGCGAGCGCCATCGACGCGACGTCGGCCGGCGTGCCGAAGCGGCCGAGCGGGATCATCTTCTCCATGTTGGGCAGGCCCTTGAAGCCCTCGCCCGGGATCGCGCCCGGCACGATCGCGTTCACGCGGATGCCGTGCGGGCCGAGCGCGCGCGCGAGCTCCTTGACCAGCATGGTCTGCCCCGCCTTGGAAGCGCTGTAGTGCGGGAGGTTACGCGGCGACTCGGCGTGCAGCGAGGTGGTGATCAGCATGCGGCCGCGGATCCTGTTCTCCTTCATGTGCAGGCCGAGCTTCTGCGCGATCACGAACGCCGCATCGAGGTTGACCGACAGCATGGCGCGCCACTGCTCCCAGCTCACCTGCAGCGCGGTCTGCGTCTCCTGGCGCTGCGGGCTTGCGCAGTGCACGAAAATCGACACGCGGCCGAGCCTGCGGATCGCCTCGTCGGCGAGGCGGCGCGCCTCGCTTTCCTTCGTAAGATCCGCGTCTTGCAGGTCGGCGCGGAACACCGTGGCGCCCTCGCGCTCGATGGCGTCGGCCATGGCGCGGCCGATGCCGCGCCCGGCGCCGGTGACCAGGGCGCGGTCCCCCTCCAGGAGTCCCGACATGCCGGGCAGTATGTCACAGTCTCTGCTAGACTGGCCAGTCTAGTTCCCCGAGTAGAAAAATGACCGTTCCACACCGAGAGCGCGTGCTGCGCGCCGCCACCGCTTCGTTCCTCGCGCGCGGCTACGGCTCGAGCGTCGACGACATCGCGCGCCGCGCGCGCGTCGCCAAGCAGACCGTCTACCACCACTTCCCGAGCAAGGACGAGCTGTTCAAGGCGGTGGCCGCCGACCTCGCGAAGCAGATCCTGATCGAGCTCGAAGACGGTGAAAGCAGAAATGAGGTGCGCGAAAGCCTGCTGCGTTTTGCCCTCGAATACCGCAAGCGCGCGCTCGGCCCGCAGGGCATCGCGACCTTCCGCACCCTGGTGCACGAAGTGCCGCGCTGGCGCGCCCTCGCGCGCACCATGTACCGCAACACCGCGGGCGAGATGGTGCGGCGGCTCGCCGAGTACCTGAAGGACAAGCTCGGCGCAGCCGATCCGGAGTTCTCCGCCGAGATGCTGCTCAGCATGCTGACCGGCCACGAGCGCATGCGCCGCCTGTTCGGCGTGCCGCCCGCGGCCGAAAGCGAAGCCGCGCGCACCGCGCGCATCGTCGACCTTTTCCTCAAGGCGCATTCACCATGAAGCACTGGATCGTTCTGCTGAGCGTGGTCCTCGCGGCGTGCAGCGACAGCGGCGCGCGCCAGCAGGAAAAGAAGGCCGCCCAGGACGCCGCGCCCGCCGCGGTGCCGGTGGCCGTGCTGCAGGCCGCCGCGCGCGAGGTGCCGGTGACCTTCGAGGCGGTGGCGCGCACCGAGGGCTCGCGCGAGGTGCAGGTGCGCGCGCGCGTGGCCGGCATCCTCGAGAAGCAGCTCTACAACGAGGGCGAGCGCGTCAGGGAGGGGCAGCCGCTGTTCCGCATCGAGCGCGCGCCCTTCGAGATCGAGCTCGCGCAGGCGCGCGCCGCGCTGGTGCAGGAGACCGCCAAGCGCGACCTCGCGCAGCAGGACTACGAGCGCCTCAAGGGCCTCGCCGACAAGCGCGCCATCAGCCAGAAGGAAGCCGACCAGGCCGCCTCGGCGCGCGAGCAGAGCGCCGCCGCGGTGCTGGCGGCGCGCGCGCGCGTGCGCCAGGCCGAGCTCAACCTCTCGTACACGCAAGTGAAGGCGCCGATCGAGGGCGTGACCGGCCGCGCGCTGCAGTCGGTGGGAACGCTGGTGTCGCCGAACGCGGAATCCGCGCTGCTCACCACCATGACGCGCGCCGATCCGATCTGGGTGCGCTTCGCGCTCTCCGAGAGCGAGTACGCGCGGCTGAGGGGCAGCGAGGAGATCCAGGTGCAGGTCGAGCTGGCCGACGGCAAGCCCTATCCCCTCCCCGGCAAGCTCAACTTCGCCGGCTCCACGGTCGACGCCGCGACCGGCACGGTGCAGATGCGCGCCGAGCTGCTCAACCCGAAGGACGCGCTGCTGCCCGGCCAGTACGTGCGCGTGCGCGTGCAGGCCGGCACGCAGCAGGCGTTCGTCGTGCCGCAGACCGCGGTGGCGCAGAACGAGACCGGGCGCTTCGTCTGGGTGGTGGCGGACGGCAAAGCGGTGCAGCGCCAGGTTCGCACCGGCAACTGGATGGGAAGCGACTGGGTGATCCTCGACGGCCTGAAGCCGGGAGACCCGGTGATCGTCGACAACCTGGTGCGCCTGCGCCCCGGCGTAGCCGTTGCCGTCAAATGAGTAAGTTCTTCATCCACCGCCCGGTGTTCGCGGGCGTGATCGCCATCATCATCGTGCTGGCGGGCCTGGTGTCGGCCAAGCTCCTCGCGGTCGCGCAGTACCCCGAGATCGCGCCGCCCACCGTGCTCATCACCACTTCCTATCCCGGCGCGAGCGCCGAGACGCTCTCGCGCACCGTCGCCGCGCCGATCGAGGAGCAGCTCTCCGGCGTGGAGAAGCTCTCCTACTTCAGCTCCACCTCGTCCTCGAACGGCAACCTGCAGATCACCGTCACCTTCGAGCCCGGCACCAACGTCGACCAGTCGGTGTTCAACGTGAACAACCGCGTGCAGATCGCGCTGCCGCGCCTGCCCGACGAGGTGCGCAGGAACGGCGTGATCGTGCAGAAGCGCTCGTTCGACATCCTGCTCGTGGTGTCGCTGGTCTCGCCCGGCAACCGGCGCGACACGCTGTTCCTCTCCAACTTCGCCTCCATCAACATCGTCGACGAGCTGAAGCGCCTGCCCGGCCTCGCCGACGTGACGATCTTCGGCGCGCGCGATTACTCGATGCGCGTGTGGATCAACCCCGAGAAAATGGCGCGCCTCGGCGTCACCACCGCCGACGTGGCCGCCGCGCTGCGCGCGCAGAACGCGCAGTACGCCGCCGGGCGCATCGGCACCGAGCCCGCGCCGCCCGGCCAGAACATCATCTACACCGTCACCGCGCAGGGCCGCCTGATCGAGCCCGAGGAGTTCGGCGAGATCGTGGTGCGCGCCGCGGGGCCGCAAGGCGTTCTGCGGCTGAAGGACATCGCGCGCATCGAGCTGGGCGCGCTCAACTACGACACCTCCAACACCCTCGACGGCCAGCCCACCATCGGCATGGCGACGTACCTGCAGCCCGGCGCCAACGCCCTGGAAGTGGCCGCGTCGGTCAAGGAAAAGATGAAGGAGCTGCGCGCCTCGTTCCCCGAGGGCGTGGATTACCAGATCCCGTTCGACACCACGCGCTTCGTCGACGCCTCGATCCACGAGGTGAACGTGACGATCTTCGAGGCCGCGCTGCTGGTGCTCGCGGTGGTGTTCCTGTTCCTGCAGACCTGGCGCGCCACGCTGATCCCGATGATCGCGGTGCCGGTGTCGCTGATCGGCGCGTTCGCCGGGCTGTGGCTGGTCGGCTTCTCGATCAACACCCTGACCCTCTTCGCCATGGTGCTCGCGATCGGCATCGTGGTCGACGACGCGATCGTGGTGCTGGAGAACGTCGAGCGCCTGATGCGCGAGGAGAAGATGCGGCCCTTCGAGGCGGCGATCGAGGCGATGAACGAGGTGTCGGGCGCCGTGGTGGCGATCGTGCTCGTGCTGTGCGCGGTGTTCATCCCGGTCGCGTTCCTGGGCGGCATCGCCGGCCAGCTCTACCGCCAGTTCGCGGTCACGCTCACCTTCGCCGTGGTGATCTCCGGCTTCATCGCGCTCACGCTCACGCCCGCGCTGTGCGCGATCCTGATGAAGCCCGGCCACCACGAGTCGCGCCTTTTCCGCCCGTTCAACGTCGGCTTCGCCTGGACCACGCGGCGCTTCCTCGGCGGCGTGCGGCTCCTGCTTGCGCACCCGGTTTTGTCCTTGATGGGGTTCGTTTTCATTCTGGCAGCCTGCGTGTTGCTCTTCCTGCGCGTCCCGTCCTCCTTCGTACCGACCGAGGACCAGGGCTACATCTTCGGCAACATCCAGCTCCCCGACGGCGCGACGCTCGAGCGCACGCGCAAGGCCGCGGGCGAGCTGGGCAAGATCGCCCAGTCGAACCCCGGCGTGCAGAACGTCATGGTGATCAACGGCTTCGACCTGCTCGGGGGCGGCAACAAGACCAACGCCGCGACCATGTTCATCCCGCTCAAGCACTGGTCCGAGCGCAAGGACCTGCCGGCGAGCGCGATCGCGGGCGCGGTGGCGCGCGAAGGCGCGCAGCTCCGCGACGGCATGGCGCTCGCCTTCAACCCGGCGGCGATCCGCGGCCTCGGCACCTCGGGCGGCTTCGAGCTGTACCTGCAGTCGCGCGGCGACCCCGACCCGCGGCGCCTGTTCCAGGTCACGCAGCAGTTCCTGCAGGCGCTGCGCGAGCACCCGCAGCTCACCGGCATCAACTCGTTCTTCCGCCCCACCGTGCCGCAGCTCAAGGTGGAGGTGGACCGCGAGAAGGCGCTCTCGCTCGGCGTGCCGGTGCAGGAGGTGTTCGAGGCGCTGCAGAGCACCATGTCCGCGCTCTACGTGAACGACTTCAACAAGTTCGGCCGCACCTACCGCGTGCAGATGCAGGCTGACGCGCCCTACCGCGCGCAGCCCGAGGACCTGGGCTCGGTGTACGTGCGCTCGGCCACCTCGCGCGAGATGATCCCGCTCAAGGCGCTCATCCGTACCTCCACCACGGTCGGGCCCGAGCAGCTCGAGCGCTTCAACGGCTTCGTCGCGGCGCGCGTGCTCGGCAGCGGCCGGCCCGGCGTGTCCTCGGGCGAGGCGATCCGCGCGGTCGAGGAGACCGCGGCGCGCGCGCTGCCCGAGGGCTACCAGATCGCCTGGTCGGGGCAGGCGTTCCAGGAAAAGCGCACCGGGCGCGCCTCGGCGATCGCCTTCACGCTCGCCATCATCATGGTGTTCCTGATCCTCGCCGCGCTCTACGAGCGCTGGCTGCTGCCGTTCGCGGTGGTGATGGCGGTGCCGTTCGCGGTGTTCGGCGCGCTCGGCTTCGTGTGGGGCCGCGGCCTCGAGAACGACATCTACTTCCAGATCGGCCTGGTGGTGCTGATCGGGCTCGCGGCCAAGAACGCCATCCTGATCGTGGAATTCGCGCAGCAGGGCTTCCTCGAGGGCAAGAGCGCCGCCGAGGCGGCGCTCAACGCGGCGCGTCTGCGCTTCCGGCCGATCGTGATGACCTCGCTCGCCTTCGTGCTGGGCGTGATGCCGCTCATGATCGCGAGCGGCGCGGGCGCGGGCGCGCGCCGCTCGATGGGCACCGGCGTGGTGGGCGGCATGCTCGCCGCGACCTTCATCGCGACGATCTTCATCCCGGTGTTCTTCGTCCTGGTGGCGCGCCGGCGCAAGGCGCGCCACGCCGCGGAAGCGGCGCCCGCGGAATGAAGCGCGTCCTCGCCGTGCTGCTGCTCGCCGGCTGCAGCGTCGGGCCGAAGTACGAGCGCCCGGAAATGCCGCTGCCCGCGCAGTTCCCGGTCGCGGCGCAAAAGGTTGAAACGCCCGGCGAGCCGCAGATCCCGGCCGACTGGTGGAAGCTCTACCGCGACGCGCAGCTCGACGCGCTGGTCGCCGAGGTGCGCAGCCGCAACGCCGACCTGAGGATCGCGGCGGCGCAGGTCGAGGAGGCCGAGGCGGTGATGCGCCAGGCGCGCGCCGCGGTGTTCCCCGAGGTCAACCTGTCGTTCTCGCGCACGCGCTCGCGCGTCGGCACGCTCACCGCGCCGCCGCCGGTGACCGGCGCGCCGCTCGAGCGCAACGACGCGCGCCTCGTCGCCTCCACCTCCTACGAGCTCGACTTCTGGGGCCGCGTGCGCAGCGCGGGCGACGCCGCGCAGGCGCAGCTCCTCGGCTCGCAGCTCGGCCGCGAAGTGGTGACGCTCACGCTCGGCGGGCTCACCGCGCAGACCTATTTCGGCCTGCGCTCGCTCGACGCGCAGATCGAGGTGCTGGAGCGCGGCATCGCGCTGCGCCGCGACTCGCTCGCCATCGCGGAAGCGCGCGCCAACGCCGGCCTCGCCTCCGAGCTCGACGTGCACCAGGCGCGCGGCGCGCTCGCCGACTCCCTGGTGCAGCGCCGCGAGGCGGGCCGGCAACGCGCGCTCCTCGAGCGCCAGCTCGCGCAGTTATCGGGAAAATTGGACTTGAAGGTCGCGGGCGGAGATCTCTTCAGGCTCCCGGTCCCGCCCACGCCGCCCGCCGGCCTGCCCTCCAGCCTGCTCGAGCGCCGGCCCGACGTGCGCCAGGCCGAGCAGACCATGATCGCGGCCAACGCGCAGGTCGGCGTAGCGCGCGCGGCGCGCTTCCCGACCGTCTCGCTCACCGGCTACGTCGGCGGGCAGAGCGCGCAGCTCGAGGACATCGCGAACAGCGGGATCTGGTCGCTCGGCCTGGGCATCGTGGCGCCGATCTTCGACGCCGGGCGGCGCGAGGCGGTGGAGGAGCAGACCGCGGCGCGCTACCGCCAGACCGTGGCGTCGTGGCAGAAGTCGGTCGAGGGCGCGTTCCGCGAGGTGTCCGACGCGCTGGTCAACCTCGAGCAGACCGCGGCCTCCGAGACCGACCTGCTCGCGCGCCTCGAGGCCGCGCGCAACGCGCTCGAGCTCTCGCGCATCCGCTACGAGTCGGGCTACTCGCCCTACCTCGAGGTGCTGGATGCGCAGCGCACCGCCAACGAGGCCGAGCTCGCCTTCGTGCGCAACCGCCAGGCGCGCCTCGCGTTCAGCGTCGACCTGATGAAGGCGCTGGGCGGCGGCTGGACGCCGCAATGAAGGATCTCCTCATCGTGGCGGCGGGCGGCGGCCTCGGCTCGATGGCGCGCTACCTGCTGTCGGGATTCGTGCTGCACCGCGCGCTCAACTGGCAATTCCCGCTCGGCACCTTCGCGGTCAACGTGCTCGGCTGCCTGCTGGTCGGCGTGCTCGGCGGGCTGGTGGTGAAGCACGACCTGCTCTCCGGCGAGGCGCGGCTGTTCCTCTTTACCGGGATCGCGGGCGGCTTCACCACGTTCTCCGCCTTCGGCCTGGAGACCTTCCATTTGCTCAGGAAAGGCGAGACCGGCATTGCCGTCGCGTACGTCCTGCTCAGCGTGCTGGTCGGCCTGCTCGTGCTCTGGGCCGGCTTCGCGGCCGTGTCCAGGAGCCCGGCCGCTTAAGGCTGCGGGGGCGGCGCCGCGGCGGCGTCGCCGAGCTTGAGCGCCAGGTACTCGCCGACCAGGATCGCCGCCGGATAGAGCACCTCTTCCTCGACGCGCGCGTGCACGATCAGGCGCTGGGCGTAGGCCGCGTAATCGAAGCGTTCCGCGGCGCGCGCCGCGGCGATCAGGCGCTCGAGCGCGGCCTCGATCGCGCGGTGCGCCGCGCGCATGTCGTCGAGGTGCGCGCGCAGCCAGGCGACGTGCTGGATGGCGGGCGCCATGTAGGGATGGGCGCCGCGCCCGGTGGCGAGCTCGGCCAGCAGCCCGAGCGGCGGCATGGCGAACGACTCCTCCTGGGCCGCGTGCGCGCGCAGCAGGCGCGCCACCAGGCTCGCCGCCTCGCCGAGCGCGCCCGGCTCGTGCGCGGCGCGCGACAGGAAGTCGTGCAGCTCCTGGTGCTGCAGGCGCAGCGACGCCGGCGTCTTCAGACCCATGGCTAGGCGAGCCCCGCCTTCGCGCGCTTGGCCGCCAGGCGCTCGCGCGTCTTGGCGCTCTCCACCACGAAGCGCACGTGCTTGCCGCGCCCGCACTGCTCGACCGGGTCGCGCACCGAGAACTCGAAGGTGATTTTCCTGCGATCCACCTCGGCGATGCGCACCTCGATGGTGACCTGCAGCCCGAGCGGCGTGGCGGCGAGGTGGTCGATCGAGACGTGCGCGCCGACCGAGTCCTCGCCCGCGTCGAGGTGCTGGAGCAGATAGTCGCGGCACGCGTATTCGACGTCGCTCACCATGCGCGGCGTGGCGTACACCATGCCTTCCTTGCCCATGAAGCCGATGCAGCGCGACTCGTCCACCAGGACGGTTTTCGAGAAAGCAAGATCCTTGGCGAGGCTCGCCTTCATGGCGCCTTATAGCCGGCGCGCTGCACGGCTTTTTTCATCTCCGCGACCCCGGCCCTGGCCGGATCGTAGGTGACGCGGGCGCGCGCCTCGGCGAGCGACACGTCCACCTGCTGCACGCCCGGCACGCCCGACAGCATGCGCGTCACGCTCTTCACGCAGCCCTCGCAGTCCATGCCCTCCACCTTCAGCTCGACGGTTTCCATGGCTGCCATTCTAGTCAAAGCGCCGCGCGGCGCAGGCGCAGGGCGTTCGTGACCACCGACACCGAGCTCATCGCCATCGCCGCGCCGGCGAACACCGGCGAGAGCAGCAGGCCGGTGAGCGGGTAGAGCACGCCGGCGGCGAGCGGCACGCCGAGCGCGTTGTAGACGAAGGCGAAGAACAGGTTCTGCTTCACGTTGCGCATGGTGGCGCGCGACAGGTGGATGGCGCGCGCGATGGCGCGCAGGTCGCCCTTCACCAGCGTGACGCCGGCGCTCTCGATCGCCACGTCGGTGCCGGTGCCCATCGCGATGCCGACGTCGGCCTGCGCGAGCGCCGGCGCGTCGTTGATGCCGTCGCCCGCCATCGCCACCACGCGGCGCGCGCCCTGCAGCGCCTTCACCTTCTCGAGCTTCTGCTCGGGCAGCACCTCGCCCACCACCTCGCCGATGCCGAGCTGGCGCGCCACCGCCTCGGCGGTGCGGCGCGAGTCGCCCGACAGCATGACGACGCGCACGCCCTCCTCGCGCAGCATGCGCACCGCTTCCTCGCTGGTCTCCTTGACCGGGTCGGCGACCGCGACCACCGCCGCCACCTTGCCGTCGATCGCGGCGAACAGCGCCGTCTTGCCCTGCGCGCGCAACGATTCCGCTTTCTCGGCAAACGCCGGCTCCACGGACTGCATGAAGCGCGCGCTGCCGACCGCGACTTGCCGCCCCTCCACCGTGCCGACCACGCCCTGGCCGGTCATCGAGAAGAAGTCGTCCACCGGCGCGAGCTCGAGGCCGCGCTCGAGCGCGCCCTGCACGATGGCCTGCGCGAGCGGGTGCTCGCTCGCGCGCTCCACCGAGGCGATGAGCCGCAAGGCGGCCTTTTCGTCCGCCGCGAACACGTCCGTCAGCTTCGGCTTGCCGACGGTCAGCGTGCCGGTCTTGTCCACCACCACCGTGTCGACCTCGCGCAGCCGCTCCACCGCCTCGGCGTTGCGGAACAGCACGCCGTGCGCGGCGCCGCGCCCCATCGCGACGGTAATGGAGATGGGCGTGGCGAGGCCGAGCGCGCACGGGCAGGCGATGATCAGCACCGACACCGCGTTCACCAGCGCGTAGCCGAGGCGCGGCTCGGGGCCCCACACGCCCCAGACGATCGCGGTCAGCACCGCGATGCCGATCACCGCCTCGACGAAATGCGCCGCCACCGCGTCGGCGAGGCGCTGCACCGGCGCCTTGGTGCGCTGCGCCTGCGACACCATGTGCACGATGCGCGCGAGCAGCGTGTCGGCGCCGACGCGCTCGGCGCGCATCACCAGGCTGCCCTGCGCGTTGATGGTACCGCCGGTCAGGCGGTCGCCGGCCTTCTTCGCCGCCGGCAGCGGCTCGCCGGTGAGCATCGACTCGTCGACGTGCGAGGCGCCTTCCAGCACCGTGCCGTCCACCGGTACTTTCTCGCCCGGGCGCACGCGCAGCTTGTCGCCCTCGTGCACGTCGGCGAGCGGGATCTCCTCTTCCTGCCCGTCGCGGATGCGCAGCGCGGTCTGCGGCGCGAGCGCGAGCAGCTCGCGGATCGCCTGGCTGGTCGCGCCCATGGCGCGCAGCTGCATCACCTCGCCCACCAGCACCAGCGTGACGATCACCGCGCCCGACTCGAAATAGCCGTGCATGCCCGGCATGAAGAGCGCGACCACGCTGAAGAGATACGCCGCGCCCACCCCGAGGCCGATCAGCGTGTACATGTTCGGGCTGCGGTGCGTGATCGACAGCCAGAACTTGCGGAAGAACGGCGAGCCGCCCCAGAGGATCACCGGCGTGGCGAGGAGCAGCTCCAGGACGGGAAATGTCCTGCCGAAGCCGAGCATGGGGGCCATGGCGACGAGCACCAGCGGCACGCTGAGCGCCGCGCTCACCCACAGCCGCCGCTTGAGGTCGCGCAGCTCCGAGTCGTCTTCCGCCGCGCCTTCCATGGGCACCAGCGCCATGCCGCATTTCGGGCACGAGCCCGGTCCGACCTGCACGATCTCCGGGTGCATGGGGCAGGTGTATTGCGCGCCAAAGTCGGACGAACGCGCGGCCGGCTGTTCGGTTTTCTTCGAAAGAAACCTCTCCGGGTCGGCCTGGAAGGCGTGCACGCAATGCTGCGAGCAGAAGTGGTAGGTCGTGCCCTTGTAGTCGACGTGCCCCGCCGCGCGCGCGGGGTCGACGGTCATGCCGCAAACCGGGTCGATCGCCATGGCCGAGAGACTAGCAGGCGCGCGGTGTCGCGGTTTGCCCGATATACCTTAATCAAGGCCTCCCGATACGATCGCGCGCGCGACGAGCGTCTGGGAAGAGGCGATGGAAAATTTCAGCCGTCTGCCGCGTTATCCGTTCACGCGCGCCATGATCGAGCACGCGCCCGACGGCTTCGGCGTCTACGGCCTGTTCGAGGGCGGCGAGCTCGTCTATATCGGCCGCGCGACGCGCGGCATGTCGATCAAGGCCTGCCTGGAGATGCACCTCGATGGCGTGCTGGGCGCCTGTACCGCCACGGCGACCCACTACACCTGGGAGCTGGGCCAATGGCCGAGCGCGCGGGAGACCGAGCTGCTCAATGCCTTCGGCAAGGCGCACGGGCGCGAGCCGCGCTGCCAGGGCAAGACGGTGCGCTAGCGCTGCAGCCAGCGCCCCGCGCGAGCGGTGGCGCGCAGCTCTTCGACCGTGTCGATGCGCTGCCGTCTCGCCTCGGCGAGCGCGACGAGCAGGAGCTGCGCGGTGGAGAACGCATCGCCGAGCGCGTCGTGCCGGTCGTTCGCCGGCACGCCGAACTCGGCGAGCCAGTCCTCCAGGCGCTCGGCCTTGCGCCCGGGGAAAAGCACCGGGGCGAGCGCGGCGAGATCCAGCCAGCGCGCGCGCGCGCGGAAGCCGTGCCGGCGCAGCACCTCCTCGTCGAACGGCGCGTGGAAGCCGACCGGGATCGCGTCCCCCACACGGCCTGCAAGGCCCTGCATGACCTGATCCACCGGCAGACCCGCCAACTGCGCGTCGCCGCCGATGCCGTGCACGAGGATGTTGTCGATTTCGCTCGGGGCCTGCTGCTTCACCATGGCGTGGAAGCATCCGGCCAGGTCGATGCGTCCATCCGCCACGCCCAGCATGCCGACCGAAAGCAGCCGGTCGCGCCCCGGGTCGAGGCCGCTCGTCTCGCAGTCGATCGCCGCCCAGCGCGCCGCGCCGACCGGCGTGCGGCGCAGCCAGCTCACAGGGCGAAGTCGAGCCGCACGCGCTCCTGCAGGAGCAGCGCCTGGCGGAACGCTTCCTTGAGCACGCGCCGGTCGATGTCGTTCAGCTCGTCGCGGTGGATGCGGTTGCGCTCGTGGCGCAGGCGCAGCGTCTGGATGAAGTGGAACGCGTCGGGCGCGGCGTTCTCGCCGGCGGCGCGCAGGCGCGCCACGGTGCCGGTCTCGGGCCGGCCCGCCGCGAGCGCGAGCACGCGCGCCGCGTCGACGAACGGGCGCGCGCCGAGCGCTTTCAGGTCGAGCTCGGCGGCCGAGAAGTCCGACACCAGGCCGAGCGGCGGGCGGGTCTGCAGCGCGACCTCGGCGAGCGCGCGGCAGAACGCGCGGTTCGCCTTGGTCTGCGGCAGCACGGCGTCGCGCAGCGCGCCGGCGAGGCGCGCCTCGCCCGCCAGCGCGCGGAAATCGAAGAAGATGCTGGCGTCGAGCAGCGCCTTGCCGTCGGTGTTGCCGATCCAGCCGTCGAACACCCGGCGCCATTCCGCGATGGTGAGGCACCAGCGCGGGTTGCGCGCCATCACGTCGCCCTTGCAGAGCG
Organism: Burkholderiales bacterium; assembly: GCA_036379875.1. Classification (GTDB taxonomy): domain Bacteria; phylum Pseudomonadota; class Gammaproteobacteria; order Burkholderiales; family SG8-39; genus SCGC-AG-212-J23. The sequence continues at coordinate 4,547 of DASVFV010000075.1, read as the reverse complement.
GGAAGCCGCACGCGTCGAGGTCGCGGTTCACCCGGTCGGCGAAGGCGAGGAACGCGGCCTTGTCGGCCTGGGAGGCGCCCTCGACGATCAGCGCATTGTCCTGGTCGGTGACCAGGGTCTGCTCCATGCGCCCTTCGCTGCCGAGCGCGAGCCAGCACCACGCGCCGGGCAGCGCGCGCTGCGCCTGCGCGAGCTCGATCACGCGGCGCGTGAGCGCGTCGTTCAGCGCGCTGGTCATCTCGGTGAGCGCGCCGGCCGCCACGCCCTGCGCGAGCAGGTGGCGCGCGAGGCGGCGGATGTCGTGCGCCGCCTCGACCAGCTGCTCGAGGCGCAGCGCGGCGCGGATGCGCTCGCCGGTGCGCCGCACGCCGAGGCGCTGCAGCGCGAACAGGTCGCGCTCCGAGACCACGCCGCTCGCTCTTCCGTCGCGCGTCACCACGATGTGGCGGAAGCCGTGCCGCGCCATGGCGAGCGCGGCGTCGGCGAGCGTGGCTTCCTCCTCGAGCGTGAACGGGCGCGCCGTCATGTGCGCCGAGATCGGCGCGTCGTGCGCAGCGCGCGTCGCCGCGGCCTCGAGCAGGTCGACGGTGGTGAAGATGCCGGCCGCGCCGCCCTCGGCGTCGAGCACCACGATCGAGCCGACGCGCTCGGCGTGCATGCGCGCGATCGCCTCGCCGAGCGTGGCGTGCGCCGCGCAGGTGACCGGCGCGCGGCGCAGCACGCTCTTCAGCGGCGCGAGCATGCCGGCGCCATCGAGCGTGGACTCGGCGAGCTCGCTGCGCAGCGCGCGCTGCGAGCGCTCGAGCAGCCGCACCAGGCTGCGCTCGGAAAAGGCGCGAAAGCGCGCGCTGCGCTCGAGCAGCTCGCGGTAGCGCGGCTCCGGCAGCTCCCAGCAGAACGCGTCGCTCTCCGCCTTGTAGGTGTTGCTGGTCGCGCGCCGCGCGGCGAGCGCGCCGAGCGGAAAGCATTCGCCCGGCCCGAGCACCACGTCGGCCGCGCCGCCCGAGCCGCGCACGCAGCCCTGCTTCACGATGTACAGGCGCGCGGCCGTGCCGCTTTGCGGCCCGACCACGACCGCGCCGCGCGGGTAATACGCGAGCTGCAGGTGCTTCGCCAGGAAATCGAGCGCGCCCGCCTCCAGCTCGTCGAACGGCGGATGCGCGCGCAGCGGCGCGATCAGGTCGGCCATGCCGCCAGATTAGGCTATTGCGGGCAGCCGGGCAGCAGGTAGGCGCGGTCGACCGTGATGCCGCGCTGCGCGAGCCAGCGCAGCGCGCAGCCCTTCTCGCAGCCGTCCACCGAGACCACCGGGTAGCGGCGCGTGCATTCGGCGCGCCCCGGATCGCCCAGCCAGACCATCTCGCCTTCGCCGTTCTTCTCCAGGCGCGCAGCCAGATCGCGCGCCTGCTGGCCGAATTGCGCGCAACCCTGGCAGGCGTAGATCACCGGCAAAGACTTGAGCACGACGCGCATGCAGGGATTGTCGCTGCCGCGGGGAGCGGAGGTTTGACTTGGGTCAAACATCAGGAATTGACCTGAATCAATTGGTGCGCCGCGAGTACCACTGGCGCAGCTCGATCGGGTTGCCGTCGGGGTCGCGGATCTCGGCGCGCGCGTAGTCGGGGCGCTTCATCGGCCCCCAGGCCGCCTCGACGCCTTTCGCCTTGAGCGCTTCCAGCGCGCGGTCCATGTCGTCGACCTCGAGCGCCAGGCACTGCCAGCCCTGGCGCACTTCCGAAGCGCGCTCGGGGATGCGCGGCTTCGCTTCGGGGAAGCACATCACTTCCAGCATCGTGTTTCCCAGCTCGAGGTAGACGAGATCGAGCGGTCCCTGCGGCGTCTGCGGGATGCGCAGCCGCTCGCGCTCGCGGAAGCCGAGCACGCCGGTGTAGAACGCGACCGCGCGCTCCGGCGCGGCGGTCAGCAGCTCGATGTGGTCGATGCGCTTGAACATCGTCGCAGTATAGGCCTAGGCGGTCAGCCGGCCGACGGTGCGGCGCACCCATGGCGCGACGACCGTGACGGTGGGGAACGCCACCGGCCAGGTGGTCGCGCAGCTCCTCAGCCATTGCCAGAGGAATCCCTGCTGGATGCCCTGGTTGAGCGCGAGGACGATCGCCGAGACGACCGCGACCATGATTGCCGAGAGGAGCGCGCCGAACACGATGGGCGCGAAGCGGTTGGGAATGCGCATGTCTAGCCTTTCAGGAAGTTGACGAGCGTGGCAGCCGCGTAGAGGCCGAAGCCGAACACCGCGTGCGTGACGAGGCTCTGGAGCCGCGCCGCGCCCGGGCGCGGCGTGCGGCGCGCGGCGATGCCCGCGCCCATGCCGGGCTGCATGAGGAGGAAGGGCGCAGCCACGGTCGCGATGCCGAAGGCGAGCGCCGGGGCGAGCGCCGGGCCTTGTGCCCACTCGAGGCCGGCCAGGCCGAGGAACGCGGCGGCGAAAGCGATGCCGGTCGCGTAGTGGGCGCTCCAGCCGATCGCCTTCTCGCCCTGCACCGCCGGCGTCGCCGCGATGCGCTCGTGGCGAAAGCGCCCGCGCGGCATCCAGGCGAGCCAGCGGCCGACCAGGCCGTAGTTCATGTTGGGGATCCCGAAAACGCGCTGGCGCAGGATGCCCCACAGGTCCATCACCGCCGTCGCGCCCGTCCCGACGAGAGCTGCATTCACGAAGTAGTCCATGGGCGGCAGAGTGCCGCCTCAAGTCAGCTTGAGGTCAAGCGAGCGGACGTTTCAGACGTAACGCCGGGCGTTACCGGCAGGAAGCCGTCAGTACGTCGGCGGTCCGGAGACGAAGGTCTGCCACATCCAGACCACGAAGCCCCAGCCGCTGACGATGCCGACCGCGAGGAGCGGCGCGACCACGACGGTGAAGAAGAGCCAGGTACGCCACTCCTCGAGCTTGCGCTGCTTCTCTTCCGGGCTATGGGCGGGCAGCTGGATCATTGGGCGCTCATGTCCGGGAGGCGATGCGCGATGCCCTTGTGGCAATCGATGCAGGTCTTGCCGCCCTCGCTCACCTTCTTCGCGAGCGCGGTGGAGTGCGCGTCCGCGCCGCGCTTGGACTGGCGCGTGAAGTCCATGGCCTGGTACTCGTGGCAGTTGCGGCACTCGAGGGAGTCGTTGGCCTTCATGCGCTCCCACTCGCGCCCGGCCAGCTCCTTCCTCTTGGCGAGGAACTTCTCGCGCGTGCTGATGGTGCCGAAGATCCAGCCCCACACTTCCTTCGAGGCCTGCATCTTGCGCGCCATCTTGTAGGTCCAGTCGTGCGGCACGTGGCAATCCGAACAGACCGCGCGCACGCCCGAGCGGTTGGTGAAGTGGATGGTGGGCTGGATCTCCTGGTACACGTTGTCGCGCATCTCGTGGCACGAGGTGCAGAACGCCTCGGTATTGGTGAATTCCATCGCGGTGTTGAAGCCGCCCCAGAACACGATGCCGCCGATGAAGCCGCCGATGGTGAGGAAGCCCAAGCTGTAGAACTTGCTCGGCGTGGTCAGCGTGCGCCAGTAGCGCCGCAGCAGATCGCGCATCGCTATTTCTTGGTTTTTCTAATGATGGATTCGACGTCCCGGAAGCGGTTCTTGACCACCGGCTCGGTCTGCATCTGCACCACGTGGCACTGGTCGCAGAAGTAGCGCCGCGGCGAGACGTCGGCGAGGAAGTTGCCGTCGCGGTCCTGGTAGTGCGTGATGCTGATCGGCGTGGCCTGCGTCTCGCCGACGCGCGTGCGCGCGTGGCAGCTCATGCACTTGTTGGCGTTCTTGTCGACCTGGTAGTTGTCGATCTTGTGCGGGATGGTGGGCGGCTGCATCGCGTAGGAGCGCACGCGCTTGCGGTCGTCGTTCTCCGCGTTGACGAGCGGCGGGGTCTTCGGCTCCTGCTCGAAGCCCGCGCCCAGGCGCAGCGGATCGTGGCCCTGGGCGAACGCGCCGGTGAAGGCGAGCAGCAGGACGAGGCCTAGACCTTGGTGACCTTGCAAGCGCATTTCTTGAAGTCCGTCTGCAGAGAGATGGGGTCGGTGGCGTCGAGCGTCACCTTGTTGATGAGCTGGCTCGCGTCGAACCAGGGCACGAACACCAGGCCGCGCGGCACCTTGTTGCGCCCGCGCGTCTCGACGCGGCTGCGCATCGAGCCGCGCCGCGAGGCGATCTCGACCTCGTCGCCGCGCCGCACGCCGAGCGCCTTGGCGTCCTCGGGGTGCAGGTAGACCACCGCGTTGGGGAACGCGAGGTGCAGCTCCGGCACGCGCCGCGTCATCGAGCCCGAGTGCCAGTGCTCGAGCACCCGCCCGGTGACCAGCCACAGCGGGTACTCCTTGTCCGGGGATTCCGCGGGCGGCTCGTAGGGCAGGGCGTAGACGTAGGCCTTGTTGTCCGGGTTGCCGTAGAACTGGTAGCCGCTGCCCGGCTTCACGTAGGGATCGGCTCCCTCCTTGAAGCGCCACTTCGTCTCGGTGCCGTTCACCACCGGCCAGCGCAACCCGCGCACCTGGTGGTAGGTGTCGAACGGCGCGAGGTCGTGGCCGTGCCCGCGGCCGAACT
>DASVFV010000074.1:0-5756 GCA_036379875.1 Burkholderiales bacterium | reverse complement strand
CCCAGCGGAGCGACACATGGACGCGGTGAAAGTGCAATGCGAGCACATCGAGCTCGCGTACGGCGCGACGAAAGTGCTGCGCGACGTCTCCATCACGGTGGAGCCGGGCGAGTTCTTCGCCCTCCTCGGCCCGTCGGGCTGCGGCAAGACCACGCTGCTGCGCCTGCTCGCGGGCTTCTACACGCCCGACGCCGGCGTGATCCGCTTCGGCGAGCGCGTGGTGAACGACGTGCCCCCGCACGAGCGCGGCATCGGCATGGTGTTCCAGAACTACGCGCTGTGGCCGCACATGACCGTCGCCGGCAACGTCGCCTTCGGCCTCGAGCAGCGACGCATCGCGCGCGACGAGATCCACCAGCGCGTCGCCATCGCCCGCGCGCTGGTAATCGAGCCCGAGGTGCTGCTACTCGACGAGCCGCTCTCCAACCTGGACGCCAAGCTGCGCGTCGAGATGCGCGCCGAGATCCGCCAGCTCCAGCAGCAGCTCAAGATCACCGCGCTCTACGTCACCCACGACCAGGAGGAGGCGCTCGCGATCTCCGACCGCATCGCGGTGATGCAGAGCGGGCGCATCGAGCAGGTCGGCGCGCCCGAGGCGATCTATCGCACGCCAGCCACCGCGTTCGTCGCGCAATTCATGGGCACTACGAATCTCCTCACCGGCACGGTGACGGGACGCGAAGGCGAGCTCACGCGCATCCGTGTTGGCGGCCAGGAGTTTTTTGCGCCCAGCGCCGACGCCACGCCCGGCAGCACGATTACCTTTGCGCTTCGCCCCGAGATGCTGCGCATCGTGGCCACCCCGCCGCCGGGCTGGCGCGCGATCAGCGCGTCCGTGGCCCGCGTCGAGTTCCTCGGCGTACTGACCCGGCTGCAGCTGCACCTCGCCGACGGCGCGCTGCTCCAGGCCGTGAGCCTCGATGTCCTGCCCGAGGGCGTGGCGAGCGGCGCGCCGGTGACGCTCGCCTACGATCCGGCGCGCGTGACCGTTTTCCGGTGAAGGCGCCCAAGAATATCGTCCCCGCGAAGGCGGGGACCCCGTTTCAAAATAAAAAAGAAGCAGATGGGGCCCCCGCCTTCGCGGGGGCGACTAGGTCGTGCCCATGATGCTCGTCGCGCGCCGCGATGCCTTCCCCTTCGCGATTACGCTGCTCGCGCTCGCGTTCCTCGGGCTGTTCCTGCTCTATCCGCTCTTCAACGTGTTCGGCGCGAGCTTCCTCGACCGGACCGGCGCTTCGCTCACGCTGGCCAACTACACGCGCATGCTGTCGAGCAGCTTCTACCTCGGCAGCCTGTACAACACGCTGGTGGTCGGCGTGCTCGCCACCGTGATCACGATCGCCATCGGCGTGCCGCTCGCGTTTTGCCTCGCGCGCCTGCCGATCCCCGGCAAGGCGGCGCTGCTCGCGCTCGCCTCGCTGCCGCTCGTGCTGCCGTCCTTCGTCGCGGCCTACGCGCTCGTGCTGCTGCTCGGGCGGGCCGGCATCGTCACGCAGTGGCTGCGCGAGGTGGGCATTCCGTTCACGTCGATCTACGGCCTCACCGGCGTGACGGTGGTTTTTGCGCTGAGCCTCTTTCCGTTCGTGGTGATCCCGGCCCTGGCGGCGTTCAAGGCGGTGGACATCTCGGTCGAGGAGGCGGGGCAGAACCTCGGCGCCTCGCGGTGGCGCACCTTCTGGACCGTCACCGTGCCGATCGTCATGCCGGCGGTGCTGGCGGGCGGGCTGCTCGTCTTCATCGACGCGATCGAGAGCTTCGGCGTGCCGTTCGTGCTCGCGGAGGACAAGCCGTTCCTCGCGGTCGAGGCCTACAAGCTGTTCGTCGGCGAGCTGGGCGGCAATCCGGCCTCGGCCGGCGTGCTCGGCGTGCTGCTCATCGTGTTCACCGCCGCGGCGCTGCTCGTGCAGCGCCACTATCTCGGGCGCCGGCGCTTCTCCACCGCGGCGCGCCGCACCCCGCCCGAACTGGTAGTGGCGCCGTGGCTGCGCCGCCTCGCCGCGGCCTACTGCTGGGGCGTGGTGCTGGTCGCGCTGGTGCCTTTCTTCGCCGTGATCGTGATCTCGTTCATGGAGTACCGCGGCCCGGTGCTGCACGCGAACTTCAGCCTGGACAACTTCCGCGCGCTGCTCGGCCAGTCGTGGCGGCCGCTCGTGAACACGCTCGTGCTGTCGAGCGCCGCGGCGCTCGCCGCCGCGCTGATCGGCGTGCCGATCGGCTACGCGGTGACGCGCTTTCGCTCGCGCTTTTCCGATTTCCTCGACGTCATCGCCATGACGCCCTTCGCCGTCGCCGGCACCGTGCTCGCCATCGGCCTGGTGATCTCGTTCAACACCGGCTGGCTGGTGCTCACCGGCGGCTGGCTCATCCTGGTGCTCGCCTGGGCGGTGCGCAAGATCCCCTTCAACGTGCGCTCGGCGAGCGCCATCCTGCACCAGATCGACCCGAGCCTCGAGGAAGCCTCCGTCAACCTCGGCGTGTCGCCGCACATGACCTTCCTGCGCCTGACGCTGCCGTTGATGATGGGCGGCGTGATCGGCGGCATGGTGCTCACCTGGGTCACGGTCGCCTCCGAGCTCAGCTCCACCGTGGTGCTCTATAGCGGCCCTTGGGCGACGATGACCGTGGTGATGTTCCAGGCGCTCGAGAGCACCGGCGCTGGCACCGCCTCCGCCGCCGCGACCGTGCTCATCGTCGTTACGCTGCTCCCAGTCGCGTTCGTCTACCGGCTGCTGCGGAAGTACGAGCTGGCGATGATGTGACTACAGCTCGTCGTCCCCGTAAGGCGGGGACCCCGTCCATTTTTTACATCCAGTTCAATCGTACGCGCGCGATCGCCATTCCGACCGCGGCCTGCGTGGGCTCCACCACCGGGATGCCGATCTCGTCCTGTAGCGGCTTGCGGTAGCGCGCCATGCCGGCGCAGCCCATCACTACCACGTCGGCGCCGTGCTGCTGGCGCAGCGCACGTCCGACCTCGACCATGCGGCCGAAGGTTTTCTTCTCGTCGGAGAGCTCGACCACCGGGATGCCGACCGGCAGCTCGCCGGCGAAGCGGTCCGTGACGCCGAGCGCGCCGACGTAGCGCAGGTGCCGGGGGATGGATTGCTGGAGGATGGCGATCACGCCGAATTTCTGCCCGAGGGTGAGCGCGGTGAGGATTCCGCATTCCGAAATGCCGAGCACCGGCTTCCTGGTAATTTCGCGCACCGAGTGCAACCCGGGATCGCTGTAGCAGGCGATCACGAAGGCGGCGTAGTCCGTTTCTTTTTGACGCACCAGCTTGAGGAGAGGGGCGACAACCCCGTCGACATGCTGCTGCGTCTCGATGCCGGGCGGGCCTTCCTTGAGCGTCGCGCAGTCGATGCCCGGCCCGCCGCTCATGCGCAGCGGCTCGACCGCCTCGTCGATGCCGCGCGTGACCGCCTCGGTCGAATTCGGATTGATGACGAGGATGCGCATCGGGCGATCCGATCATACAATCGCCGTACCATTCTCTGGGAGGAGGTTTTGTGAGACTAGTCCTGTCGTTGACCGTCGCGCTCGGTTTCGCGCTCAGTTTCGTGGACTGCGCGTTTGCCCAAGCCAAGAAGCCGCCGCTGCGCACCGGCGTGGACGGCACGTTCGCGCCGCACGCCATGCCGAAGCTGGGTGGCGGCATCGAGGGTTTCCAGATCGATCTCTTCACCGAGGTGGCGAAGCGCATGGGGCGCGAGATCACCATCGACAGCGTGAGCTTCTCGACCCTGATCCCGGGCATGCTCTCCGGGCGCTACGACTTCATCGCCGCACCGACCACCGTCACCAAGGAGCGCGCGGAGCAGATGATCTTCACCGCCGGCTACCTGTGGACCGCCTACCAGTTCGGCATCAAGAAGGGCTCGAAGCCGATCAAGGGCTGGGCGGACCTCAAGGGCAAGGTGGTCACGGTCAACAAGGGCACGCCCTACGAAACGCTGTCGAAGAAGATGGGCGAGCAGTACGGCTTCACCGTGCAGGCCTACGACACGCAGCCCGACGCCACGCAGGCCGTGCTCTCCGGCCGCGCGTACGCCACGCTCGGCGGCAACACCACCATCGTCTACGCGGCGAGCAAGAACCCGCAGTTCGTCGCCGACCTCGAGCTGACCGACACGCGCGCGCACTGGGGCGCGCCGTTTCCGAAGCAGAGCGTCGCGCTGCGCAACGAGATGCAGGACGTGATGAGCTGCATGAAGAAAGACGGCACCATCGCCCGGCTGTCGAAGAAGTGGTTCGGCAAGGATCCCGGGCCCGATGCGCTCGAGCGCGTGATCACGCCCGGCTACGGCGTGCCGGGCATGCCGGGCTACGACCCCACCCCGCATGACCTGAAGTGCTGAAACGGCGGCAGCCTGTCGTCCCCGCGAAGGCGGGGACCCCATCTGGTTTTTTTTCAAACGGGGCCCCCGCCTTCGCGGGGGCGACGAATTTTGCCTAGACCGGTCGTAGAGGCGCGCGGAATTCACAAGCATTTCGGCTCCCTGCATGTGCTCAAGGGAGTCGATCTGGTCGTGGCCGAGCGCGAGCTGGTGTTCGTGATCGGCCCGTCGGGCTCGGGCAAGTCCACGCTGCTGCGCTGCCTGAACCGGCTCGAGGAGCCCTCGTCGGGCAGCGTGGTGGTGGACGGCGTCGACCTGCTCGACCCGAAGACCGACATCAACCATGCGCGCCAGCGCATCGGCATGGTGTTCCAGTCGTTCAACCTCTATCCGCACATGACCGCGCTCGGCAACGTGACGCTCGCGCTGCGCAAGGTGGCGGGCAAGTCGCGCGCCGAGGCCGACGAGCTCGGGCGCGCGGCGCTGGCGCGCGTCGGGCTCGCCGACCGCGCCGGCCACACGCCGGGCGAGCTGTCGGGCGGCCAGCAGCAGCGCGTCGCCATCGCGCGCGCCATCGCGCTCGAGCCGCGCGTCATGCTGTTCGACGAGCCGACCAGCGCGCTCGACCCGGAGCTGGTGGGCTCGGTGCTCAAGGTGATGCGCGACCTGCGCGAGAGCGGCATGGCGATGGTGGTGGTGAGCCACGAGATGGGCTTCGCGCGTAACGCCGCGGACCGGGTGGTGTTCATGGACGACGGCAGCATCGTCGAGCAGGGCCCGCCGCAGGCGATCTTCGAGAATCCCAGCCAAGAGCGCACGCGCGCCTTCATCGGCCAGATCCAGCGCCACTGATGTCCCGCATTTGATGACGAACTGGGACCGCTTCCTCGACACCTTCTTCAATGCGAAGGTGATGGCGAAGTACTTCCCGGACATCGCCTACGGCACGCTGGTCACCGTCGAGCTTGCCGCGCTGGTGATCGTGAGCGGGCTGGCCGCGGGCCTCGCGCTCGCGCTGCTGCGCAGCCTGGGCTGGCGGCCGGTCAACCTGCTGCTCATCTTCGTCGTCGACCTGTTCCGCGCGCTGCCGCCGCTCGTGATCATCGTGTTCATCTACTTCGGCCTGCCGGCGGTCGACCTTTCGCCCTCCGGCTTCGTCTCGACCTGGCTCTCGCTCACGCTCGTGCTGATGGCCTTCTCCGAGGAGATCTTCTGGGCCGGCATCACCTCGATTCCGAAAGGCCAGTGGGAGGCGGCGCGCTCCACCGGGCTTTCCTACGGGCAGACCCTGATGAACGTGGTGCTGCCGCAGGCGCTGCGCCTCACCATCCCGCCGCTCACCAACCGCACCATCGCGATTACCAAGGGCACCGCGCTCGCGTCCGTGGTGGCGGTGAGCGAGATCCTCGGCGCGGCCTC
>DASVFV010000073.1:0-35309 GCA_036379875.1 Burkholderiales bacterium | reverse complement strand
CCGCGTCGCGCTGCAGCTCCGGCATGCCGCCGTCGCCGTGCGCGCGCTGCGCCGGAGCGCTCGCCTTGAGGAAGCGCGTGGCAAGGAAGCCGGCCGCCGCGGCGGCGAAGAAGAGCGCGACCGGCTGGCTGCGCGCGAAGGACTCGACCTCGCGCATCATGCCGTTCAGGTCGTTGCTGCGCAGGGTGGCGGAGACACGCTCCAGGCCGCTCGCCGCCCAGTCGGCCATGTGCGCGGCGCTGCCGTCGCCGCTGTCCTGCGAGGCCTTGCGCAGCGCGCCGGCGAACTCGCCGAGGCTGCTCGCCGCGCCGTCCTTCTGCTCTGTCAGGGAAGACCGTACAGTGTCCTTCGCGGACTGCGCGGTCTTGTTCAACTGTTCGCGTGGTGTTGCGCTGGCCATGTCGGCGCTCCTTTTGCGGGAAGCCCGGAGCGATGCAAGCCTTATGCGTGGCGCGGTGGTCGGGATGGCGGTAAATTTGTAGGCGTAATGCTGAAAATTCGCGGAATCGACCACGTCGTGTTGCGCGTGCGGGACATCGACGTCATGCGACGCTTTTATTGCGAGGTGCTCGGCGCCGAGCACGTGATCTATCGCCCCGAGTTCGGCATGTCGCACCTCCGTGTCGGCGACGCGATGATCGACCTGGTGAAGCGCGAGGCGCCGAGCGGCGTCAACATGGACCACCTGTGCCTGCGCGTCGGGGAGTTCGACCAGGAAAAGCTGGTTTCTTACTTGAAGGAGAAGGGCGTTGCGGTCGGCCCCATCCGCAACCGCTTCGGCGCCGAGGGGAACGGCGTGTCGATCTACCTCACCGATCCTGAGGGCAACACCGTCGAGCTCAAGGGGCCTTCGGACGGCAAAGCCGTGCCTTGAAGTACCGGGCGGTCCTCTTCGATCTGCTCACGGGGCTGCTCGATTCGTGGACGGTCTGGAACCGCGTGGCCGGAAGCGAAGCCGCCGGCCGCAAGTGGCGCGCGGCGTATCTGGAGCTCACGTACGAATGCGGGGCGTACCGGCCCTATGAAACTCTGGTGGCCGAAGCTGCCGGTGACCAGAAGCTCGCCCTGCGCCTGAGCGAGGAATGGAGCACGATTGACCCGTGGCCGGAAGCGCCGCGCGTGCTGGAACAATTGAATTGCCCGCTCGGCATCGTCACGAATTGCTCCGAGGAACTCGGCCGCGCCGCGGCCGCTCGGGTCGGCGTGCCGTTCGAAGTCATCGTCACTTCGGAGCGCGCCGGCTTCTACAAGCCGGATCCGCGGCCCTATCGCCTGGCTTTGGATGAATTGAAGATGGAACCGAGCCAAGTGCTGTTCGTGGCCGGCTCGGGGTTTGATCTCATAGGAACCGCGCGGGTCGGGCTGGACACGTACTGGCACAACCGCGTCGGCCTGAAGCGGCCGGCGGCTGCGCCGCCTCCGATGCACGAGTCGCGCTCGCTCCACGACTTAGTCGACTTCGTTTTTCAGCCTCCGACGCCGAGATAAGTCGTGGTGACCTGCCGGTCGGCGCGCAGCGCTGCGGGAGTGCCTTCGAAGACCACGGTGCCGTGGTCGATGACGTAGCAGCGGTCGGCAAGGCGCAGCGCCATCTCGGCGTTCTGCTCGACGAGCAGCATGCTGACGCGCTCCTTCTTGAGCTCCTCGATGGTGCTCATCACTGCGTTGACGACCAGCGGCGCGAGGCCCTGCGACGGCTCGTCCAACAGTAGGAGGTTGGGGCCGGTGAGGAGCGCGCGGCCGATCGCGAGCATCTGCTGCTCGCCGCCGGACAGCTCGCGGCCCTTGTTGCCGAGCCGCTGCTTGAGGCTGGGGAAGCGCGCAAGCACGCTGTCCACGTCCCAGCGCGAGCCCTTGCGCGCGGCGATCGAAAGGTTCTCCTTCACGGTCAGGAAGCTGAAGATGTCGCGGGTCTCGGGCACCAGCGCGACGCCGAGGCGGGAGATCTGGTGCGGTTCCAGCCCGGCAATGTCCCGGCCCTGGTAGCGGATGCGGCCGGCGCGCGGCGGCGTGAGGCCGGTGATGGAGCGCATCGTGGTGGTCTTGCCCGCGCCGTTGCGGCCGAGCAGCGCGACGACTTCGCTCTCGCCGACGCGCAACGACAGGTCGTGCAGGATGTGCCCGAGCCCGTAGAAGGTGTTGACGCGCTCGAGCTCGATCATGCGGCGATGCCGCCCAGGTAGGCGCGCCGCACCTCGGGGTTGCGCTGGATCTCCTCCGGCGCGCCTTCGGCGATGAGCGAGCCGAAGTGCATCACCGAGATGCGGTCGGACACGCTCATGATGATGTCGATCTTGTGCTCGATGAGCACGATGGTGTAGCGGCCCTTGAGCGCGCGCACCAGGGCGACCATGCGCCGCGTCTCCTCGGGCGAGAGGCCGGCCGCCGGCTCGTCGAGCAGCAGCACGCGCGGCGCGGCGGCGAGCGCGATGGCGAGCTCGAGCTGGCGCTGCTCGCCGTGGGAGATCTCGCGCGCGAGGTGATCCTGCTTGCTCGCAAGGCCCACGTCGGCGAGCGCCTGGCGCGCGCGCTCCGCAGCCTGCGGGTAGTTGCGGGTCGACTTGTAGACCAGGCCCTTCCACGACGGGCCGGTGGCGAACGCCGCCACCCACACGTTCTCGAGCAGCGAGAAGGCCGGAAAGACGTTGGTGCGCTGGAAGGAGCGCGCGAGCCCGAGGTGCGCGATGCGGTGTGCCGGCGCGCCGGTGATGTCTTTGCCATCGAGCAGGATCTGCCCCGCGGTGGGCGGGAACGTTCCGGTCAGGAGGTTGAACAGCGTCGTCTTGCCCGCGCCGTTCGGCCCGATGATCGAATGCAGGCTGCCCTCAGCGATGCTGAGGCTCACATCCCTGACGGCGCTCAGCGCGCCGAAGGATTTGCCGAGGTTTTTTGTCTGGAGAATCGCCACAGCCGGTTCCACGCTTCGACCACGCCGCCCCTGAAGAACAGCACCACGATCACGAACGCCACGCCGAGCAAGAGCGGCCAGCGCGCCCACACCGTGCTCATCGACTCGGAGAGCCAAATGAACACGAACGAGCCGATGATCGGGCCGTACAGCGAGCCCGAGCCGCCGATCAGCGTGGCGAACACCACGTTGCCCGAGAACACGAAGCTGATCGCCTCGAGCGGCACGATGCCGAACAGCATCGCGTACAGCACGCCCGCCAGGCCGCTGAACGCGCCGCCGATCACGAACGCGAGCAGCTTGAAGCGCGGCACGTTGTAGCCCACCGCCTCGGCGCGCAGCTCGTTCTCGCGGATCGCCTGCAGGATGCGCCCGAGCGGCGACTCGACCACGCGGCGCATGATGTAAAGGCTCGCGAGGAACAGCGCCGAGACGAAAGCGTAGTAGAGCAGGGGATTCGAGAAATCCAGGCCGCCCAGCGCGGGACGCGGCACGCCCTGCATGCCGTCCTCGCCGCCGGTGACGGTGGTCCACTGGTAGGCGACGAAGTAGAACAGCTGGTTGAGCGCGAAGGTGAGCATGATGAAGTACAGGCCCGAGCGCTGCACGCACAGGTAGCCCACCACGAGCGCGGAGAGCGCGCCGACCCCGACGCCGATGCCGAGCGCGAAGAACACGTTGATGCCGTAGTGCTTGAGGAGCCAGCCGGCCACGTAGGCGGCCGAGCCGAAGAACGTGGATTGGCCGAAGCTCAGCAAGCCCGTGTAGCCCAGCAGCAGGTTCAGGCCGAGGCCGAAGATGGCGAAGATCCAGATCTCGCTCGCGATCACCGGGCGCACCACGAGCGGCAGCACGACGATCGCCACGGCGATGAAGATCCAGGCTCTCATCGGATGCCCAGGATTCCCTGCGGGCGCACCAGCAGCACGAGCGCCATCACCGCGAAGATCACCGCCGTGGAAGCTTCGGTCCAGTACGCGGCGACCACGGCCTGCGCGACGCCGATCAGGAGCCCGGCGGCGATCGCGCCGAGCAGGTTGCCGAGCCCGCCGAGCGCGACCACCACGAACGCGATGCCGAGCATGTCGACCCCCATCTGCGGACTCAAGCCGCGGATCGGCGCGGTGAGCGCGCCCGCGATGCCGGCGAGGAACGCGCCGAGCGCGAAGGCGACGGTGAACAGCCAGTGGATGTCGATGCCGAGCAGCGACACCATCTCCTTGTTCTCGATGCCGGCGCGCATGATCGCGCCGTAGCGCGTTTTCTCGAGGAATAGCCAGGTGAGCAGCACGAGGAGCCCGGCCATGACCATGACGAACAGCCGGTACTTCGGATAGAAGGTAAAGCCGAGGTCCATGCCGCCGCGCAGCAGCGCCGGCGGCAGCTGGCTGATGCCGACCGGCCCCCAGATCACGATGATCAGCTCGTTCAATATGAGCGCAAGGCCGAAGGTGAAGAGCAGCTGGTAGTCGTGCCCGGCGGCGTAGAGCCTGCGCACCCCTGCGTACTCGATGACCAGCCCGAGGATCGCCACGCCGATCGGCGCGAGCAGCAGGCCGATCCAGAAGTTCCCCAGGACATTGATCGTGGAAACCAGGAGATAGGCCCCGACCGCGAACAGCGCCCCGTGCGCGAAGTTCGGGATGTTGAGCACGCCCGTGATGAGCGACAGGCCGAGGCCCATCAGGGCGTACAGCATCCCAGTCGCGATCCCGTTGAGGATCTGGCCGAGGAGGAGGTTCAAACCTTAACGAGATAAATGGGGACGGACCCCATTTTTCTCATTTGTGAACGACTGGCATTTGCGAAAAATGGGGTCCGTCCCCATTTATTAGAAGCCGCCGATGTCTTTACAGGCCGCGTACTCCTTCGGCAGCGGCGTGTCGCCCGTGGCGATCACGTCGGCGAGGTCGAGCTCTTCCTTCATCGCCTTCTTCGGCTTGCAGCGCAGGAAGAAGTAGGGGCGCAGGGTCTGGTGCGTGGCCGGGTCGACGCGCATGCGGCCGAGGAGATCGTTCACCTCGATGCCTTCGAGGGCCTTGATCACGTCCTGCACCTCGACCGACTTCGCCTTGTCGAAGCCGGCGAGCATCAGCCGCGTCATCGAATACGCCGCCGAGGGCGCGTATCCCGGCGGCGTCTTGAACTGCGCGCGGTACTTCTTGACGAACTCCTTCGCCACCGGCGTGTCGGCGGTGTAGTAGAAATTGGTGCCGACCCACATGTTCTCGCGGATCTCGGGCGCGAGCTGGATCAGCTCCTCCACGCCGGAGGACCAGCACATGATGAGCGGGACCTTGGGCGTCAGGCCGAAGTTGAAGATCTCGCGCGCGCCGGCCACCGCATCGCCGCCGAAGTTGATCATCGCCACCACGTCGGGGCGGTTGGCGGCGGCCTTCTGCACGTAGTTCGAGAACTCGCGCTCGCCGAGCGGGTGGCGGTCGGCGCCGACGAATTCCAGGCCGTGGCTCTTGCCGACCTCCTTGATGTACTTCTCCACCGACCAGCCGAACGCGTAGTCGGCCACCAGCAGGTGCCAGCGCTTCGCCTTCGGGTTGGCCTTCATGAAGTTGTCGACCACGGTCTTGGCCGCGGTGTAGGGGCTCGCCGCCCACTGGAACGAGTAGCGGTGGCAGCGCGAGCCGGAGATGTCCTCGGTGCCGCCGCTGAAGAAGTGCAGCACCTTCTTGCGCTTCGCCACCTCGGACACCGCGAGCGCCACGCCCGAGGACCACGGGCCGATCATGAACTGCGCGCCTTCGCCGTCGATCGCTTCTTCCGCGCGCCGCGTCGAGGTGCCGGCCTGCGTGGCGCCGTCGCGCGTCACGTACTTGATCGGCCGGCCGAGGATCTTCATGCCGCGCTCCTCCAGCGCCATGCGCATGCCGCGGTCGTTGAGCGGGCCGACGTCGGCGAACGCGCCGGTCTGGTCCCACAGGCCGAGGATCACGACCTCCTTCTGCTGCGCGCGGATGATGGCGGGAAAGCCGAGCGCCGCGGTCGCCGCGCCGGCCTTGAGTAGCTCTCTGCGTTTCATCGGGGCCTCCTCCCTCGTGAAGGAAACCAGCGTACTCCAAACGGTTCGACGGCGGTCGAAGTGTTCCGAATAGACGCACCCGGCCGGCGGCGGGACAATCCTGCCATGCAACATCAACGCCTCGCGTCACCCGCCGCCATGCTCGCCGAGCCGTCGCGCGCCGCCATGGTGCTGGCCCTCATGGACGGCCGCTCTCGCAACGCCAAGAAGCTCGCGCTCGATGCCGGCGTGACCCCGCAGACCGCCAGTGCGCACCTGAAGAAATTGCTGCGCTCGAGGATCCTGGTCTGCGAGGGCCGCGGGCGCTCCAAGTACTTCAGCCTCGCCGGCGCCGAGGTCGCGCTGGCGGTCGAAGCGCTGTCGGAGATCGGCCGCGGTCCGCTGCCAGCCGCAGCGCGCGAGCTGCGCTTCGCGCGCTGCTGCTACGACCACCTCGCCGGGCAGCTCGGCGTGACCGTCACCGAGCAGCTGTTCCGGCCGGGCAATACGATCCTCGAGGACCTCAAGATCAGGATCCCGGACACCTCGCGGCGGCCGCTGTTCCGCTGCTGCACCGACTGGACCGAGCGGCGCCCCCACGTGGCCGGCGCGGTGGGCGCGGCGCTGCTGCGGCACTTCAAGACGGAGGGCTGGCTCGCGACCGTCAGGGAGTCGCGCAAGCTGGTCGTAACCCCGCGCGGACGAGAATTATTCGTTCGCGTGCTCGGGGTGGAAGAGACTATCTTTCGCTGATGTTTCGTCCACTGCTGGCCATCCTGCTTTTCGTTCCGGGCTGGGTGCACGCGTGCCTGTTCGCCACCAGTACGCCGCCGGAGGGCTGGTTCCAGTGGTCGAGCGGCCTGTTCGCGGGCGACGTGACCGCGATCGAGAAAGATGTCGTCACGGTGAAGGTGGTGGAGACCTTCAAGGGACCCGACGCGACGCGCGGCACGCTGACACTCACTTTGTCTGAGCGGTACTGGTCGAATTGCCGCGTCGAAAAGCCCGCAGTTGGCGCGCGCATGCTCGCGGCGCTAAACGCGAACGGCGAGGCGATGCTCGTGCCGCTGTCTGGTAACTATGCTGATCAACTAAGGGCGTACCGAATTCGGGGCCAGGGCCAGAATTAGGTCTACGAGTTGTGGCCCTGACCCCGAATTCAGATTACGACGTGTGACGCGGCACCGTCGGTACTGATGTTCGCGCCGGTGAGGTAGCGCCCGCGCTCGGAAGCGGCGAACACCACGATGTCGGCGATCTCCTCGGGCTCGGCGGGGCGGCCCATCGGCAGGCGCGCCACCATCTGCATCTCGGCCTGCTCGACGGACACGTTGGCGCGCTTCGCTTCGGCCTTCAGTCCCTCGGCGACGCGCTCGGTCCTGGTTACACCGGGAGACACGCCGACCACTCGGACGCCCTTGCCCGCATACGCGTACGCAAGGCCCGCCGTTGCCAGCAGCAGCGCGGCATTCGCCGCGCCGCCGGCGAGGTGGGTGGGCGAGGCCACCTTGCCGCCGCTGCCGATGATGTTGATCACCGCGCCGCGGCCGCGCTTGCCCATGCGCTTGATCACCGGGTCGATGACGTTGATGTAGGAAAAGTATTTCGCGTCCATGCCGGCGCGCCAGGCGGCGGGGGTGAGGTCGTCGGCGTCGGTGCGCTTTGCCGCGCCCGCCGAGTTGACCAGCACGTCGAGCGGGCCGAACTCTTTCTCGACGCGTTCCACCATGGCGGCCGCTGCCGCCGCATCGGTGAGATCGGCCGCTACGGTGTAAGCGCCCTTGAGGTTCGCTTTCTTCAGGTTCTCCTCGGAGCGCGAGACCAGCGCGACTTGCGCGCCTTCGGCGAGGAATGCGCGCGCGCAGGCCAGACCGATGCCTTTACTGCCGCCGGTGATGAGCACCTTCTTGTTCTTCAGACCGAGGTCCATGCTTACTCCGCCGTTATTTTTCGCGAGCGGATGAGCTTGCCGAAGCGCTGCACCTCGGAGGCGATGAACCGGCCGGTTTCGTCGGGCGAGGCGACGAACGAGTCGAAGCCCTGCTGCGCGAACTTGACCACCAGCTCGCGCGAGTTGAGCGCGTTGCGCAGCCCGTCGCTCAGCCGCATCACCACGTCGTGCGGCGTGTGCGCCGGCGCGAGCAGCACCAGCCATTGCGTGAACTGGAAATCCCTGACCCCGGCCTGCTGCATGGTCGGCACGTCCGGCAGGAGCGAGGAGCGCGTCGTATCGGTCACCGCCAGCGCGCGCAGCGTGCCGGCCTTGATGTGCGGCAGCGCGGCCGACAGGGTCGGGAAGCTCATGTCGACCTGGCCGGCGAGCGTATCGAGCAGCGCCGGTCCGCCGCCGCGGTAAGGCACGTGCAGGATGAAGGTGCCGGTCGAGTCCTTGAACATCTCGGCGCACAGATGGAAGGTGGTGCCGCTGCCGGCCGACGCGTAGGTCAGCTTGCCCGGGTTGTCGCGCGCGAGCCGCACCAGCTCCTCGACCGACCTCGCCTTCACCTTGGCCGCCGGGACGACCAGCACGTGCGGCGCGGTGGCCACCATGCCGATCGGCGCGAAATCCTTCACCGGGTCCCAGGACAGCTTGTCGAACATCGACGGATTGGTCGCGAGCGGGATGGTGTTGAGCACTATGGTGTGGCCGTCGGGCTTGGCGCGCGCCGCCGCTTCCATGCCGATGTTGCCGGAGGCGCCGCTGCGGTTGTCGATCACGATCTTGCCGTGCAGCTGCTGCGCCAGCGGGTCGGCGATCAGGCGCGCCATGATGTCCACGCTGCCGCCGGGCGGGAAGGGCGCGATCAGCCGGATCGGCTGGCTTGGGTAAGGCTGCGCAGCCGCCGGGCCGGCGAGCGCGCCCAGGGCGACTAGCAGCAAGACCGCGATTTTGTGCATGGTTTCCCTCTTGCGAGCGCTAATCATAGCGGCTCGTTTGAAACACCGCGGCGCCGTTTGTTGCTCGGGCGATACAACGAGGCCGCGCTGGCCCGTCACCCGCGCCAATCAGGCGTAGAGTGCGCGCAAACAAGGACAACCAAGAAACGAAAGGGAGAAGTCCATGAAGCGCACGCTGTTGGCAGCATCCGTAGCCTCCGCATTCGCCGTCCCCGCCTTCGCACAGACCATCCCCGCCGAGCTCACGATCTACGGGCGGGTCAACGTCAGCGCCGAGCGCATCGAAACCAAGAACAGCAACGATCCCGCGGTGCCGAACCAGTCGAACTACGAGTTCGTCGACAACTCGTCGCGCATCGGCATCCGGGGCAACAAGGACCTGATCCCCGGCCTGAAGGCGATCTTCCAGATCGAGAGCCGCGTCAACCTCACCGATGGCGGCGATGTGCTTTCCAGCCGCGACAGCTTCGCGGGCCTGCAGGGCGGCTTCGGCACGGCGCGGCTCGGCCGCACCATCGGGCCGGTCTACTACGCGACCTACGACTACATCAGCATGCACAACCACGACACCGGCACGTCCTCGGACGCGCTGCTCGCCGGCACCGTGGTGGGCAACCAGGGCTTCATGAACAACACCTTCTGGTACACGAGCCCGAAGCTCGGCCCGATCACCATCGACGCCGCGTTCTCGCTGCTCGGCGAGCAGCGCCAGGACCCCAGCATGGACCAGCCGCGCCACCTCGGTCTCGTGGCTTCCTACGACCAGGGCCCGCTGCATGCCGCGCTCTCGTACGCCAACACCAAGAACGATGCCGATCTGGACCCGGCCGCGGGGACTACCAAGGCGAGCGACGCCACCGCCGTGACCATCGGCGGCGCGTACGACTTCAAGTTCATGGTGCTCGGCGCGTTGTGGGAGATGGCCGAGCGCGACACCTTGACCGGCAGCGTCGACAGCGACTACTTCCGCATCGCCGCGATGTTCCCGTTCGGCCAGCACGAGTTCCATGTGAACTACGGCTGGGTGGACGCCGACAACAGCTCCGGCGCGACGCAGTTCACGCTCGCGTACAACTACAACATCACGAAGACCACCAAGGTGTACGCGTTCTACACCACGGTCGACAACGATACGAACGGCAACTTCGTGATGGGTGGATCGACCAACACGGTTTCGGCCGCCACGGGCGCCCAGTACACGTCCATCGCGGTCGGCTTCCGGCACAACTTCTAGCCGAAAGCGGGCAAAACAAGGGGGCAGGCGCGAGCCTGCCCCTTTTTTTTCGCCCGCCTCGGGCATAATCGCCGCGAGGAGGAGTGCAAGGCTTGAAGGCGCCGTCGTTTGCCTATGCGAAACCGCGCACGCTGGCGGAGGCGTTCGATCTCCTCGAGCGTCCCGGCGCGCGCATCCTGGCCGGCGGGCAAAGCCTCATTCCCTCGCTCAACCTGCGCCTGTCCGCGCCGGAGCTGCTGGTCGACATCACCGGCCTCGCCGAGCTGCGCGGCATCGCGCTCGAGCAGGACGTGGTGCGCATCGGCGCGCTCACCACGCACGCGGACATCGAGCGCTCGGCGCAGATCCGCAAGCACCTGCCGCTGCTCGCGGATGCGGTGGTGCATGTCGCGCATCCGGCGATCCGCAACCGCGGCACCTTCGGCGGCAGCGTGTCGCTCGCCGACCCGGCGGCGGAATATCCGGCCTGCCTCGTGGCCCTCGACGCGACCATCGTGCTGCGCTCGCGCGCCAACGAGCGCATGGTGCGCGCCGAGCATTTCTTCAAGGGCCTGTTCGAGGTCGACCTGCGCGAGGGCGAGCTGGTGGCCGGGGCGGAAATACCCGCATTCCTGAAGGGCGAGCGCTCGGTGTTCCTCGAGCTGGCGCGACGCCAGGGCGACTACGCCATCGTCGGCCTCGCCGGCGTGACGAGCGCTTCGCGCAAGCGCATCGCGTTCTTCGGCCTCGGCGCGAAGCCGGTCCTCCTGCAGCCGAAATCCCTCGAGGAGGCCAAGGCGTCGATTCCGGCGCCGAGCGCCGACCTCTATAACACCGCGGCCACCAAGCTGCACCTCGCCAAGGTTCTCCTCGATCGCGCATGGACGAAGCTCTGACCACCACCCTGACGGTGAACGGCACGCAGGTCACGCGCGCCATTCCCGCGCGCCAGCACCTGGTCGATTTCCTGAGAGAGGAGCTCGGCTTGACCGGCTCGCACCTCGGCTGCGAGCACGGCGTGTGCGGCGCGTGCACCGTCCGCGTGAACGGCGAGATCGTGCGCGGCTGCCTGATGCTCGCGGTGCAGGCGAACGGCTGCCGCGTCGAGACCATCGAGGGTCTTTCGGACTCGAAGGAGCTCGCCAAGCTCCAGGCAGCATTTCACCGCCACAACGCGCTGCAATGCGGCTTCTGCACGCCGGGCATGCTGATGGCCGCGCAGGACCTGTTGAATTCGAAACAGCGGGCTTCCCGGGACGAAATTCGCGCGCACATCTCCGGCAACTACTGCCGCTGCACCGGCTACCAGGCGATCGTGGATGCGATAGAGGAAGTAATAAAGACGGAAGCGATGAATGGGTAAGGCCGAGCTTCCGCTCCACGCGCCCGGCACCCAGGTCGACAAGGGCTACATCGGCCAGAGCGTGCCGCGCGCGAACGCGCAGCGCCTGCTGCAGGGCCGCGGCGCGTTCACCGACGACCTGCGCTTCCCGCGCCTCGCGCACGTGGCGTTCTTCCGCAGCCCGTATGCACATGCTCGCATCAAGAGATTGGATTTTTCCAAGGCATTGAAGCAACCGGGCGTGATCGGCGTGTTCGACGGCCGCGCGGTCGCGGAATACTGCAAGCCCTGGGTCGCGGTGCTCGCGCACCTGAAGGGCATCAAGTCGCCCGAGCAATTCGCCATCGCCATCGACCGCGCGTGCTGGCAGGGCGAGGCGTGCGCCGCGGTGGTCGCCGAGTCGCGCACCCAGGCCGAGGACGCCGTGCAGCTCATAGAGGCCGAGTGGGAGGAGCTGCCGGTCGTCGTCGACATGGAAGCCTCGCTGCGCGGCGACGTGGTGATTCACGAGGAATTCAAAGACAACATCTGCTTCAAGCGCGAGCACGACACGGGCGGCGTGGACGAGGTGTTCGCCAAGGCCGACGTAGTCGTCGAGGACACCTTCCACTTCGGCCGCCACACCGGTGTCTGCGTGGAGGGGCGCGCGATCCTCGCCGACTACAACGCCGGCGAGCATTCGCTCACCGTGTACCACGCCACCCAGGCGCCGCACATGATGCAGGACATCTTCTCGCGCCACCTCGGCATTCCCGAGGCGAACGTGCGCGTGATCGCGAAGGACGTGGGCGGCTCCTTCGGCATCAAGGTGCACGTCTACGCCGACGAGATGGCCACCGCCGCGCTCTCGGTGATGCTGCGCCGGCCGGTCAAGTTCGTCGCCGACCGGCTGGAATCTTTTCTCTCCGACATTCACGCACGCGAGCATCGGGTCAAGGTTCGCCTCGCTGCCAGCAAAACCGGTGAGATTCTCGCCTTCGATCTCGACGACCTCACCGCGATCGGCCCGTACTCGGTCTACCCGCGCACCAGCGGCATCGAAGGCAACCAGGTGGTGAACCTCACCGGCGGGCCGTACAAGCACCAGAAGTACAAGGCGCGCATGCACGTGGTGTTCACCAACAAGAACGTGACGTGCCAGTACCGCGCGGTCGGCCATCCGATCGCGGTGGCGCTCACCGAAGGCATCGTGGACCTGGCGGCGCAGAAGATCGGCATGGACGCGGCCGAGTTCAGAAGAAAAAACCTGATCCCGGACGACGCGTACCCGTACACGTTCCCTTCCGGCATCAAGTTCGAGAAGCTCTCGCACCACAAAGCGCTGGACTTGCTGTTAACGACCATGCGCTACGACGATCTGCGTGCGGAGCAATCGCGGCTGCGGACCCAAAAGGTGTACCGCGGCATCGGCCTGGCGGCCATGATCGAGGTGACGAACCCGTCGCCCGCGTTCTACGGCGTGGGCGGCGCGCGCATCTCGGCGCAAGACGGCGCGACGCTGCGCTTCGAGCCGACCGGCATGGTGACGGTGATGTGCAGCGTCACCGAGCAGGGGCAGGGGACGGAGGCGATTTTCGCGCAGATCGCGGCGAGCGCCGTCGGCGTTTCCCTCGACAAGGTGAAAGTCATCACCGGCGACACCGGCGTCACGCCGTACGGCGGCGGCACGTGGGCTTCGCGCGGCGCCGGAATCGGCGGCGAGGCGGTGCTGCAGGCCGCTCGCGCGCTGCGCTCCAACATGCTGGACGTGGCCGCTCATATATTGAAGGCGGACAAGGCCGAGCTCGACATCGCGGGTAATACGGTAATCAACAAGCTGACCACGGAGAAAAAGCTCGACCTCGCAGAACTCGGCCGCGTCGCGTACTTCCGTCCCGACACGCTGCCGCTCGACTTTCAGTCCGAGCTCACCGTCACGCGCCACTACACGCCGCGCCAGTACGGCTTCACCTTCACGAACGGCATCCAGGCCTCGCTCGTCGAGGTCGATCCGGACACCGGCTTCGTGAAGCTGCTCAAGCACTGGTGCGTGGAGGACTCGGGCACGGTGATCAACCCGATGCTGGTCGACGAGCAGATCCGCGGCGGCGTGGTGCAGGGCATCGGCGCGGCGCTCTTCGAGGAATGCCTCTACGGGCCCGACGGACAACTGCTGAACGGAAACATGGCCGACTACCTGGTGCCGATGGCGGGCGAGATGCCCGACATCATCTGCGCGCACATCGAGACCCCCACGCTCCAGTCCCAGCTCGGCGCCAAGGGCGTCGGCGAGGCCGGAACTGCCGGCGCCCCCGCTGCGGTAATGAACGCCATCAACGACGCGCTACTGCCGCTCAACGCGCGCGTCACGCGCATGCCGTTCACTCCGGAACGCATACTCAAAGCACTCGGCAAAGTCCAATAAATGGGGACGGACCCCATTTTTCTCATCTAGTGGCCAAAGATCCCCGCGTCGCTTCCGCAATCTCGCATTGGGCGCCGCGCTTCGTCTCGAACGGCGTGCTGCTCGCCGACTTCGAGGACGTCACCGGCTCGCTCGAGCGCTGGGAGGACTGGTGCGCGGCGTGGAGCGCGCGCGCCAAGGTTCATGAAGATTTAGGCAGACAAGCTCTCGCGGATCAGTTTCGATTAACTGCGTCCGAACACCTGATCCGGGCCGCCATCTACTACCACTTCGCGAAGTTCGTGTTCGTGCAGGACGCCAAGCAGATGCGCGCGGCGCACATGAAGGCGGTGGCGTGCTACCAGGACGGCGTGGCGCACGCACGGCCGCCCGGGGAGCGAGTAGAGATCGATTTCTTTGGGAAGAAGCTTTTTGCCGTATTGCGAAAACCGGACAAGCCGAAACCGCCCGTCCTGATCATGGCGCCCGGCCTGGACTCGACCAAAGAGGAGATCCACGCCTACGCGGACCCGTTCCTCGCGCGCGGCATCGCGGTGCTGGCGTTCGACGGGCCGGGGCAGGGCGAGGCGGAGTACGAGATCCCGATCTGCGGCGACTACGAGCGGGCGGCTGCCGCGGTGTGCGACTGGATCGAAACCCGAAAGGACTTGAACACCGGAAAGATCGGCATCTGGGGCGTCAGCCTGGGCGGCTATTACGCACCCCGCGCCGCAGCATACGAGAAGCGCATCAAGGCCTGTATCGCGCTTTCCGGCCCGTTCGACTGGGACGGGATCTGGGACCGCCTGCCGGAGCTCACGCGCGAGACGTTCCGCGTGCGCAGCCACTCGAAAGATGAAATGCAGGCGAGGGCGGTGGCGAAAACCCTTACGATGAAAGAAGCGGCGCCGCGCATCACCTGCCCGATCTTCATCGTCACCGGGCGGCAGGACCGGCTGGTGCCGGCCTCGCACGCCGAGCAGCTCGCGCGCACGGTGTCGGGGCCGGTCGAGCTCCTGATCGTCGAGGACGGCGGGCACAATGCGAACAACCGTCCGTACCGCTACCGCAGCCGCACCGCGGACTGGCTGGCGGGGCAGTTCGGACTACCGAAGGTATGAGGAGGGGATGATGAAGAGACTCGCAATTACCGCCGCGTTCGCGGCGCTGGCAGGCGTCGCATCGGCGCAGACCTTTCCCACCAAGACCGTGCGCTTCATTTCCGGCGTCACGCCGGGCGCGGCCTCGGACACCATGGCGCGCATCCTGGCCGAGAAGCTGCCGGCCACGCTCGGGCAACCGGTGATCGTGGAGAACCGCCTCGGCGCCGGCGGCCTGGTCGGCGCGCGCTACGTCGCGCAGCAGGCCGATCCCGACGGCCACACCATCATGATGTATGCCTCCGCGTTCACGGTCTCGACGCTGCTCAGCCCGGGCCTCGATCCGAAGGAGCTGGTGCCGGTCGCCACCGTCGCCACCATCCCGACCGTGATGATCACGCCGCCGGGCAAGTACAAGACGGTGGCCGACTTCGTGTCGGCGGCCAAGGCGCAGCCGGGCAAGATCGTGTGCGCCGACGCGGGCGTGGGCAGCGCGACGCACATGGCGTTCGAGCGCTTCCGCTTCGCCGCCGGCTTCGAGGCGCTGAACGTGCACACCAAGGGGCCGTCGGAAGCGCTCACCGAGGTGATCTCGGGCCGCGCCGACTGCTACTTCGCGCTGGTGTTCCAGGCGCAGAAGATGCGCGACTCGGGCAAGGTGGACGCGCTGGTGGTGAGCGGCCCGCAGCGCTCCTCCCTCATGCCCGACCTGCCCACCACGGTGGAGGCCGGCTACCCGAACTCGGACTACAACTTCTGGGTCGGCGCGCTGGTCGCCGCCAAGACGCCGCGCGACATCGTCGAGCGCCTGCACAAGGAGATCGACACGCTGGTGAAGTCGCCGGAGATCAGCGGCCGCATCCGCAAGCTCGGC
This sequence comes from Burkholderiales bacterium, assembly GCA_036379875.1. GTDB lineage: Bacteria > Pseudomonadota > Gammaproteobacteria > Burkholderiales > SG8-39 > SCGC-AG-212-J23. The sequence continues at coordinate 19,575 of DASVFV010000073.1, read as the reverse complement.
GCGGAGCCGCTCACCCTTTCGCAGGCGGAGTTCCAGGCCATGATCGACCGGGAGCTCAGGGAAAACGCAGAACTCATCAAAAAGGCGGGGATAAAGGCGAACTAATGGATTACTTCGAAGAGAAAGACGGGGAGGCGGTCAATCCATCCACGGAGCCGGCGATCGGCGAGCTGATCTCGCGGCGCACGATGCTGAAAGGGATGGCGGCGAGCGGTGCGCTCGGCGCGGTCGGCTTCATTAGTGGCTGCGCGACCCCCGCCGGTTCCGGCGCGGCGCCTTCGTTCACCGAAGTGCCGCGCTCGACCGGCGAGCGCATCCAGGTGCCGCCGGGCTACACGGCGCAGGTGCTGCTGCGCCAGGGCGATCCGATCAAGCCCGGCGCGCCCGAATACAACCCGGCCACCCAGACCGGCGCCGAGCAGGAGCAGCAATTCGGCTCCGACCCGGACTTCATCTCGTTCATGCCGCTGCCGTACGGCTCGAACAGCTCCACTCGAGGGCTGCTCGGCGTGAACCACGAGAACCACCGCGCGGCGATCTGCTTCCCGGGTAACCCGAAGCAGCTCACGCGCGAGCAGGTCGAGGTGCAGATCGCGGCGCAGGGCTTCTCGATCACCGAGATCGCCAAGGAAGGCAACCAGTGGCGCGTGGTGAAGGACAGCCGCTACAACCGGCGCATCTCGGGCAACGCACCGATGCGCATTTCCGGGCCGGCCGCCGGCAGCGAGCGCATGAAGACCAGCGCCGACCCGAGCGGCACGCGCTCGTTCGGCACGCTCAACAACTGCGCGGGCGGCACCACGCCGTGGGGCACCATGCTCACCGCGGAGGAGAACATCCAGAACTACTTCTCCGGCGACGCCGGCAAGGGTCCTGAGGCGGCGGCGCGCAAGCGCTATGCGATCACCGGCAAGGGGCGCTATGCCGACTGGGCGCGCTACTTCGAGCGCTGGAACCTCGACAAGGAGCCGAACGAGCCGAACCGCTTCGGCTGGATCGTCGAGATCGACCCGTACGACCCGAGCCACACCTCGGTGAAGCGCACCGCGCTCGGCCGCGCCGCGCACGAGTGCGCCACGCACGCGATCAGCCACGACAACCGCGTCGCGATCTATTCCGGCGACGACGCGCGCATGGAGTTCGTCTATAAGTTCGTGACCGAGGGCCGCTACGACGCCGGCAATCGCGAGGCCAACAGGGACTTGCTGGATAAAGGAACCCTGTATGTGGCGAAGTTCGAGGCCAACGGCAAGATGCGCTGGCTGCCGCTGGTGCACGGGCAGGGTCCGCTCACCGCGGCGAACGGCTTCCGCTCGCAGGCCGACGTGGTGATCGAGGCGCGCCGCGCCGGCACGCTGCTCGGCGCCACGCCGATGGACCGCCCGGAGGACGTGCAGCCCAACCCGCACACCGGCAACATCTACGTGGTGATGACCTACAACGAGCGGCGCACGGGCGCTCAGGTCGACGCCGCGAATCCTCGCGCCGAGAACAAGTGGGGCCACATCATCGAGATCGTGCCGCCGCGCGTGAACGGCAAGCCCGACCACGCCGCCACCGAGTGCGACTGGGGGTTCTTCATCGTCGCCGGCGACCCGTCCAAGGCGGATCAGAAGGCGCGCTACGCCAACGCGCCGAGCGCGAACGGCTGGCTCGCCGCGCCCGACAACCTCGCCTTCGACCCCAGGGGACGCATCTGGATCACCACCGACGGGCAGGAGGACGCTGCCGGCTTCAACGACAGCCTGTACGCCGCGGCGACGAGCGGTCCAAGCCGCGGCGCGACGCGCTGCTTCCTCACCGCGCCGGACGGCGCCGAGGTGTCGGGGCCGGAGTTCACGCCCGACGGCAAGACGCTGTTCCTGTCGATCCAGCATCCGGGCGACGGCTCGACCTTCGACAAGCCTTCCACGCGCTGGCCCGACTTCAGGCCGGACATGGGCCCGCGCGGCTCGGTGCTCGCGATCACCAAATCCGATGGTGGAGAAATTGGGAGCTGACATGAAAAAGCTCGTCTTCCTCCTTGCGTTCGTGTGCGGCGGCGCGCTGGCGCAGGGCTGGCCCGCCAAGCCGGTTAAGCTGATCGTCACCTACCCGCCGGGCGGCAGCTCGGACCTGATGTCGCGCGTGTACGGCGCGAAGCTCGCCGAGCTGTGGGGCCAGCAGGTCGTGATCGAATCGAAGCCCGGCGCCGCCGGCTCGATCGGCATGGACTTCGCGGCCAAGCAGCCGAACGACGGCTACACCTTCGTGGTCGGCAACCTCGGCCCGGTGGCGGTGAACCCGCTGCTCTCCAAGGTGCCGTACAACATCGAGAAGGACTTCGTGCCGGTGTCGATGATCTCCACCGGCCCGAACGTGCTGGTGGTGCGCACCGATTCGCCGTTCAAATCCCTGGGTGACGTAATTTCCCATGCAAAACAAAATCCGGGAAAGCTGAACTACGGCACCAGCGGCCCGGGCAGCGTGTCGCACCTCTCCAGCGAGATGCTGAAGAACATCACCAAGGTCGAGGCGGTCGAAGTCGCCTACAAGGGCGGCGTGCTCGCGGTGCAGGACCTGCTCGGCGGGCAGATCCAGTTCATCTTCTCCGACTCGCTGCCGGCCATGGCGCACATCCGCGCCGGCAAGCTGCGCGCGCTGTGCGTGACCGGCGCGCAGCCCTACGAGCTGCTCCCCGAGCCGCCGATCTGCCAGAAAGACGCGCCGGGCCTCGTCGCGGTGAACTGGTGGGGCGTGCTGTTCCCGGCCGGCACGCCGAAGAACATCGTCGAGCGGCTGAACGCCGATACGCGCAAGGCGCTCGCCGACGCGGACGTGAAGAAGCGCTTCGCCGACCTCGGCGTCGAGGCGGTGTCGAGCACGCCGGAAGAGTTCGGCAGATTCATCAAGGACGAGATGGTCAAGTACGCGAAGCTCATCAAGGAAGCGAACATCAAAGTGAACCCGTGAAGCTCTACGGCTTCTGGCGCTCGCTCGCGAGCTACCGCGTCCGGGTCGCGCTCAACCTGAAAGGGCTGCAGGCCGAGGAGATCTCGATCGACCTCCTGAAGGGCAAGCAGAGCGCGCCGGATTACCTGGCGGTGAACCCGCAGGGCGTGGTGCCGGCGCTCATTCCCGACGACGGTGGGCCGCCGCTCTTCCAGTCCATCGCCATCCTCGAGTACCTGGACGAGATCCGCCCCGAGCCGCCGCTCCTGCCCAAGGACCCGCGCGGCCGCGCGCGCGTGCGGGGACTATCGCTCATCGCCGCGGCCGACGGGCATCCGCTCATCACCCCCAGGATAAGGGCGTACTTGGAGAAAGAAATGCGCCAGGATGAAGCGGCGCGCAACCGCTGGCTCGCGCACTGGACGATGCGCGCGCTCGAAGCGATCGAGGGACACCTTTCGAAAGAACGCGAGACCGGGCGCTTCTGCCACGGCAACACGCCGACCATGGCCGACATCTGCCTCGCCTCGCAGGTGATCGGCGCGCTCGCGTACTTCAACTGCGATACGAAAGACGTGCCGACCGCGATGCGCATCTATAACACCTGCATGGAGATCGATGCGTTCGCGAAGGCGCATCCGCTCAAACAACCCGGAGCAAGGCCGCACTGACATGAAACCCATCGAAGTCGCCGTGGTCGGCACCGGCTGGTGCGGCGGCATCCGCGCGGAGACGCTCGCCACGCATCCGCTGGTGAAGGGCCTGCACCTCGCCGAGATCCGCGAGGAGCGCCTCGAGGAGATGGAGGCGAAGACGCGCCCGACCACCGCCACTACCGACTACCGCAAGCTCGTCGACCTGAAGGGCCTCGACGCGGTCTACATCTCCGCCACGCCGGAGACCCTGCACTTCCCGATGGCCAAGGAATTCCTCGAGGCCGGCAAGCACGTGTTCCTCGAGAAGCCGATCGCCGTCACGCTCGAAGAGGCAGATGAGTTAATCAAGTTGTCCAGGAAAAAAAATCTGAAGTTCAGCATCGGCTATTCGCAGCGCTTCAACCCGAAGTACGCCTACGTGCGCCAGTGCATCCGCGACGGCACGATCGGCCGGCCGGTGAGCGCGCTCGTTTCGCGCCACATCACGCGCAGCCTCGGCAAGAAGATCAGCGGGCGCGTGAAGCTCTCGCCCGCGGCCATGGAGTCCACGCACGACCTCGACTTCCTGCTCTGGTGCCTCGAGCCGGCCAAGCCGGTGCAGGTGTACTCGAAGCAGAACTTCGGCGTGATGCAGGAAGCGAGCGGCCAGCCGATCGCCGACAGCCAGTGGATCATGGTCACCCTCGATAGCGGTCTCTCCTTCGTGGTGGGCGGCGGCTGGAGCCTGCCGCTCGGCTACCCGAACTTCTCCACCACCTGGATCGAGATGGTGGGCACCGAGGGCGCGATCCTGGTCGATGACAGCCACAAGGACGTGGTGCTCAACACCGTGAAGAAGGGCATGCAGCTGCCCATGTCCACCATGCCGGGCGAGTTCGTCGAGCACACCTATGCCGGCGCGATGGCGCCGGAGACCGTGCACTTCCTCGAGGCCGTGGCGTACGACCGCCCGGTGCTCGTCACCGCCGAGCACGCGCGCATGGTGATGGAGGTGTACATCGCCGCCGACCTGTCGGCGGAGCGCAACGCGCCGGTCGAGATTCCATGCGAAAAACCGCGAAGCGGATCGGGCTCGCGATCGTCGGCGCGGGCCGCGTAGGCCTGTTCCGCGGCGAGGTCGCCGCGCGCCACCCGATGGTCGACTTCATCGGGTTGGCCGACCTCAAGGAGGACCGCCTCGAGCTGGTCCAGAAGAAGACGCGCGCCGACTTCGCGACCACGGATTTTTATGAATTACTGAAAAGACCCGAAATAACCGCCGCGATCATCTCCACCGACGAGCACCTGCACGTCGAGCCGATCCTGGCCGCCGCCGAGCGCGGGCTTTCGCTCCTGATCGAAAAGCCCCTGGCGACCGAACTGGCGGAGTCGGAAAGAGTCCTTAAAGCAATCCAGAAAACCAAAATCGATGCGGTGGTCGGCTACACCCAGCGCTTCCGCCGGCGCTGGCTCGCGGCGAAAGAGAAGGTGCGTACCGGCAGCCTCGGCGACGTCACGCTCGTGACCTCGCGCGCCTTCATGAACCGCCTGGTCGCGCTCGACAACTACAAGCGCACCTCCGATCCCTCGAAGATCTCGCCCATGGTGATCTCGGGCACGCACGCGCTCGACATCGTGATGTGGATGATGGAGGCGAAGAAGCCGGTCGAGCTCTACGCGCGCTCGGTGGACAAGGCGCTCGGCCCGATCTGCAAGGGCATCGACGCGACCGCCGGCACCATCGTGTTCGAAGACGGGAGCCTGTACCACGCGGCGATCTCGTGGGCGCTGCCGGTGGTGTGGCCGGGCGCGGTGTACAGCCTCGAGGTCGGCATCAACGGCACCGAGGGCGTGCTCACCATCGACGACACGCACCGGGATATTGTTCTGGCCACTGAGAAAAAGCAGTCTGAAGGTTATGCGCCGGATTCCACGCGCAAGGTCGACTTCCTCGGCAGCTATCCGCCCGGCGACATGGCGCTCGGCGAGCTGCGCGGCCCGATGCGCGAGGAGACCGAGCAGTGGCTGAACCGCGTGTCGATGGGGCTGCCGACGCAGCACGCGACGGCGGCCGAGGCGCACAACCGGCTCATGCTGACGAAGGCATTCGATCTTTCCGCGAAGCGCAAGAAACCCGTGCAGCTCCCGATAACGGAGGAACCATGAAGCGACTGTTATTTCTTCTAATGCTGTTACCGGCCCTTGCGTGGGCGCAATATCCCAACAAGCCGGTCCGCATGATCGTGCCGTTCGCGCCGGGCGGCGCGTCCGACTTCGTCGGCCGCATCCTGCAGCCGCGCATGAGCGAGCTGCTCGGCCAGCAGGTGGTGGTCGAGAACCGCGCGGGCGCCTCGGGCAACATCGGCATGGACGCGGCGGCCAAGTCGGCGCCCGACGGGTACACCATCTACCTCGGCAACATCGGCACCGTGGCGCTCAACCCGGCGGTGTTCCACAAGCTGAGCGTGGTTCCGACCCGGGACTTCATCGCCGTCACCCAGGTGGTCGACGTGCCGGGCGTGCTGGTGGTGAACCCGGAGCTGCAGGCGAAGACCGTGACCGACATCGTCGCCATCGCCAAGGCGTATCCGGGCAAGCTCAACTACGCCTCGCCCGGCTCGGGCAGCCAGAACCGCCTCGAGATGGAAGTGTTCCGCAAGGTGGCGGGCGGCCTCGACATGGTGCATGTGCCTTATAAGGGCGGCGCCGGCCCCGCGGTGGCGGGCCTGGCGGGCGGCGAGACGCACCTCATGTTCGTCACCGCGTCCTCCGCGATGACCTTCGTGAAGAACGGGCGCATCCGCCTGATCGCCGTGACGAGCAAGCACCGCCTCGCCGCGTTCCCCGATACGCCCACCATGGCCGAGTCGGGCTTCCCGCAGCTCACCAGCGGCTCGTGGCAGGGCATCTTCGTGCCGGCGGGCACGCCGAAGGAGGTCGTCGACAAGCTCTACGGCGTGACCATCGAGACCATGAAGACCCCGGAAGTGGGGCAGCGCCTCGCCAACGGCGGCGTCGAGATCGTCACCAGCGCGCCGGGCGAGTTCGCCAGGTTCGTGCAGAGCGAGACCGAGCGCTGGGGCAGGGCGGTGAAGGAGGCGGGCGCGACGGCGGATTAGAGCGCCATGGCGCGGCTCGGCGTCGCGGTGGTCGGCCTCGGCTGGTGGGGCCGCACCATCGTTCCTTTGCTCAAGGGCAACTCGAAGCTCGAGGTCGTGGTCGGAGCGGATCCGACGCCGGCCGGCGCCGAGTTCGCGAAAAGCCAGGGCATCGCTCACGCACGGACGTTTGACGATGTCCTGAACAACCCGGCGGTGCAGGCGGTAATCCTGTGCACGCCGCACACCCAGCACACCGAGCAGATCATCGCCGCGGCGAACGCGAAGAAGCACGTGTTCTGCGAGAAGCCGTTGTCGCTCTCGCGGTCGGACGTGCTTCGCGCGGTGAAGGCGTGCAACGACAACGCGGTGGCGCTCGCCGTGGGCCACGAGAAGCGCTTCGAGCCGCCGGTGCAGGAGGTGTTCCGCATCGCGAAGGCGGGCGAGCTCGGCACGCTGTTGCAGATCGAGGCCAACTTCAGCCAGGACAAGTTCCTCGAGCTCACCGCCGACAACTGGCGCATGTCGGAGAAGGAGGCGCCGGCGGGTCCGATGACCGCGACCGGCATCCACCTGCTCGACCTTTCGGTCGGCCTGCTCGGCCCGGCTCAGCACGTCTTCGCCAAGGTCCGCCAGCTCGGCAGCCGGCTCACCAATGGCGACACGCTCGGGATCCTGGTGTCATTCAAGAACGGTGCGAATGCATTGCTCAGCGCGGTGCTCGCTACACCGTTCGACGGGCGCTTCGCGGTTTACGGCAACAAGGGCTGGGTCGAGGTGCGCGACAAGGCGCACCCCGAAGCACCGGAAGGATGGACTTTGACCGTCACCAAGCGCGGCGCGCGCCCGGTTTCAAACTCCTATCCGCCGGCGAAGGCCGTGCTCGCCAACCTCGAGGCATTCGCCGACGCGGCGATGAAGCGCGCGCCCTATCCCGTGCCGCAGGACCAGATGATCGCCAACGTCTCGGCGCTCGAGGCGGTGTTCCGCTCGGTGAAGAGCGGGGTCGTGGAGAGCGTCGAGAACTAACCCGGATAAATGGGGACGGACCCTATTTTCCGTCGCCTCGCGCAGCGCGCAGGAAAATAGGGTCCGTCCCCATTTATCTAGCTCGCGCCGGTGGTGCAGACCTGCAACGTCACCTTGCACGCCTTGCCCTGCTTGGCGCAGGCCTTGGTCGCCTCGCCATCGGCGAGCTTCTGCGTGGTGCCCCAGCCCCAGCCGTAGATCTTCTCGCTCACCGCGAGCGCGCCGCAGCCATTCTTGAACCACAGCACCGGCTTGCAGTCCTTCGCGTGCTTGCTGCACGCGGCGTGCGCGGCCTTCTGCGCGGCGGCGCGCGACGGATGGTCCTTCGACCAGCCGTGCGCGCCGGTGCTGGTCGAATAGGCGATCGCGCCGAAGTAGTCGGCGGCGAGCAGGACGGACGGCGCGGCGAGCGCCAGAACGATGACGAGTTGTGAAACGCGCAGCAATCCGCGCTCCTCCCGATGCCATGATATCGAGCTAAAGGGAAGGCTAGAAGCCGCCCTAAATTCGCCGGGAGACCAACCGATGATGTACAGCTGCGCGCCCGCGGGCCGTGGTTCCGCTGCAGTGGTGAAGAAGAAGGGCAGGAGCCTGCGGGTCGACATCCATTGCCACTATCTCAACCCGGACGCCGCCGCCCGGGTCGCGCCGCTCAATCCCGCGCAGCACGAGATGCAGATCAAGTTCGCCAACCAGCTCACGCGCGACACCAACAAGAAGCAGGTGCAGGAGCGCGCGCCGAAGCTCTCCAACATCGAGGTGCGGCTGAAGGACATGGACCGCGCGGGCATCGACATCCAGGCGGTCTCGCCCGCGCCGCAGCAGACCTACTACTGGACCGATCCCGGCATGGGGCAGGAGCTCGCGCGCATGGTGAACGAGCGCCTCGCCGAGATCGTCGCCAAGTGGCCCGACCGCTTCGTCGGCCTCGGCACCGTGCCGCTCCAGGACCCCGACCTGGCCGTTTCTGAATTGGAACACTGTGTGAAGAAGCTCGGCATGCGGGGCGTGGAAATCAACGGCTCCGTGAACGGCATGGACCTGACCGACGGCCGGCTTGCCCTGGACAAGTTCTTCGCGAAAGTCCAGGAGCTGGACGTCATCATCTTCATGCACCCCACCGGCTACACGCAGGGCGAGCGGCTGCTCGACCACTACTTCAACAACGTGATCGGCAACCCGCTCGAGACCACGGTGGCGGCGAGCCACCTGATCTTCGACGGGGTGATGGAGCGCTACCCGAAGCTCAAGGTGGTGCTGCCGCACGGCGGCGGCTTCCTGGCCCACTACTGGGAGCGCATGAACCACGCCTGGAAAGCGCGGCCCGACTGCAGGACGGTCATCAAGCGCAAGCCGACCACCTATCTGGAGAAGTTCTACTTCGACACCATCGTGTTCGACCCGCAGATGCTGGACAACATGGTGCGCCGCTACGGCGCGGACCACATCGTGATGGGCACCGACTATCCGTTCGACATGGGGGTGGAGGACCCGGTGGGATTCGTCCAACGCGGGAAATTGAATGCCTCGGACAAGCAGAAAATCCTGGGGCGGAACGCCGCTCGCCTGCTGAAGATTGACTACAATAGCCGCACGAGGAGGAGTCCATCATGAAGCAGTCCCGACGCAAGGTATTGAAAGCCGGCGCGGCGATCACCGCCGCCGGCGTGTTCCCCAGCCTGTCCTTCGCCCAAGGCGGCCCGGTCAAGGTCGGCATGAGCATGCCGCAGACCGGCTCGCTCGGCGCGGGCGGCCAGGCCGCGCTGCTCGCGCTGCGCATGTGGGTGGAAGACGTGAACAAGAAGGGCGGCCTGCTCAACCGCCAGGTCGAGCTGATCGCCTACGACGACCAGACCAACCCGGCCAACACGCCCGGGATCTACACCAAGCTGCTCGACGTGGACAAGGTCGACCTGCTGATCGCGCCCTACGGCACCGTGCCGACCGCGCCGATCATGCCGCTCGTCAAGCAGCGCGGGCTGCTGCTGATGGGCAACTTCTCCTTCCAGGTGAACGCGAAGGTGCAGCACGACATGTGGTTCAACAACGCGCCGTGGAACGACGCGTCGAGCTGGTCGGACGGCTTCTTCCGCGCCGGGCAGAGGGCCGGCGCCAAGACCGTGGCGGTGCTCGCGGCGGACAACGACTTCGCGCAGAACCTGGCGAACGGCGCGCGCACCCTGGCGCAGAAGGCCGGCATCAAGTCGGTGTACGACCAGAATTACCCGCCGACCACCACCGACTTCTCGTCGCTCATCCGCGGCATCCGCGCCGCCAAGCCGGACATGGTGTTCGTCATGTCCTACCCGAACGACTCGGTGGCGATCATCCGCGCGGTGAACGAGATCGGCGTCGGCTCCTCGGTGAAGATCTTCGGCGGCGGCATGGTCGGGCTGCAGTTCACGCCGATCATGACCTCGCTCGGCAGCCTGCTGAACGGCGTGCTGAACTACAACTCCTACGTGCCGGGCATGAAGTACCCGGGCATCGACGAGTTCCTGAAGCGCTACGCGCAGAAGGCCGCCGAGGCCAAGGTCGACCCGCTCGGCTTCTACCTGCCGCCGTTCAACTACGCGATCGGGCAGATGCTCGAGCAGGCGGTGGGCGCCACCAAGAGCCTCGACCACAAGCGCCTCGCCGAGTACTTCCACAAGAACGAGGTGAAGACCATCGTCGGCCCGATCCGCTGGGACAAGAACGGCGAGTGGGCCAACCCGCGCGTGGTGCAGGCGCAGTTCCGCGGCGTGGTGGACAAGGACATGGAGCAGTTCCGCGGCCCGACGAAGCAGGTGGTCATCTACCCGGACGAGTACAAGACCGGCGACGTGATCGTGCCCTTCGAGCAGGCGCGCAAGGCGAAGTAGCTTCCCGGCGCAGGGAAACGGCGCGGTACCCCCGCGCCGTTTTGTTATGAGCGAAGCCCGATGATTTTCGGCATGCCACCGGAGCTGTGGTTCGAGGCGGTGCTCTTCGGAGTGCTGCTCGGCTGCTTCTACGCCGCGGTCAGCATCGGCCTGTCGGTGTCCTTCGGCCTGCTCGACGTGCCGCACGTCGCGCATCCGGCGCTCATGGTGTTCGGCTCCTACTGCACCTGGGTGGTGGCGAGCTGGGGCCTCGACCCGATCCTCGCCGGCGTGCTCCTCATGCCGCTGTTCTTCGTCGTCGGCGTGCTGCTCTACCGGTTCTACTACGAGACCTTCGAGCGGCGCGGCACCGAGGCCGGGGTGCGCGGGCTCGCGTTCTTCTTCGGCATTGCGTTCATCGTCGAAGTCGGCCTGATCCTCGGCTTCGGCGTGGACCAGCGCACCGTGCAGGCGCCCTACATCGGCTCGAGCCTCGAGCTCGGCGACTACCGCATTCCCTACCGCATGCTGGTCGCGTTCGGCGTGGCGCTGGTGCTGACGTTTGCATTGACGATCTACCTATCGAAAACCTTCACCGGCCGCGCGATCAAGGCGGTGGCGCAGGACGAGCCGGCCCTGCGCCTGATGGGCGCGAACCCGGTGCGCATCAAGCAGTGGGCGTTCGGCATCGCGACCGGCGTCTCGGCACTCGCCGGCGCGATGCTGATCATCATCGGCCCGGTGGAACCGGCGCTGGACCGGCTCTACATCGGGCGCACGTTCTGCGTGGTGGTGCTCGCCGGCCTGGGCAGCATGACCGGCACGCTGGCGGCCGGGCTGATCCTCGGCGTCGCCGAATCGCTGGTGCTCATCCATCCGTCGCTCGGCGCCTCGTGGGCGCCGGCGGTGGCGTTCGGCCTGCTGCTGCTGGTGCTCGGCGTGCGGCCGCAAGGATTGTTCGGAAGATGAGCGGCCGATGAAGTTCTGGACCAGCATGGGCGTGCTGTTCCTCGCCGCGCTCGGCGCGGCGCTCTCGGGCGTGAACGAGTACTTCTTCTACGCCGGCTACATCGTGCTTACCTTCGTCGTGCTGTCGACGGCCTGGAACATCCTCGGCGGGTACGCCGGCTACGTGAACTTCGGCACCGGCGCGTTCTTCGGCCTCGGCTCGTACAGCGCGGTGGTGCTGTTCAAGGCGCTGCAGGCGCCGCTCGCGGTGCAGATCGCCGCCGCCGCCCTGGTCGGCGCGGCGCTCGGCTTCGGCGTCGGCCTGCTCACGCTGCGCCTGCGCGGCATTTTCTTCGCCATCGCCACGGTGGCGATCCTCTTCATCTGCGAGACGCTGATGGTGAACTGGCGCTACGTCGGCGGCGCGACCGGGCTGCAGCTCCTGCGCCCGGAAGTGATGGCGCCGTTCGGCAGCTACACGCGCATGCTGTTCGTCGTGATGGCGCTGCTTGCGCTGGTGGCGATTTCGGTCGCGCGCTACATCCAGGTCGGCTGGATCGGCCGCGGCCTGCGCGCGATCCGCGACTCGGAGGAGGCGGCGGAGTCCTCGGGCGTGCCGACGCTGCGGCTGAAGCTGTTCGCCTGCACGGTGTCGGGCGCGCTGATGGGCGCGGCCGGCGCGCCGATGCCCATGTACCTGTCGTTCATCGAGCCCGCGTCGACCTTCAGCCTGAACTGGGGCGTCAGCGCGCTCGCGATGCCCATGATCGGCGGCACCGCGCACTGGATCGGCCCGGTGATCGGCGCGCTGCTGCTCGGCTCGATCCAGCAGATCGTGACCGTGACCATTTCGAACGAGATCAACGTGCTGGTGGTCGGCGTGCTGCTGGTGGCTTTCGTGGTGCTCGCGCCCGACGGCATCTACGGCCTGTTCCGCAAATGGCTTCGATCCTCCAGGTAGAGAACGTCAGCAAGCACTTCGGCGGCTTCACCGCCCTGAACGGCGTGAGCCTCGAGATCGCGCAGGGCGAGCGCTTCGGCCTGATCGGGCCGAACGGCTCGGGCAAGACCACGCTCATCAACTGCATCGCGGGCGCATTGCGCAACGAATCCGGCTCGATCCGGTTCAACGATGCAGAGATTTCGAGAATGCCGGCGTACAAGCGCACGCGGCTCGGCATCGCGCGCAGCTTCCAGGTGCCGCGCCCGTTCCACAGCATGACGGTGCTCGAGAACCTGCTGGTGCCCTCGGCCTACGTCACGCACCTGAAGGACAGCGAGGGCGAGGCGCGCGGCATGGAGATCCTGAAGGGCATCGGCCTCGCCGGCAAGGCGCACGCGCTCGCCAACCAGCTCTCGCAGGTCGAGCTGCGCAAGCTCGAGCTGGCGCGCGCCATGGCGGCGAAGCCGCGCCTGCTGATCTCCGACGAGGCGATGGCGGGCCTGTCGGGCAGCGAGGTCGACGAGGTGCTGAAGATCCTCTTCGACCTGAACGAGAAGGGCATCACCATCATCATGATCGAGCACATCATGCAGGCGGTGATGCGCTTCTCGCAGCGCGTGGTGTGCCTCGACGCGGGCAAGATCATCTGCGAAGGCACCCCGTCCTCCATCGTGCAGAACCCGGACGTGCAGAAGGCCTACCTTGGCGCTTGAGCTCGAGATCGAGGGCGTCGACGCCGGCTACGGCGCAGTGCGCGCGCTGCACGGCGTTTCGGTCTCCATCCAGGAGAAGGAGACCGTGGCGTTGCTCGGCACGAACGGCAACGGCAAGAGCACGCTCATGAAGTGCGTGATGGGGATGGTGCGGCCTACCCAGGGGTCCGTTTTCCTTTCCTTGAACGGCCGGAAGTTCGACCTGACGAAGCTTTCCACCGAGGAGATCGTCAACCTCGGCGTGGCGATGGTGCCCGAAGGCCGGCGCCTGTTCCCGCGCCTCACGGTGCAGGAGAACCTGCTGCTCGGCGCGTTCCGGCCCGCGGCGCGCGGCGAGATCGCGCGCAACCTGGAGTTCTCGTACGAGGCGTTCCCGGTACTGAAGGAGCGGCGCGGCCAGCTCGCCGGCTCGATGTCGGGCGGCCAGCAGCAGATGCTCGCCATCGCGCGCGCGCTCATGTCGGCGCCGAAGCTGCTGCTGGTCGACGAGCCATCGGTCGGGCTCGCGCCGATCCTGGTCTCGCACACCATCACCAAGATCCGCGAGCTGAAGGACAAGTACGGCCTGACGGTGCTGATGGCCGAGCAGAACTTCCACCAGGCGATTCGCATCGCCGACCGCGGCTACATCATCGTGCACGGCGAGATCGTGTTCGAGGGCGGGGTGAAGGCCCTCGAGCAGAACGAGCTGGTCAAGAACTACTACCTCGGCGCGAGCGCGTGAGGGCGGTGCGCGAGCTGCCGGTGGGCTTCTACGGGGCGGTGATGGGCCTCGCCGGCCTCGGGCTCACCGCGCGCGCCGCGGCGCCGCTCTTTCCCGGCGTGGTGCGCGCGCCGGCCTATTTCACCGAGCTCTGGGTGGCGCTCGGCTTCGCCGCGCTGGCCATCCTGCTGCCGATGTACCTCGCCAAGGTTTTTCTCTATCCCGGCGCGGTGGCCGAGGACTTCAACGACCCGATCCGGCTCGGCTTCTGCGGCGCGCTGCCGGTCGGCATGTCGCTGGTGGCGGGCGGGGCGGGCGCCTATTCCCCGGCGCTCGGCGACGCGCTGTGGTGGATCGCTTTCGTGCTGCTGCTCGCCTTCCAGGCCTGGGCGCTGCTGCGCCTTCTGTCGGGGCGCATCGAGCCCGCGCAGGTGAACGCCGGCTGGCTGATCCTGCTGGTGGGCGGCATCGTGCTGCCCGGCCCCGGCATCGCGCTCGGCCACGCCGAGGCGGCGCGCTTCACCTTCGGCATCTCGTGCGCCGCCGCGGCGATCCTCGTGCCGCTGCTCTTCTACCGCGCGATGACGGTCGCGCCGCTGCCCGAGGCGCTGCGCCCGAGCTGGTTCATCCTGCTCGTGCCGCCCTCGCTCATCTACGCGAACGGCGTGGCGCTCTATCCCGAGCTCAATTTCCTCGAGAACCTCTTCTACTTCGGCCTGGTGCTGGCGGTGGCGCTGCTCTTCTACGCGCGCGGCTTCCTGCGCTGGCCGTTCGCGCCGACCTGGTGGGCCTTCACCTTTCCGCTCGACGCGCTCGCCTATGCCGCGACGCGCTACGCGCAGGACCATCCCGCCGCGCTGTGGCGCGGTGTCGCAGCCGCGACGCTCGCGCTCGCCACGCTTTCGGTCGCACTGGTACTGGCGCGTACGTTGCTTCGCCGTTAGGGGTGGGACCCCTGGTTGGCCAGAAGGCGCTGGTGACGGGCGCGAGCTCCGGCATCGGCGAGGCGATCGCGCTCGCGTTTGGCGAAGCGGGCGCCGACGTGGCGGTGAACTACGTGTCGAAGGAGGACGAGGCCGAGGCGGTGGTGGCGCGCATCCGGCGCGCCGGCCGGCGCGCACTGTCGCACCGGGCCGACGTCTCCAAAGAGGACGAGGTGCGCGCCATGTTCCGCCGCGTGATCGCGGAATTCGGCACGCTCGACATCCTGGTGAACAACGCCGGCCTGCAGCGCGACGCGCTGTTCGATGCCATGACCCTCGACGAGTGGCGGCGCGTGCTCGAGGTCAACCTGACCGGCCAGTTCCTGTGCGCGCGCGAGGCGTTGCGCGAGTTCAAGCGCCGCTCGGCGGGCAAGATCATCTGCATCAGCTCGGTGCACGAGGCGATCCCGTGGGCCGGCCACGCCAACTATGCCGCCTCGAAGGGCGGCGTGATGATGATGATGAAGAGCCTCGCGCAGGAGGTGGCGCCGCTCGGCATCCGCGTGAACGGCATCGCGCCGGGCGCGATCCGCACCGACATCAACCGCGCGGCGTGGGAAGAGCCGCAGGCGCGCGAGGCGCTCCTGAAGCTCATCCCGTACCGGCGCATCGGCGAGCCCGGCGACGTGGCGCGCGCCGCGGTCTGGCTCGCCTCGGACGACTCGGACTACGTGGTCGGCACTACGCTTTTCGTGGACGGCGGGATGATGCTTTTCCCGGGGTTCGCCGCCGGCGGCTGACGAATTCCTCGCAGCGCGCGAGCGCCGCCGGCGTGAACTCGGCCTGCGGCTGGTTGCCGCCGATGATGAACATCAGCAGGTGCTCGTTCTGCGGCTCGTCGTACGTGACGTTCATGAAGCGGCGCGCCACGCCGACCGGGAACGAGATCACGTCGTAGGGCTCGAGGTCCACGTACTGCATCGCGTCGCCCTCGTTCCACTCGCAGCGCCAGCGCCCGGTCATCGCGATGAAGGTCTCGTTGGTGTCGTGGTTGTGCATCAGCGGGCCCTTGCCGGGTCTTGCCTTGCAGTAGCCGAGGTTGAAGCCTTCCGCGATCGGAATCGCCGGCATCGCCGACGCATTCGCGCCGACCGGCGAGTCGCCGCTCGGCGGGGGCTGGAAGCCGATCACGTTGAAAAGCTTCCTGCGGCACTCCGGCAGCGGGCTGTCGGGCAGGCCGCCATCGGAGCCCTTCAGCTTGCGGAAGCGCGCCACCCGCTTCAGCATCTCGTCGCGGGACCAGTTGCGGATCGTTCGCCAGTCGCTCATGCGGCTATTATGCCCCTGGCATGCGCCTGCGCTCGCACCTGCTGCTGCTCTCGGTCGCCACTGCCGCGCCGGTGCTCGCGCTCGCGGTGGTGATCGCCTTCCTGGTGGTGAAGCAGGAGCGCGACACGCTGCGCGACGGCGCGGTCGACCGGGTGGTGGCGGTAATGAGCGGCATCGACGCGGAGCTGCGCGGCTCTATCGCCACGCTGCGCGCGCTAGCCGCGTCCGCGAACCTGGAGAAAGGCGAGCTCGCGGCGTTCCATAGCGAGGCCGAGCGCATCCTGAAGGCGCACCCGGACTGGCTCGACTATTCGCTCAACCACGCGGACGGCACGCGGCTCGCCACGTCGCTGCGCGCCGGCACGCAGGTGCAGCTCGCCGACCCGGAGAGCTTCGAGCTCGCGGTGCGCAACGGCGAGCCGGTGGTCGGCGCGCTGGCGCGCTGGGACGAAAAGGGCTGGGGCGTGCCGCTGCGCATGCCGGTGCTGGAGGACGGCCTCACCAGGTACGTGCTGACCGTGGTGCTGAAGCCCGATGCGTTCGCCGACCTGCTGCGCGCGCAGCGCCTGCCCGAGGGGTGGGTGGTGGCGATCGCGGACCGCAACGGCGTGATTGTCGGACGTATTCCGCCGGTGCCGCCGGGCACGCAGGCCACGCAAGGCTGGCAGGAGGCGCTGAAGCGCTCGCCGCAGGGCTGGTACCGCGGCCGCACCCTCGAGGGCCGCGAGACCTACACGCCCTACGCGACTTCCGACCTGACCGGCTGGGCGCTCGGCATCGCCATGCCGGCCGAGCAGGTCGATTCCGCGGCGTGGCGCAGCCTGTGGCTCGTGCTGATTATGGTCTTGCTCGCGAGCGGCATCGCGGTCGGCCTCGCGCTCCTGATCGGCGGGCGCATCGCGAAGCCGATCGCCGAGCTCGCCGCGGGCAGCTTCCCCGCGCACACCAGGATCGACGAGATCCGGGCGCTCAGCGCTGCAGTGCGCGAGAAGCAGGAGCTCGCCGAGCGCGAGAAGGCCGCCCTGCAGGCCTCCGACCGCGCGAAGGACGAGTTCCTCGCCATGCTGTCGCACGAGCTGCGCAACCCGCTCGCCGCGCTCACCACCGCGGCGCACGTGCTGAAGCTCGCCGGCCCCAACGAGGCGGCTGCGGTGCACGCGCGCGCGGTGGTCGACCGGCAGACCAAGCACATGGCGCGCCTGGTCGGCGACCTGCTCGACATCAGCCGCGTGGCGATGGGCAAGGTGGCGCTCGAGCGCGAGCGCTTCAATCTCGCCGAGTCGGCCGGCAACGTGCTGAACACCTGGCGCGCGTCGGGCAGAGTCGAGCGCCATCGCGTGCTGCAGGACCTGAAGCCGGCGTGGGTGGACGCGGACCGCGCGCGCATCGAGCAGATCCTCTCCAACCTGCTCGACAACGCGGTGAAGTTCACGCCTGCCGGCAAGCAGATCGCGGTGCGCGTCGCGCAGGAGGGCGAGGACGCCGTGCTGCTGGTGAGGGACGAAGGCGCCGGGCTCGCGCCCGGCTCGGCGGAGCGCATGTTCGACCTCTTCGTGCAGGGCGAGCGCGGCCTCGACCGCGCTGCGGGCGGGCTCGGCATCGGCCTCGCGCTGGTCAAGCGCCTCACCGAGATGCACGGCGGCAGCGTCGCCGCGGCGAGCGCCGGCGCGGGGCGCGGCGCCACTTTCACCGTCCGGCTGCCCGCCGTCCTGCCGCCCGCGCAGCGCGAGAAGGCGGCCTCGCCGCTGGTTCTCGCGCCGCGCAAGGTGCTGATCGTCGAGGACAACGACGACGCGCGCCACATGCTGCACCAGGCCCTCGAGTTCAGCGGCCATGACGTGCGCGAGGCGCGCGACGGGACGAGCGGCCTCGCGCTCGCCGCCGAGGCGCGCCCCGACGTCGCGCTGATCGACATCGGCCTTCCCGACCTCGACGGCTACGAGGTGGCGCGCCGCCTGCGCGCCGCGCCGGGCGGGCGGCGCATGGGGCTGATCGCGATCACCGGCTACGGCCAGGCCGAGGACCAGCGCCGCGCCTATGAAGCGGGCTTCGACGCGCACCTCACCAAGCCGGTGGCGCCCGAGCGGCTTAAACAGGTGATGGCGGGACTGCAATGACCAAGCGCCTCCTGGTCGTCGACGACGACGCCGACATGCGCCTCACGCTCAAGCTCGCGCTCGAGATCGCGGGCTACGGCGTCGAGGTGGCGGCGAACGGCAAGGAAGCGCTGGAGGCGCAGCGCCGCCGGGCCGCCGACGTGCTGATCACCGACATCTTCATGCCCGACGCCGACGGCTTCGAGGCGATCGACGCGTTCCGCAAGGAGTTCCCCGCTACCAAGATCATCGCCGTATCGGGCGGCGCGCAGTTCACCAAGCGCGACTACCTGCCCGACGCGGAGCTGGCCGGCGCGGATGCGACACTGCAGAAACCCTTCGACGTCGATAAACTCCTCGCGCTGCTGAAAGCCCTGTGACAACAAGCGACAGACCGCACCTGCCGTTTCGCTGGTCGTTCATCCCGGAGCAGAGCCCGCGCGACGGGTCGATCCGCTGGAGGTGGCGCGCCTTCACCCAGACCGGCGAGGTGGCGCTCGAGTGCGACGACGCCTTCGACACCTTCACCGACTGCATGAACGACGCCAAGACGCGCGGCTATGGTCAGTGACAGCCTGTACAAGATGCTGGTCGAGCAGGCGCGCGATTACGCGCTGTTCCTGCTCGACCGCGAAGGCCGCATCCTGTCCTGGAACCTCGGCGCGCAGCGGCTGAAGGGCTACGCCGCGGAGGAGATCATCGGCCGGCACTTCTCGACCTTCTACACGCGCGAGGCGATCGAGAGCCGCTGGCCCGAGCACGAGCTGGAAGTCGCCACCGCCGAAGGGCGCTTCGAGGACGAGGGCTGGCGCGTGCGCAAGGACGGCTCGCGCTTCTGGGCCAACGTGGTGATCACCGCGCTGCGCGACGACCACGGCCAGCTGCTCGGCTTCTCCAAGATCACGCGCGACGTCACCGACCGCAAGCTGCACGAGGAGGCGCTGCGCCAGAGCGAGGAGCGCTTCCGCCTGCTGGTCGAGGCGGTGGTCGACTACGCCATCTTCACACTCGACGCCGAGGGCGTGGTGACGAGCTGGAACCGCGGCGCCGAGCGCATCAAGGGCTACCGGCGCGACGAGGCGATCGGCAAGCACGTGTCGCGCTTCTTCCTGCCAGAGGACGTGGAGGCCGGCAAGCCGTGGGAGGACCTCGCGATCGCGCGCCGCGAGGGGCGCTCGGAATCCGAGGGCTGGCGCGTGCGCAGGAACGGCGAGCGCTTCTGGGCGCGCGCCGTGGTGAGCGCGATCTACGACGACGCCGGGCACCTGCGCGGCTTCGCCAAGATCACCCAGGACCTCACCGACCAGCGCCACCTGCAGGACCTCGAGAAGGCGGCGCGCCACGTGAACGAGTTCATCGCCACGCTCGCGCACGAGCTGAGGAA
>DASVFV010000072.1:0-10805 GCA_036379875.1 Burkholderiales bacterium | reverse complement strand
GCCCGCGCCGGCGCGCAGGCGGCGCAGCACCTCGAAGCCGTCCATCTGCGGCAGGCCGATGTCCAGGATCACCAGGTCGAACTTCTCCTGCGCCGCGGCGGCCACCGCGTCCTCGCCGCGCGGCGTCACGTCGACGGCGTGGCCCTCGGCCTCGAGGATGCGCTGCAGCCCCGAGGCGAGCGGTGCATCGTCTTCAACGATGAGCAGGCGCATGCTAGGATCATTTTCCCCCCGAGGAGGGCCGCATGACAATCAACGTATCCATGAAGGTCAATGGGAAGCCTGTTTCCGCCGCCGTCGAGGAACGCACGCTTCTCGTCACGTACATCCGCGAGAACCTGAGGCTGACCGGCACGCACGTCGGCTGCGACACCGCGCAGTGCGGCGCCTGCACCGTCCTGATGAACGGCCGCGCGATCAAGAGCTGCTCCATTGTGGCGATGCAGGCAGAGGGCGCCGAGATCATGACCATCGAGGGCGTGGCCAAGCCCGACGGCACGCTGCATCCGATGCAGCAGGCCTTCAAGGAGAACCACGGCCTGCAGTGCGGCTTCTGCACCCCGGGCATGGTGATGAACGCGCTCGACTTCGCGAAGCACCATCCCAATCCCACCGACCAGGAAGTGCGCGAGGCGCTGGAAGGCAACCTGTGCCGCTGCACCGGCTACCACAACATCGTGAAGAGCATCGTGGCCGGCGCCAAGGCGATGGGAGGCAAGCTATGAACGCGCCCCTCATTGGTGCCCGCGTCCAGCGCAAGGAGGACTACCGCTTCCTCACCGGCACCGGCCAGTACACCGACGACGTTGCGCTCGCGAACCAGAGCTACGCGGTATTCGTGCGCTCGCCGCACGCTCATGCGGTATTGAAAAAGATAAATATCGAAAAGGCGAAGAAAGCTGCCGGTGTCCTTGCCGTCTACACCGGGGAGGATCTCGCCGCCGCCAAGGTCGGCGGCCTGCCGTGCGGCTGGCTGATCACCGACGTGAACGGCAAGCCGATGAAGGAGCCGCCCTATCCGCCGCTCGCGCAGGGCAAGGTGCGCCACGTCGGCGAGCGCGTCGCGGTGGTGATCGCCGAGACGCTCGCGCAGGCGCGCGACGCCGCCGAGCTCGTCAAGGTGGATTACCAGGAGCTGCCGGCGGTCGTGGACGGGAGGAAAGCCGCCTCGGCAACCGCCCTCCACGATATCGCGCCCGACAACACCTGCTACGTGTGGGCGCTGGGCGACAAGGCCAAGGTCGATGAGGCGTTTGCCAAAGCCGCGCACGTGACGAAGCTCGACTTCGTGAATAACCGCCTGGTCCCCAACGCGATCGAGCCGCGCGCGGCCAACGCGACCTACTCGCGCGCCGGCGACGAGTACACGCTGTACGTCGCGAGCCAGAACCCGCACGTGGAGCGGCTGCTGATGACCGCGTTCGTGCTCGGCCTGCCGGAGAGCAAGGTGCGCGTGGTCGCGCCCGACGTGGGCGGCGGCTTCGGCTCCAAGATCTACCTCTACGGCGAGGACGTGGTGGTGACCTGGGCGGCGAAGAAGCTGAACCGCGCGGTGAAGTGGACCGCCGACCGCTCCGAGTCGTACGTGTCGGACGCGCACGGCCGCGACCACTACACGGTGGCCGAGCTGGCGATGGACAAGGACGGCAAGTTCCTCGCGATGCGCGTGAAGACCACCGCCAACCTGGGCGCGTATCTCTCCACGTTCGCCTCCTGCATCCCGACCATCCTCTACGCCACGCTGCTCGCCGGGCAGTACACCACGCCGCACATCTACTGCGAGGTGACCGCGGTGTTCACCAACACCACGCCGGTCGACGCTTATCGCGGCGCGGGCCGCCCGGAAGCGACCTACGTGGTGGAGCGGCTGGTCGAGACCGCAGCGCGCGAGATGAAGATGGACCCGGTCGAGATCCGCAAGAAGAACTTCATCCGCGAGTTTCCGTACCAGACGCCGGTCGCGCTGCAATACGACACCGGCAACTACGACGCGACACTGGATGCCGCGCTCAAGCTCGCGGACGTTTCGGGCTATCAGAAGAGAAAAGAAGAGTCCGCGAAACGCGGCAAGCTGCGCGGCATCGGTTACGCCTGCTACATCGAGGCGTGCGGCATCGCGCCCTCCAACGTGGCGGGCAGCCTCGGCGCGCGCGCCGGGCTCTTCGAAGCCGGCGAGATCCGCGTGCACCCGACCGGCACGGTGACGGTGTTCACCGGCTCGCACTCGCACGGCCAGGGCCACGAGACCAGCTTCGCGCAGGTGGTGGCCGACCGCCTGGGGCTGCCGATCGAGAACGTCGAGGTGGTGCACGGCGACACCTCGAAGATCCTGTTCGGCATGGGCACCTACGGCTCGCGCTCCATCGCGGTGGGCGGCACGGCGATCGTCAAGGCGCTCGACAAGATCATCGCCAAGGGCAAGAAGATCGCCGCGCACCTGCTGGAAGCGTCCGAGTCCGACATCGAGTACGACCGCGGCGAGTTCAAGGTGGCGGGCACCGACCGCAAGAAGATGTTCGGCGAGGTGGCGTTCGCGGCCTACGTGCCGCACAACTACCCGCTCGACAAGCTCGAGCCCGGCCTGAACGAAAACGCGTTCTACGACCCGGCCAACTTCACCTTCCCGGCCGGCAGCTACGTGTGCGAGGTCGAGGTCGACAAGGACACCGGCAACACGCAGATCGTCGCGTTCACCGCGGTGGACGACTTCGGCAAGGTGATCAACCCGATGATCGTCGAGGGCCAGGTGCACGGCGGCCTCGCGCAGGGCATCGGCCAGGCCCTGACGGAGAACTCGGTCTACGACAAGAGCGGGCAGCTGCTCACCGGCTCGTTCATGGACTACTGCATCCCGCGCTCCTCCGACATCCCGCAGTTCAAGGTCGACACGCGCGAGACGCCGTGCACGCACAACCCGCTCGGCGTGAAGGGCTGCGGCGAGGCGGGCGCGATCGGCGCGCCGGCCGCGGTGATCAACGCGATCACCGACGCGCTCGGCGTGAAGGACCTGCCGATGCCCGCCACCGCGCACAACGTTTGGAAGCACCTTCAGGAGAAAAGCCATGCACGCGTTTGAATACCACCGCCCCGGCAGCAGCAAGGACGCGCTGGCGCTGGGAAAGAAGGAAGAGGCCAAATACCTCGCGGGCGGTCAGAGCCTGGTGCAGGCGATGAAGCTGCGCCTGTCGTCGCCCTCCGACCTGATCGATTTGTCCGGCCTGAAGGAGCTGGCCGGCATCAAGGCCTCCGGCTCGGCAGTGGAAATCGGCGCGATGACGCGCCACGCCGACGTGGCCCACTCCAAGGACGTGCAGAAGGCGATCCCCTCCCTCGCCGCCCTCGCCGGCATCATCGGCGACCGCCAGGTGCGCCACATGGGCACGATCGGCGGCTCGCTCGCGAACAGCGACCCGGCGGCCGACTACCCGGCCGCGGTGCTCGCGCTCGGCGCGACCATCACCACGAACAAGCGCAAGCTCGAGGCGGACAAGTTCTTCAAGGGTCTGTACGAGACTGCGCTGGAGCCGGGCGAGCTGATCACTTCGGTATCGTTCCCGGTGCCCAAGCGCGGCGCGTACATGAAGTTCAAGAACCCGGCGTCGCGCTTCGCGATCGTCGGCGTGTTCGTGGCGGACTTCGGCGGCGGCAAGGTGCGCGTCGGCGTCACCGGCGCCGGACCGTGCGCGTTCCGCCAGGCCGACATGGAGAAAGCGCTCGGCGCGAAGTTCGCGCCGGACGCGGTGGCCGGCATCAAGGTCAAGCCCGACGGGCTGAACAACGACCTGCACGCTTCGCCGGAGTACCGTGCGCACCTGATCACGGTGATGGCGAAGCGCGCGGTCGAAGCGGCGCTTAAGTAGCTCTTGTTCGTATTCGTCGTCCCCGCGCAGGCGGGGACCCCGTTTTCAAAAAATAATGGGGCCCCCGCCTTCGCGGGGGCGACGTTTCAGTTCCTTCGATGATTACGGGCGGTGCCTGCGCTGCTGCTCGGCGCGGGCCTGCCCCATCGCCGACTTCACGTCCTTCTCTTCCTCGAGCGGCGGCAGCTGCGCCTTCAGGCCGAGGCCCTGCAGCGACAACTCGCGCAGCCAGCCTTTCGAGTGGTAGAGGTGCTCGTCTTCCTCGTCCTCGACTTCCTGGTAGGCCTCCTTCAGCGCCTTGCCCTGCGCGCCGGTCATCTTCGCGGCCACCTCGCCGATCAGCTGCCAGTTGAAGTGGTCGGTGGTCTCGGCGTGCACCACCATCTCGCACGCCACGCACTCGGCCATTTCCTTGTCGCCGGTGGCGAGCGCCGCTTCCATCGCCGCGACCAGCGACTGGCCGATGTCGCGCGTGATCTTGCGCCCCGGCGACTGCTCCTCGGGATCGATCTCGAGCTGCAGGCAGGCGTCGTGTAAGACCTGCACGTGCTTCTCGGTTTCTTCCAGGTACTTCTCCCACTCTTCCTTCAGGTCCTCGTTCACGACGCACTTGAGCGCCGTCTGGTAGACCTTCGTGCCGCCCATTTCGTGCTCCAGGGCCTGCAGCATCAGCTCCTTGACCATCTGCATTTCCATCGGGTTGTCCTTTCGTTGGCGTGCTCGCGCATCGCGCAGCAAACGCCGTGCCGAAGGACGTCATCCCCGCGAAGGCGGGGACCCTAGCCGATCGCCCAGTCGGCGCGCAGCAGGAGGTCGGGCGGAATGACGAGGTCGAGCGCGCGCGCGGTGGCGCGGTTGATGGCGAAGGCGAACTTGGCCGGGCGCTCGATCGGGAGCTCGGCCGGCGCCGCGCCCTTGAAGATGCGGTCGACGTAGCCGGCCGCGCGGTAGTAGAGGTCCGGATAGCTCACGCCGTAGGACACCAGGCCGCCGTCGTCGACGAACTCGCGCGCCGCATACATGGCCGGCAGGCGGTGCCGGGCGGCGAGCTCGATGATCGCCTTGCGATTGGACTGCGTGAGCGTCTCGATGCCGACCAGCACGCCCTGCGCGCCCTGGCGCGCGGCGTCGGCGAACGCCGGCTCGAGCTGCTCCGGCGCGCGCACCTCGACCTGCAGCGGCTCGAGGCTCGCGGCGCGCGCCGCCATCTCGAAGTCGCGCGGGTTTCCCGCGTAGGCGGCGACGCGCGTCATCTTCGGCACCAGCGCCTTCAGGAGCTCGAGGCGGCGCGGCAGCAGCTCCGCGCTTGCGGTGGTGAGGCCGGTAACGTTGGCGCCGGGGCGCGCGAGGCTTGCCGCCACGCGGCTCTCCACCGGGTCGGCCATCGCGGTGACCACGATCGGGACCGTACCGGTGGCGAGCTTGGCGGCGATCGTGGCGGGCGTGCCGCGCGTGACGATCAGGTCGACCTTCTGGCGCACCAGGTCCTGCGCCAAGCCCTGGAAGCGCTCCGCGCTGCCCTCGGCCGAGCGGTACAGAATGACGAGCGTCGGGCCCTCGACGTAGCCGCGCTCCTGCAGGCCCTGCCGGAAGCGGTCGAAGTTCTCCGCGTTGAGGCGCAGCGAAGTGGTCTCGAGCACGCCGATGCGGTAGAGCTTGCGCGGCTGCGCCCGCGCCGCCAGAGGCGCGAGTGCGAGCAGGCCGAGCACTTGGCGGCGGCTCGTCATGGCAGGGGCGATAGTCTGCGCCTCTCCGCAGTAAAATGCGACGCTCCATGACGAAACCAACGCCGAAATCGATCGACGAGACGCAGGCCCTGCTCGCCTCGGGGGAATACGTCGCCGACCGCAGCCTCGCCACCTCGCTGTTCCTCGCGCTGTCCATGAAGCGGCCGCTGTTCCTCGAAGGCGAGGCCGGCGTGGGCAAGACCGAGATCGCCAAGGTCGCGGCGCAGGCGCTCGGGCGCGAGCTGATCCGCCTGCAGTGCTACGAAGGGCTCGACATCGCGCAGGCCGCCTACGAGTGGAACTACCCGCGCCAGATGATCGAGATCAGGATGGCCGAGGCGGAGGGCGTGAAGTCGCGCGAAGGCCTCGAGCAGGACATCTTCTCGGAGCGCTTCCTGATCCGCCGGCCGCTCCTGCGCGCGCTGCAACCCGCATCACAGCCCCTGTCCGGGCCGCCGGTCTTGCTGATCGACGAGCTCGACCGCACCGACGAGCCGTTCGAGGCCTATTTGCTCGAGGTGCTGTCGGACTGGCAGATCACCATCCCGGAGATCGGCACGGTGCGCGCCGAGGAGCCGCCCATCGTGGTGATCACCTCCAACCGCACGCGCGAGATCCACGACGCGGTGAAGCGGCGCTGCTTCTACCACTGGGTGGACTACCCCGACGCGAAGCGCGAGCTCGAGATCCTGCGCCGCAAGGCGCCGAAGGCCGCCGAGGCGCTGTCGCGCGAGGTGGTGGCGTTCGTGCAGCAGCTGCGCAAGGTGGATCTGTTCAAGCTGCCCGGCGTGGCCGAGACCATCGACTGGGCCAACTGCCTGGCCGCGCTCGACCGCGTGGTTCTCGATCCGGAGACGGTGAACAACACGCTGGGCGTGCTGCTCAAGTACCGCGACGACCTGGAGCGGGTCGCCGGCGAGGAAGCCACCCGGCTGGTGGCGGACGCGAAGAGCGCCGCGGCTGCGTGAAGATCTTCGGCTTCTTCCGGCGCTCGGGCGGCGCCGGTGCCGAAGGTCCGGTGCGCGAGCTCGCGCAAATTTTCGACGCGCTGCTCGCCGAGAGCGGCGAGTACGCGAGCACGGCGCTCGCGCGCGAGGCGGTGGCGCGCTGGCACGCCCTGGAGGAGCCGGCCCGCGAGCAGCTCTTCGACGTGCTGGCCGCCGGGTACTCGCCGGCCGAGGCGCAGCTGCAGGCTGCCGCGGCGGCGTACCAGGCCCAGCCTTCCAGCGACAACCTGATCCGCCTGCAGCAGGCCTCGGAATCGCCGCGCCGCGAGCTGTTCGATCGCCTGAATATGACGCCGGGCGGCACCGCGGCGCTGGTGCAGATGAGAAGCGAGCTGCTGAAAAAGATCAAGCAGCATCCCGCCTGGCGCCCGCTCGATTACGACCTGCGCCGGCGCCTGCGCTCCTGGTTCAACCGCGGCTTCCTGCGCCTCGAGCGCATCGACTGGCGCACCGCCGCGCTGGTGCTCGAGAAGCTGATCGACTACGAAGCGGTGCACGCGGTGCAGGGCTGGCCCGACCTGCGCCGCCGCCTGCAGGCCGACCGGCGCTGCTACGCGTTCTTCCATCCGCAGCTGCCCGACGAGCCGATCATCTTCATCGAGGTGGCGCTCACGCACGGCATGAGCGCCCGCGTGCAGCCGCTGCTCGATGTGCGCGCGCCGGTCGGCGACCCGATGCGCGCCGACTGCGCGATGTTCTACTCGATCACCAACTGCCAGGAAGGGCTGCGCGGCATCTCGTTCGGCAACCAGCTCATCAAGCAGGTGGCCGAGGACCTGAAGCTTGAATTCCCGCACCTGCGCCGCTTCGCTACGCTCTCGCCGATACCCGGCTTGCGGCGCTGGCTGGACGGCAACGCGCCGCCGGCGCTCGTCGCACGCATCGCCGATCCGGCCTGGCACCTGGGCGAGATTCCCGATGCGCTGCAGGAGGAGCTCACCAGGCTGTGCGCCTATTACCTGGTGCGCGCGAAGCAGGACGACGGCGAGCCGCTCGACCCGGTGGCGCGCTTCCACCTCGGCAACGGCGCCTCTCTCGACCGGCTCAACTTCCTCGGCGACACGTCGGAGTCCGGCATGGCGCGCTCCGCCGGCCTGATGGTGAACTACGTGTACTGGCTCGCCGAGCTGGAGAAGAACCACGAGCGCTACTTCCGCGAGCGCCTGGTGAATGCCTCGCCCGCGATCGAGAAGCTGGCGCGCGAGTGCGCGCTGCCCGGGCGGGACGCCGCTTGACACCGGCAGGGCGCCTTCCCGAGAACGTCATGCACTTCGCGCGCCTGCTGCGCGCGGCCGGCATGCGCGTGGGCTCCGATCGCGTGATCGACTGCGTGCGCGCGCTCGAGATCGCCGGCTCGCACCAGTTCCCGCTGCGCCGCGACGACTGGTACTGGACCATGTCGGCGGTGCTGCTGTCGCGCCAGGAGCAGCGCCCGATCTTCGACCAGGCGTTCCGCATCTTCTGGCGCGACCCGAAGCTCGCCGAGCGCATGATGAGCCTGCTGCTGCCGCAGGCGCACGGCCGCACCGCCAAGCCCGAGCAGCAGCAGAGCCAGCGGCTCACCGATGCGCTGTTTGCCCAGAAGCCCGAGGAGCGCGAAAGCGAGAAGCTCGAGCTGGAGGCGCGCCTCACCTTCTCGTCGCGCGAAGTGCTGTCGCACATGGACTTCGACACCATGTCGGCCGCCGAGCTGGCGGAAGCGAAGAAGATGCTCGCCGAGCTGCGCCTTCCGCTGCCGTTGATCAAGACCCGCCGCTTCCGCACGCATCCTTCCGGAAAGCGGATCGATCTCAGGAAAACCCTGCGCGAAAGCTTGCGCGAAGGCGGCGACATCATCCCGCTGGTGCGCGCCGCGCCCACCGAGCTGCACCCGCCGCTCGTCGTGCTGTGCGACATCTCGGGCTCGATGAACCCGTACTCGCGCATGTTCCTGCACTTCCTGCACGCCATCACCAACGACCGCGACCGCGTCGCGGTGTTCGTGTTCGGCACGCGCCTCACCAACATCACGCGCCAGCTGCGCCACCGCGACGTCGACGTGGCGATGGCCAAGGTCGCCGAGGCGATCAAGGACTGGTCGGGCGGCACGCGCATCGGCCACTCGCTGCGCGAGTTCAACTGGCGCTGGGGCCGGCGCGTGCTCGGGCAGAACGCCTGCGTGCTCCTGGTGTCCGACGGCCTCGACCGCGAGGCGGGCGAAGGGCTGGGCGAGGAGATGGAGCGCCTCGCCAAGTCGTGCCGGCAGCTGATCTGGCTGAACCCGCTGCTGCGCTACGAGAAGTTCGAGGCCCGGCCGGCGGGCGTGCGCGCCATGCTGCCGCACGTCGATCTGTTCCTGCCGGTGCATAATCTGAAGAGCCTGGTGGACTTGGCCAGGACCCTGAGCACCCCGATGAAGGAAAAGCCCCAGTGGAAATGACCGGCGAGCAGCTGATCCCGGCCTCCCAAGCCGACACCTGGAAAGCGTTGAACGATCCCGAGGTCCTCAAGGCCTGCGTGCCGGGCTGCGAGTCGATCACCAAGGTGAACGAGAACGAGTACCAGGTGCAGATGACCGCGCGCGTCGGGCCGGTGAGCGCCAAATTCCGCGGCCGGCTGTCGCTGTTCGACATGAAGCCGCCGCATTCCTACTCGCTCGCCTTCGAGGGCCAGGGCGGCGCGGCCGGCTTCGCGAAAGGCGCCGCGCAGGTGAGGCTCGCGCCGAGGGACGACCACACCGTGCTCGCCTACGACGTGAAGGCCAACGTGGGCGGCAAGCTCGCGCAGATCGGCTCGCGCCTGGTGGACGCCGCGGCCAAGAAAGTCGCCGACGAATTCTTCGGCAACTTCACCAAGCGCATGCAGTCGGTCGAGGACGAGACCGTGGTGATGCACGGGGAGGCCGAACCCCACGACGCGGCGCAGGACCCGGTCATGCCCTCGGTGTCCAACACCACCCTTATCTTTTTCGCCGCCGGTGCGCTTGTGGTGTTCGTGGTCGCCCTGTTGGCATTTTTCGGATAGCAAACCAAAAACAGGGACGGACCACGTTTTCCGTCAGGATGGAGCCAATGAAAACGTGGTCCGTCCCTGTTTTGCGGTGTTTGCATGGCTGAGCTTCTGTTCAGAGATGATGCCTACCTCGCGAAAGGCGAGGCGACCGTGTTGTCCGTGCACGAGAACGCGGTGGAGCTGGACCGCACCGTGTTCTACCCCCTCGGCGGCGGGCAGGCCGGCGACACGGGCCGCATCGGCGACTGGCGCGTCATTGATACGCGGAAAAGCGGCGAAGCGGTCCTGCATCTGATGGAACCGAACGCCAAGCTTTCTCCCGGTGAGAAAGTCCAAATCGAACTGGACTGGGAGCGGCGCCACCGGCTGATGCGCCTGCATACCGCGCTGCACCTGCTCGGCTCGGTGGTGAAGGCGCCGGTGACGGGCGGGCGGATCGGCGACGACAAGGCGCATCTCGACTTCGACATCGAGATGGAGAAGCTGGTGAAGGACGAGATCGAAGCGCGGCTGAACGATCTCACCCGCCAGGACATTCCTACTTCTTCGTACTGGATTACCGACGCCGAGCTCGATGCGCGGCCCGAGCTGGTGCGCACCATGTCGGTGGCGCCGCCGCGCGGCGAAGGGCGCGTGCGCCTGCTCGAGATCCCGGGCATCGACCTGCAGGCGTGCGGCGGCACGCACGTGCGCAACATCGGCGAGATCGGCAGGCTCGCGGTGGCGCGCATCCGCTCGGAAGGCAAGCGCAACAAGCGCGTCACGCTCACCTTTGCATGAGTCGCGGGAGGTCGAATGGCCGTAAAGCCTGAACGGCGCGAGGCGGCGCTGATGTACGCCGAGCTGCGCAACTTCACGCGCCTCTCCGAGGTGCTGCAGCCCGACAAGGTGCTCGAGCTGGCGAACGAGTTCTTCTCCTTCGTGTCGCGCAGCGCGATCGCCGGCAAGGGCGTGGTGCTCCACGTGCACAACGATTCGCTGCTCTGCTCGTTCGCCGAGGGCGCGCGCGCGGACTTCTGCCAGGCCGCGGTGGCCACCGCGCAGGCCGTGCAGCGCGAGTTCGGCGCGATCGGCGAGCGCTGGCAGCAGGGCTACGGCCTGCCGGCCGCGGTGGCGCTCGGCGTGCACGCCGGCGAGGCGGTGTTCGGCCTTGCCGGGCAGCTCGGCGCGCAGCAGTTCGTGGCCTTCGGCGACTGCGTGAGCATCGCCGAGCGCCTGGT
>DASVFV010000071.1:0-2845 GCA_036379875.1 Burkholderiales bacterium | reverse complement strand
CGAGCTGCGCCTGGGCATGGCGGGCTACCAGGTGCGCAGCGTCGATCGCGCCAAGGCGCTGTCGCGCAGCCTGCGCGAGGACGCGCGCCCCGACCTGCTGCTGCTCGACGTGATGCTGCCCGACGGCAACGGCTTCGACATTCTCGCGCAGCTGCGCGCGCGCCCCGATTTCGCCACGCTGCCGGTGGTGCTGCTCACGGTGAAGGCCGAGCTCGGCGACATCCGCAAGGGCCTCGCGCTCGGCGCCGACGGCTACATCACCAAGCCCTACAGCAAGAACCAGCTCGCCGAGGTGATCGGCCGCGTGCTGAAGCAGCCGGCGGCGTAAGCGTTCAGGAAAAGGCCTTTAGCCAGAGCAGCCCCGCCACGCTCTTCGCGTCGGTGATGCGCCCGTCGCGCACCATCGCGAGCGCCTCGTCGAGCGGCACCTTGAGCACCTCGAGGAACTCGCCGGCGTCCAGCCGCGCCTCGCGCTTGGCCAGCCCGCGCGCGAGGTAGAGCTCGATCGCCTCGTCCGTGTATGCGATCGCGGTGTGCAGCACGCCGAGGCGCCGCCACTCGCTCGCCACGTAGCCGGTCTCCTCGAGCAGCTCGCGCTGCGCGGTCTGCAGGTGCGGCTCGCCGGGCTCGAGCTTGCCGGCCGGGATCTCGATGAACTCGCGCCGGCTCGGGTAGCGGAACTGGCGCTCGAGCACGAGCGCGCCGTCGTCGAACAGGGCGAGCACCGCGACCGCGCCGGGGTGGCGGATGTACTCGCGGGTGCCGGTCGTGCCGTCGGGCAGGCGCACCGTGTCGCGGTACACCTTGAGCAGGCCGCCGTCGAAGACCTGCTCGCCCGCGACGTAGTGCTCGGTGAGGTCCTTCAAAGCCTGGCGATGGCCACGAAGCAGACCGCCATGAGCGGCTGCGGCAGGATGCCGAGAACCAGCAGCGCCAGGCCGTTCGCGGACAGCGCGACGCCGAAGCCGGGCGTGCCCACCGCGCGCGTCGCATCCTTCGGATCGTCGAAGTACATCAGCTTCACCACGCGCAGGTAGTAGAACGCGCCGATCAGCGAGAACAGCACCGCCGCCACCGCGAGCCATACCTGCCCGGCGTTCACCGCCGCGGACAGCACCGCGAGCTTGGCGTAGAAGCCGGCGGTGGGCGGGATGCCGGCGAGCGAGAACATCAGCACCAGCATGACGAAGGCGATCCACGGGTTGGTGCGGTTCAGGCCCTTCAGGTCCTCGAGGTTCTCGCACTCGAAGCCGGCGCGCGAGCAGTAGAGCAGCACGCCGAACGCGCCGAGCGACATCAGCACGTAGATGATCACGTAGAACAGCGCCGCCGAGTACGCCACGTCGGCGTTCAGGTTGTTGCCGCCCACCACGCCCGACAGCAGGCCGAGCAGCATGAAGCCCATGTGCGCGATGGTCGAGTAGGCGAGCATGCGCTTGAGATTGCTCTGCGCGATGGCGGTGATGTTGCCGAGCGCCATCGAGGCGAGCGCGAGCAGCGCGAGCATCTGCTGCCAGTCGGGCGCCAGCGCGGGCACGCCGTTCACCAGCAGGCGCACCGCCATCGCGAAGGCGGCGAGCTTGGGCGCGGTGCCCACGATCAGGGTCACCGCGGTCGGCGCGCCGTGGTAGACGTCGGGAATCCACATGTGGAACGGCACCACGCCGACCTTGAAGGCGAGGCCGGCCACCAGGAACACCAGGCCGAACACCAGGAAGGTGCGGTCGGCGGGCGTGGCCGCCAGGCGGCGCGCATGGTCGGCCACCTCGTAGAGGTTGAGCGTGCCGGTGGCGCCGTAGATCATCGACATGCCGTAGAGCAGGAGGCCCGACGACAGCGCGCCGAGCACGAAGTACTTCATCGCCGCCTCGGTGGAGAGCGCCGAGTCGCGGTTCAGCGCCACCAGCGCGTACAGGCAGAGCGACATGAGCTCCAGGCCGAGGAACACGGTGAGGAAGCTCGCCGCGCTGATCAGCACCATCATGCCGAGCAGCGAAAAGAGCAGGAGCGTGACGAACTCGCCGCGCAGCAGGCCGCGCTCGGCCATGTACTGCCGCGAATAGAGCAGCGCGCCCGACACCGCGACGTAGCACACCAGCTTGAGCACGTGGCCGAGCGCGTCGGAGACGAACAGGCCGTTGAACAGGATGCTGCGCTCGGCCTCGGATTCGCGCAGCACGAAGAGCGTCGAGGCGAAGCAGAGGAGCAGCAGCGCCTGCGCCGCATAGTAGGTGGTGCGCCGGCGCGCGTCCTTCGACCACAGGTCCGCGAGCATGACCGCGCTCGCGCCGGCGAGCAGCAGCATCTCCGGGAACGCCTGCAGGTGGTTCACGAAAATGGCGCGGTCCATGTCAGTACTTCGCCGCGGCCACGTGCTTGAGCAGCTGGTTGACGGAGGCGTGCATGACCTCGGTGAACGGCCGCGGGTACACGCCCATGAACAGCACCGCCAGCGCGAGCGCGGCGAGCACCCCGAGCTCGCGGGGATTGAGGTCCTTCAGGGCGCCCACTTCCTTGTTGGCCACCGCGCCGAAGATCACGCGCTTGTACATCCAGAGCGTGTAGGCGGCGCCCCAGATCAGCGTGGTGGCGGCGACCAGCGCGAGCCAGAAGCTCGCCTGCATCGCGCCCATGATGACCAGGAACTCGCCGACGAAGCCGCTGGTGGCCGGCAGGCCGGCGTTGGCCATCGCGAACAGCATCATGAAGGCGGCGAACTTCGGCATGGTGTTCGCCACCCCGCCGTAGTCGCCGATCATCCTGGTGTGCATGCGGTCGTACAGCACGCCCACGCACAGGAACATGGCGGCCGAGACGAAGCCGTGCGAGATCATCTGCACCAGGC
>DASVFV010000070.1:0-17460 GCA_036379875.1 Burkholderiales bacterium | reverse complement strand
GGCGCTCGCCGAGAACCCCCCGGCGATCGGCACCTGGCCCGAGGGCGTGAAGGGCAAGGAGGTGTACATCGGCGTCGCGGTGCCGCGCACCGGCACCTACGCCGAGCAGGGCGAGGACGAGCTGAAGGGCTGGCAGCTCGCCGTCGAGCACATCAACAGCGGCCACGAGCTGATGCGCAAGATCTCGCCGAAAACGAAGAAGGGCGTGCAGGGCAAGGAGCTCAAGCTGGTGGTGGCCGACTCGGCCGCCAAGCCGAACGACGCGGTGCAGGCCGAGCAGCGCTTCATCACCGAGAACAAGGTGATCCTGATGACCGGCTCGACCTCGAGCGCGGTGGCGGTGGCGATGAACAAGCTCGCGCAGCGCGAGAAGGTGCTGTACGTGACCGGCATCTCGGGCTCGAACGACACCACCGGCAAGGATTGCGTGCGCTACGGCTTCCGCCAGAACTTCTACGGCGAGACCGCGGCCAACGCGATCGGCCCGGTGCTGCTCAAGGCCTACGGCAAGAACAAGAAGATGGCGTTCATGACGCCCGACTACACCTACGGCCACACCGTCACCAAGTCGACCAGCGAGTACCTGAAGGAGCACGGCGGCTGGCAGATGGTGACCAACCAGGTCTCGCCGCTCGGCGCCACCGACTACAGCTCCTACCTCACCAACATCGCCAACTCCGGCGCGGAAGTGCTGCTCAACGTGAACTGGGGGCGCGACGCGGTGATCTCGACGCAGCAGGCCAAGCAGTTCGGCGTGATCCCGCGCATGAAGCTGGTGATCCCCTACCAGATCCCGTTCCTCGCCAAGAACATCGGCGCCGAGCTCTCGCAAGGCGTGTTCGCCGCCACCGACTTCTGGTGGACGCTGGAGGACAAGTACCCGCTCGCCAAGATGTTCGTCGACGCGTTCCGCAAGAAGTACGGCTACTACCCGGAGTGGGGCGCGGAAAATGCCTACATGTCCTTCGCGCTCTGGGCCGACGCGGTGGAGAACGCCGGCGGCTTCTACCCGCCCGACGTGATCAAGTCCTACGAGGAGGGGCGCAAGCTCCAGTCGATGGTCGGCGAGGTGTACTTCCGTAAGGAGGACCACCAACTGGTGCGCCCGGTGGTGATCGTGCGCGGCAAGGCGCCGAAGGCGATGCGCAACAAGGAGGACTTCTGGGAAGTCACCGAGGTCGTGCCCGGCGCGCCGCTCATGCAGAAGCCCGACGCGTTCGGCTGCAAGCTGGGCGAGTACACGTAACAGAAACGGGATCCCCGCCTGCGCGGGGATGACGTTCCCGCGTGCTCAGCTGGGCTAACTTCGGCTCGCAGCTGTTCAACGGCCTGGCGCTGGGGGCGCTGCTCGCCCTCATCGCCTCGGGCCTCACCATCATCTACGGCACGCTCGGCGTGCTGAACCTCGCGCACGGCGCGATGTTCATGCTCGGCGGCTACGCCGGCTACATGACGTACCAGGCCACCGGCTCGTTCCTCGCCGCGCTCGCGGTCGCGACGCTCGCGCTCGGCGTGCTCGGCATCGTCATGGAGCGCGTCATCATCCGCTACTTCTACGCGCGGCCGCACGAGGACCAGCTGCTCGTCACCTTCGGCCTCGCCATCGTGTTCGTCGAGGCGGTGCGCTGGTACTTCTCGAGCGAGACCAAGACCGTGCAGCCGCCCGAGCTGCTGCAGGGCATCACCAACATGGGCTTCATGTTCTATCCGACCTACCGCCTCGCGGTGGTCGGCATCTGCGCGGTGGCGCTGCTCGTGCTGTTCCTGGTGCTCTACCGCACGCGCCTCGGCATGATCGTGCGCGCCGGCATCGAGGACTCGGTGATGGTCGACTCGCTCGGCATCAACGTCGACCGCGTGTTCATGGTGGTGTTCGGCATCGGCGCGATGGCCGCCGGCTTCGCCGGCTTCATCAACGCGCCGATCGTCTCGCTCGCCCCGGAGGTGGGCGAGCAGATCCTGGTACAGACCTTCGTGGTGGTGGTGATCGGCGGGGTCGGCTCGTTCCCCGGCGCGGTGCTGGGCGGGCTGATCGCCGGCGAGATCATCAGCCTGACCTCGATGGTGAACCCCGGCTACGCCTACGTGATGCTGTTCGCCGCCATGACGCTGGTGCTCATGCTGCGCCCGCGCGGGCTGCTCGGCAAAGCCGGCCGCGAGTGAACGCGGATCGCATCTACGGCCCGCGCCGGCCGTTCGTCATCGAGACGCTGACCGCGCTCGCGCTCGTCGCCGCGCCGTTCCTGCTGCCGTTCTTCGATGCGGCGCCCAACACCGTGAACCGCATCCTGGTGTGGGGCCTGTTCGGCATCGGCTTCGACATCCTGTTCGGCTACACGGGCCTCCTTTCCTTCGGCCAGTCCGCGCTCTACGGCACCGGCGGCTTCGTCGCCGCGTACCTCCTGACGCGCGCCGGCTTTCCGCACGTCATCACCGCGCTGGTGATCGGCATGGTGGCGGCCGCGGGGGTCGGCTACCTGGTCGGCCTGATCGCGCTGCGGCGCACCGGCATCTACTTCGCCATGATCACGGTGGCGATCGCGGAGGTGTTCTTCTTCGTCGAGTTCAACCCGCTCTCGGAATGGACCGGCGGCGAGAACGGCCTGCCCGGCGTGCCCACGCCGTCGATCGACCTGGGCTTCCTCCAGCACGACTTCACGACCGGCTGGGCGCTGTATCCGTTCCTCGCGTTCTGCTACTTCATCGGCATCGTGGTCGCGCTGCGCATCGTGCGCTCGCCGGCGGGCGCGATCTTCCGCGCGATCCGCGAGAACCCGCTGCGCGCCGCGGCGGTCGGGCACAGCATCCACGGCTACAAGCTCGCCGCGTTCGTGATCGCCGCGGCCTACGCCGGCCTGGCGGGGGGGCTGCTCGGCGTGATGCAGGCCTTCATGCCGCCCGAAGCCTTCATGTTCGAGACCTCGGGCCAGCTCATCATGCAGACCGCGATCGGCGGGCGCGGCACGCTGTTCGGGCCGCTCGCCGGCGCCGCGGTGTGGCTGTTCCTGCAGGACTTCCTGCAGTCGACCCTCAACCTCGGCGCGACCTGGAAGCTGGTCCTCGGCCTCATCTTCGTCGTCCTGGTGTGCTTCCTGCGCCAGGGCATCATCGGCGGGCTGCGCGACCTGTGGCGGCTCATGGTGCGCAAAGGTTCTTCACCTACATCTCCCATCGGGAGCGTAGGTGGTGCGAAACCCATCAGCGCGGCGCACCAGCTGCCGAACGGCTTCAGCGGGCCGATCCTGCAGGCGCGCGGCCTCACCAAGCACTACGGCGGCGTGGTGGCGAACGAGGGCGTGGACTTCAGCGTGAACGCGGGCGAGGTGCGCGGCATCATCGGCCCGAACGGCGCGGGCAAGACCACCTTCTTCAAGATGCTCACCTGCGAAGTGCCGCCCAGCGCCGGGCGCATCAGCTTTCGCGGCCAGGACATCACCGGCAAGAGCGTGACCGAGGTGTGCCAGCTCGGCCTCACCAAGAGCTACCAGGTCAACCAGCTGTTCAACCGCCTGACGGTGCGCGAGAACGTGACCATCGCCGCGCTCGCCGCACTGCGCGGCAAATTCCGCCTCGACCTGCTGCGCAGCCTGCGCGCGGTGCGCGGGCTCGACGAGCAGGTCGAGGCCACGCTGGAACTCGTGCACCTCGCGGAGCGCCGCGACACGCCGGTCGCGCAGCTCGCCTACGGCGAGAAGCGCCGCCTGGAGATCGGCCTCGCGCTCGCCTGCTCGCCCAGCCTGCTGCTGCTCGACGAGCCGCTCGCCGGCATGAGCCCGCGCGAGCGCGTCGAGACCGTGGAGCTGCTCAAGTCGATCGGCAAGGGCCGCACCATGGTGGTCATCGACCACGACATCGACTCGCTATTCGAGCTGGTCGAGCGCGTCACGGTGATGCAGGAAGGCAAGGTGCTGGTCGAGGGCGCGCCCGACGAGATCAAGCGCAACGCCGCGGTGCAGGAGGCATACCTCGGCGGCGTGAATGGAGTCCACTAGATGAGCCTGCTGGAGGCGCGCGGGCTGAACAGCTACTACGGCGACTCGCACATCCTGTTCGACGTGGCGCTGCGCGTGGAGAGAAGCGAGGTGGTGGCGCTGCTCGGGCGCAACGGCGCGGGCAAGAGCACCACGCTGAAGAGTCTCATGGGAGTGGTCACGCCGAGCACCGGCTCGGTGAAGCTCGACGGGGTGGAGATCGCCGGGCGCAAGAGCCACAGCATCGCGCGCGCCGGGATGCAGCTCGTGCACGAGGAGCGGCGCATCTTCGGCAGCCTGGACGTCGAGGAGAACCTGGTGCTGGCGGGCCTGAGCGCGAAGAAAAAGTGGCCGCTCGAGCGCATCTACGGCATCTTCCCGCGCCTGAAGGAGCGCCGCCGCAGCCGCGGCACCGACCTCTCGGGCGGCGAGCAGCAGATGCTCGCCATCGCGCGCGCCCTGGTGCGCGACCCGAAGATCATCCTGCTCGACGAGCCCTTCGAGGGCCTCGCGCCGCTCATCGTGCGCGAGCTGGTGCGCATCTGCGGCGAGCTCGCCGCCGCCGGCCAGACCATCCTGCTGGTCGAGCAGAACCTCGCCGCCACGCTCGCGCTCGCGAGCCGCGTCTACATCATCAACAACGGCCACGTCGCCCACGAGGGCCCCGCGCAGGAGATCAAGGCGCGGCCCGAGCTCCTGCAGCGCTACCTCGGCGTCTAGCCCGGCTTGCGCCAGCTGTCGAGCGCGCGGGTGCGCCAGTTGAAGCGGATCGCCGCGACTCGCAGCAGCATGGTGAGCGCGATGCAGCCGTACGCGGCGAGCTCGACATCGATGCCGTAGTGGTGGCTGAGGAGCACGAAGCCCGAGCAGCCGGCCAGCGTGGCGAGGAAGTAGAGCTGGCCGGGCTTGAGGAGTAGCGGCTCCTCGCGCACGATCACGTCGCGCAGCAGCCCGCCGCCGACCGCATTGAGCAGCCCGACCAGCACCGCGGCTTCCGGCGGCACCCCGGCCACCAGCGACTTGTTGGCGCCGTAGATGGCGTA
Source organism: Burkholderiales bacterium (assembly GCA_036379875.1). Classification (GTDB taxonomy): domain Bacteria; phylum Pseudomonadota; class Gammaproteobacteria; order Burkholderiales; family SG8-39; genus SCGC-AG-212-J23. The sequence goes on along the minus strand of DASVFV010000070.1, from coordinate 12,446 downwards.
AGCGCCGATCGCCGCCGCATCGACGTACGCGATCGTGGATTCGAAGCGCTCGGCCAGGCGGTAGGCCAGGATGCCGATCACCACCGCAGCCAGCACCGCCCACAGGTAGCGCGCATCGCGCAGCACCGCGGGGATTTCCTGCAGGAAGATGCCGTCGCGCAGCAAGCCGCCGCCGACGCCGACCACGAACGCCAGCACGAACGCGCCCACCACGTCGTAGCCGCGCCGCGTCGCGGCCCACACGCCGGTGAGCGCGAAGAGAAATACCGCCGCAAGGTCGAACCAGATCGGCAGCAGGAACGAGACGCCCGGCACGGGCGAATGGTAGCCTCACCTCTGGACCAGAGGGAAAAGGCGTGCAGATGCGATTTGCGATGTGGGCTGTGGCGGCGATGGCGGCGCTCGCCGGCTGCGCCGGAGTGCCGTTGGAGCGCGACAAGCTCGCCAAGATTTCCAGCATCGATACCGTGCGCGTCGAAGCACCGCCGATCCAGGTGATGACGGTGATGCAGGCGTACGCCAAATCGCCGTCCGGGGGCGGGCTGATACCGGGCCTGATCGCGGACGCGGAGGGCAGGGCGCTGGTCAGCCCGCCCGCGATTCCGGACCTCGGCCTTCTGGTCGCACAAGGCCTGCGCGCCCGGCTGTCAGAGGCGAGCGGGTGGCCGAAAATCTCCGAGCCGGCGGCGCCGGTCAAGGCCGATTACGTCCACAAGTCGCGTGAGTCCCTGCGCGTAAGCGTGGTGGAGCGCTACGAGGTGGCGCCGGCGCCCCTGCGCACGGTGTTCGCGACCGTCGAAGTCTCGCTGCGCGATGCGGCGAATCAGCCGCTATGGGTTCAGCGCAAGACCTTCAGCGGGGTGGTGCACGGCGGGGACAAGATCGATGTCGACAAGCTGGCCGCCGGCGATGCGTCGCAGCTGGGCAAGGAAATCGAGCGCGCCGCCGACTGGCTGGTGAACGAGCTCGTCGCCTCGATCAAGTAAACACGTACGCGTCCATCGCAAGCACCCCGGCGTCGATGGCGTCGTAGACGCGCTGCGGCTTCGCCGCTTCGGACGCCGCGCCTAGCGCGAAGAACAGCGGCAGGAAGTGCTCGTCGGTCGGATGCGCGCGCACGCCGTGCGGCGAGCGCGAGCGGTAGTCGATCAGGCTGTCGATGTCTTTCGCCTTCAGCTGGTCGAAAACCCAGGCCTGGAACTCACGCGCGTACGGCGCCGGCGCGCCCGAATCATTTCCCCTTCCTCGCGCCCAGTCGCGCAGGTTGTGCGTCATATGGCCCGAGCCGATGATCAGCACCCCCTCGTCGGATAGCTTTCTCAGGGAACTGCCGAGTCTTACGTGATGCCTCGGGCCGAGCGCGGGCTGCAGCGAAATCTGCACCACGGGAATATCCGCCTTCGGATACATGTAGAGCAGCGGCGACCACGCGCCGTGGTCTAGGCCGCGGCAGCCGTCGATGCCGGCAGTAAAGCCCGCGTCCTTGAGCAGCGATTGCGCGCGCTTTGCCACCTCCGGCGCACCGGGCGCGGGGTAGCGCAACCGGTAGAGCGGCTCGGGGAAGTTGTAGAAGTCGTGCACCGTCTCGGGCTTGTCCGAGCCGGTGAGCATCGGCAGGTTGGTTTCCCAGTGCGCCGAGGCGATCAGGATCGCCTTCGGGCGCGGCAGCCGGTCGGCGATCGCCTTCCACGCCGCTCCAGCCGGTCCCGGCTGGAGGGCGTGCATCGGCGAGCCGTGGGAGAGGAACAGGCTCACGCCGCCTTCTTCAGCAGGCCTTCGGCCTGCAGCGCTTCCTGGACCTTCGGGCGCGCGCCGACGCGCTTCTGGAACGCGGCGATGTTCGGCCAGCGCGCCAGGTCGATGGCGTGGAACTTGGCCCAGTTGAGCAGCACGAACGCGTACGCGTCGGCGACGGTGAACTGCTTGCCCATCAGGTAGTCCTTGCCGGCGAGCTGCTTGTCGAGCCAGTCGAAGCGCGTGGCCAGGTTTTCCTTCGCGATCTTCTTGTAGTCCTCGGGCGTGTTGGGCTTGAAGAGCGGCGAGAACTGCTTGTGGACTTCGGAAGTGAGGAAGTTCAGCCACTCCTGCAGGCGGTAGCGCTCGAAGGTGCCGTTCTTCGGCGCGAGGCCGGCCTCGGGCTTCTGGTCGGCGAGGTACTGCACGATCGCCGGGCCCTCGGTGAGGGTCTCGCCGTTGTCCAGCACCAGTGCCGGCACGTAGCCGCGCGGGTTGACCTGCCAGTAGTCGCCGCCGCCTTCGACGGTCTTGTCCTTGTTGTTCACCTTCTTCAGCTCGAGCGGGATGCCGAGCTCGCGCGAGACGATGTGCGGGGATAGCGAGCACGCTCCCGGGGAGTAGTACAGCTTCATGCGTAAGTCTCCTTTCGTACAGTAAGTGCGTATTTACCATTGCCTAGCAAGGCGAGGACCAGGGAGGCTGCGATGAGGAACACCGGGTACTCCCAACCGCCGTTCGCTGCGCTGAACACCCAGCCGTTGCCGGCATGAACCCACGTCGCGCCGGCGAGGATGGGAATCAAGCCCAAGGCCACGATGCGCGTTCCGATGCCCGCGACGAGCGCCAGGCCGCCGAGCAGCTCGGCCCAGAACGTCGCGTATGCGAGCGGGCCGGGCAGGCCGATCGATTCGAAAAACTGTGCCGTGCCCGCGAGGGTATACGTGTAGTGCTTCAGCACGAGCGAATGCGCGATGTACATCAAGCCGAGCGAAACGCGCAGCACGAGCGCGGCGTAGGGGGCGGTGCGGCTGTCGATCACGACGTGATCTCCTCTGCTGGAATGGTGCCGAGCTTGCCGGCCTGGTAGTCGCGGTACGCCTGCTGGATTTCCTGCGGCGTGTTCATCACGAACGGGCCGTAGCCGACCACCGGCTCGTCGATCGGCGCGCCGCTCATCACGAAAACGATCGCATCGCTCTCGGCCTCGAGCACGAAGTCCTCGCCCTCGCGGCTGAGCAGTACGAGCTCGCCTGCGGCGGCATCGTTCACTTTTCCCTGTCCGACATAGAGCGCAGTGCTGTGTCCTTCATCGAGCGGAAGGCGCAGCGACTTTCCGCCCTCCAGGTTCACAACGAAAAGCTTGACCGGCGTGAAGGTCTTTGCCGGGCCCTTGGTGCCGCGGAACTCGCCCGCGATCACGCGCACGCCATCGACCGCCGGGATGCTCGCGGCGGTCAGCGTCTGGTAGCGCGGCGCGGTCATCTTGTGCTTCGCCGGCAGGTTCACCCAGAGCTGGAAGCCGTGGAAGCGGCCGCCGCGGCGCGTCATCGACTCGCTGTGGTACTCCTGGTGCAGCAGTCCCGAGCCGGCGGTCATCCATTGCACTTCGCCGGGACCGATTCGCCCGCCGTTGCCCGCGGTGTCCTTGTGCTCCACCTCGCCTTCGAGCAGCACCGTGACGGTCTCGAAGCCGCGATGCGGATGCCAGCCCACGCCGCGCCGCTTCTCGGCCGGCGCGAAGTCGGCCGGGCCGAAGTGGTCGAGCAGGATGAAGGGTGAAAGCTCGGGATGGCGCTGGTAGTCGAGCACCGTATGAACGGGGAAACCGTCGCCGACCCAGTGGCCTTCGGGCTGGCGGTAGACGCGTTGGATGGATTTCATGGACGCAATATGGGCCCGAGTCGATTCGGGATAAAGATCATTGGAGTGGACATATAATCCCGAAAGACGGGACAATGGATCGACTCAGCGCAATCCAGGTATTCGCCCAAGTCGTTGAATCCGGGAGCTTTGCGAAAGCGGCGGCACGCCTTGGCCTCTCGACGTCCGCGACCTCGCGGCACGTCGCCGAGCTCGAGGCGCACCTCCAGACCCGGCTCCTCAATCGCACCACCCGCCGCGTCAGCCTGACCGAAAGCGGGCGCGCCTTCTACGAGCGCGTGGTGCAGCTGCTCGCCGACCTGGAGGAGGCCGAGCAGGAGGCCGCGCGCGCTGCGGTGGTGCCGCGCGGCACGATCAGGCTCACTACGTCGGTGAATTTCGGCGTGCGCCACCTTGCCCCGGCGGTTGCGGACTTCCTCGCCCAGCACGCCGAGGTGCGCTTCGACGTCTCGCTCTCCGACCGCGTGGTCGACCTGGTCGAGGAAGGCTTCGACCTCGCGGTGCGCGTCGGCGCCGCGGGCTCGGAGAACCTGGTGGCGCGCAAGCTCGGCGAGACGCGCCTGGTGCCGTGCGCCTCGCCGCAGTACCTTTCGGCGCATCCGGCGCCGCAGAAGCCCGAGGATCTCGCCGGGCACAATTGCTTCACGTACGAATACGTCACGCCGCGCAACGTGTGGCGCTTCCGGGACGCCTCCGGGGCCGAGCGCGCGGTGCGCGTGGCCGGCACGCTGCACTCGAACAACGGCGACCTGCTCGCCGAGGTCGCGGCGCGCGGCGCCGGCATCGTTTTCGAGCCGGCTTTCATCGTCGGGCCCGATGTGCGGGCAGGGCGCCTGGTTCCCCTGCTACAGGACTTCACGCCGCCGCCGGTGCCGATCTACGCCGTCTATCCGAGCCGCAAGCACCTGTCCGCCAAGGTGCGGCGCTTCGTCGAGTTCCTGATCGCGCGCTTCGCGCAGGGGCAGGACTGGAGCGTGGAATGAAGCGCGTGCTCGCTTTCGCGCTGCTCATCGCCGCGCCCGCCGCCGCGGCGGCAGCCGATTGGTGGATCGTCTCGACCACCGGACGCGCCGAGGCCGGCGCACGCTTCGAGGTGATCGTCCTTGCGCCGCCCGGGGAGCAGGCGCCCGAGGAGCTGCCGGTGCGGCTCGGCGTAGACGTGGCCGAGATCGCGCTGACCCTGAAGCCCGCCGGAGCGGCCGAGAACGGCCGGCGGGTCTATGTCGGCACCATGCCGGTGACGGCCGACGGCCCGGTGACGATCCGCCTCGTCGACCAGCCGTCCAACGTGCTGGTGGTCATGGCGACGCCGAATCGCGCGCGCCCGAGCCCCGACGAGGTGGAGCCGCCGCTTTCCGAGAACGACCCGATGTACTTCGTCGTCGGCACGCGCGGCGGCACGAGCGCGCGCTTCCAGCTCTCCTTCAAGTACCGCCTGTTCGACGCGAGCGCCGGCTTCGGCCAGGAGCAGCCCTGGCTGTCGGGCCTGTACTTCGGCTACACGCAGAACTCGCTGTGGGATCTGTCCACCGAGTCGAAGGCGTTCCGCGACACGAGCTACCGCCCGTCCCTCTTCTGGAAATGGGAGCGCGCCGGCCAGACGCGCGCGCTGTTCGACGGCGCGCGCATGGGCCTCGAGCACGAGTCGAACGGCGGCGCGGGCGCGACCTCGCGCTCGATCAACATCGCGTTCGTGCGCCCGGAATGGATCTGGCGCATCGGCGAGGGCGGCAGCTTCGAGTTCACGCCGAAGGCCTACGTCTACCTCGACAAGGAGGAGAACACCGACATCGCGCAATATCGCGGCTACGTGGACTGGCGCGCGCGCTGGGATTCGGGCGCCAACTGGATCGCCACCACGGTGCTGCGCTACGGCACGGCGGAGAAGGGCAGCGTGCTGATCGACGTGTCGCGCCGCACGCGCGATCTCAAGTTCGGGCCGATCAGCGGCTACCTGCACGTGCAGTTCTTCGCCGGCTATGGCGAATCGATCCTGGACTACAACGTGAGGAACAAGTCGCAAATCCGCTTCGGATTCGCGATCGTGCCCTAGGGCTCGGTGCCGGAATTGGTCCTGGGCGGGCGCCAGGTGTAGGGCAGCGGGCCGGGCGAGCGCAGCACGCGCAGCATGCGCAGCGCGCCTTCCTTGCGGCCTTCGCCGCTGCGGTAGTACCCCGGCACGAGGACCGTCTCGTAGAAGCCCATCGCGCGGTAGAAGCGCCGCGCCGCGTCGTTGCCGGCGCGCAGCTCGAGGTGGATGCTCGCCATGCCGGCCACGCGCGCCGACTCGAGCAGCCACTCGAGCATGCGCTGGCCGATGCCGAGGCGCCGGTGCGACGGGCGCACCGCGAGCAGCACCAGGTGCGCGCGCTCGTCGCCGAACTCCATGATCGCGAAGCCGGCCACCGCGCCGGAGCGCGCGGCCGCGGCCTTGGCGCCCTCGCACGCCACCACCGCCAGCGTGTCGCGGTCGCGCATCGCGCGCAGCACGCGCGCCGCGTCGTACTTCCAGCCGAGGCCCGACTCGATGAAGTCGCGCGACATCGTCGCGATCGCCTGCGCGTCGCGCGGCTCGGCGGGGCGGATGGTGATGGCGCGGGCCGTCATGAGGCCATTGTGCCATGATTCGCGCGGATGAAAACCGTGCCCCGACCCAATCTCGTCGTAATCCTGGTGGACGACTTGCGCTTCGACGAAACCGGCGCCTCCGGCCACCCGTACATGAAGACGCCGCACATCGACCGCCTGGCGCACGAGGGCGCGAGCTGCGCCAACGCGTTCCACACCACGCCGCTGTGCTCGCCGAACCGCGCCTCGATCCTCACCGGCCAGTACGCCTCGCGCCACGGCATCATCGACAACGTCGGGCGCGACGCGATGAGCCATCGCCTCGCGAACTACCACCTCGAGCTGCAGCGCCTCGGCTACGAGACCGCGCACATCGGCAAGTGGCACATGGGCAACGACGCGGCGCCGCGCCCCGGCTACGACACCTGGATCAGCTTCCGCGGGCAGGGAAAGATCACCGACCCGGTGTTCTGGGAGCAAGGTGGTGAAAAACAACTTTCGGGTTACGTCACCGACCTGCTGAACGAGCGCGCCGCCGCGTTTGTCGCGCGGCGTCGGGAAAAACCTTTCGCGCTGTTCCTCGCGCATAAAGCGGTGCACCCGGACGTGCAGCAGCGCCAGGACGGCAGCATCGATCCGTCCACCATGCAGGGCTACGTGCTGCCCGAGCGCCACAAGGATCTCTATCGCGGCTGCACCTACCCGGCGCGGCCCAACGTGCTGCCGCTGGAGAAAATCCTGCGCGAGAAGCCCGCCTGGCGCGAAGTGTTCGAGCTGCGCGAGCGCCCCGGCATGCGCGCGTTCCTCGACGCGATCCACGTCGGCGACCAGGAAGAGGTGCGCGAGCGCGCCGCCATGATGGCCTCGGTGGACGAGGGTGTCGGCATGCTGCTGCACGAGCTCGACAAGGCCGGCAAGCTCGACGACACCTGCATCGTGTTCCTCGGCGACAACGGCTTCTTCTTCGGCGAGCACGGCCTGGGCGCCGAGCGGCGCTTCGCCTACGAGGAAGGCATCCGCACCGCGTTCTTCGTGCGCTACCCGAGGCTCGTCAAGCCCGGCACGGTGATCGAGCGCATGGTGCTCGCGCTCGACATCGCGCCCAGCATGATCGAGCTGGCGGGCGGCCGGCCCGGCCGCCAGATCCAGGGACTATCATTCGTGCCGCTTCTGAAGCGCAAAGCCAAGGCGTGGCGCAACAGCTTCCTCATCGAGTACTACAACGAGTCGGCGTGGCCGTGGATCGTCGGCATGAGCTACAAGGCGGTGCGCACCGAGCGCGCCAAGCTGATCCACTGGGTGCACAAGGAAGGCGTGGACGAGCTCTACGACCTGGAGCGCGACCCGTTCGAGATCCGGAACGTGATCGGCAAAGCGGCGTACAGTAAGGCGCGCGCGCGGCTCTACAAGGAACTGAAGGTTCTGGTGGCCGAGGCGGCCGGGCTATAGGGGGAAGGGATGGACAACGCGAACGTCGTCGACCTCGCGGACGAGGTGAAGTCGCGCTCGCACGCGGGCGCGGCGCAGAAGCTGGCCGCGCTGAGCGGCGAAGACATCGCGCGCGAGCTGATGCACCTCAGCCCCGGCTTCGCGCAGGACGTGCTCGCCGACCTGCCCACCGACGCGCGCGAGCGCGCGATCTCGGCCGCGCCGGCCGACGTGGCGCGCCAGTGGCAGCGCAACTCGCTCTACGACCCCGGCACCGTCGGCCGCATGATGGAGCCGGTGGTGGCGGCCTTCCCGCCGCACGCCAAGGTGGGCGACGTGGTCGAGGAGCTGCGCGATCTGGTGACGCGCGCCCTCATCACCTACGTCTACGTGCTGGACGAGGAGGACCGCCTGCTCGGGCTGGTGACGATGCGCGACCTGCTGTTCAGCAGCCGCGAGAAGTCGCTCGACGAGGTGATGCTGCGCGGCGCTTTCGCGCTGCACGGCGCCATGGAGCTCAAGGACGCGATGCGGCTCGTGCTCGACCGGCACTACCCGGTGTACCCGGTGGTCGATGCCGAGCGCCACCTGATCGGGCTGGTGCGCGGGCAGGCGATGTTCGAGGCGCAGGCGATCGAGATCTCGCTGCAGGCCGGCAGCATGGTCGGCGTCGAGAAGGAAGAACGCCTCGCCACGCCGTGGCTGCACAGCCTGAAGCTGCGCCATCCGTGGCTGCAGCTCAACCTCGTGACCGCCTTCCTCGCCGCCGCGGTGGTCGGCTTCTTCCAGGACACCATCGATCGGCTCGTGATCCTGGCGCTCTTCCTGCCGGTGCTCGCCGGCCAGTCGGGCAACACCGGCTGCCAGGCGCTCGCGGTCACGCTGCGCGGCATGACGCTCGGCGAGCTCAAGCCCGGCGCCGAGCGCCCGCTGATCGCCAAGGAAGTCTGGGTCGGCTGCCTGAACGGCGTCGGCGTCGGCATCGCCGCGGCGGTCGGCATGTACATCACCGCCACCGGGCAGCACCAGGAGCAGCCCTGGATGCTCGCCTTCGTGGTGTTCCTCGCCATGGTCGCCTCCTGCATGGCGAGCGGCATCTCCGGCGCGATCATCCCGCTCACGCTGAAGCGCATGGGCCTCGACCCGGCCACCGCGTCGAGCATCTTCCTCACCACCGCCACCGACGTGGTGAGCATGGGGACGCTGCTCCTCCTCGCGACCATCCTGGTCCGCTAGACCCGAAATCAGGGACGGACCACGTTTTCCGCTTGCCTACCTATTTACCCGGGCAGGGCCTGAACTCGCAGTTCTTCCCGGGATCGCGTCCCACGTAAGTCCCGTCAGGACAGGCCTTGGCTTCCATGGTGCAAGCGACAGGCGAAGGTGCCGCACAAGCGCACGCGGCAAGCGCTGCGGCAATAGCCGCGATGATTCCCGACCTAAACGTGGTCCGTCCCTGATTTGCGGTTTTCAGACGTAGATCATCTTCCGGGTCATCCCGCCGTCGACCACGAAGTTCTGGCCGGTGGTGAAGCCGGACGCTTCGGAGAGCAGGAAAGCGACGAGCGCGGCGATGTCCTCCACGCGCCCGACGCGCCCGACGGGGTGCTGCGCGTGATCTTTCTGGCTCACCTTGCCCTGGTGCGCGATCCAGCCCGGGCTCACGCAGTTCACCCGGATCTGCGGTCCGAGGCTGTTGGCGAGCGCGTGCGTGAGCGCCACCAGGCCGCCCTTGCTCGCGCTGTAGGCCTCGGTGTCGGGCTCGGACTGCAGGGCGCGCGTCGAGGCGATGTTGACGATCGCGCCGCGCGCGCGGCGCAGGTGCGGCACGCAGTGCTTGGCCATCAGGAACGGGCCGGTCAGGTTGACGGCCAGCCGGCGCTGCCAGCGGCGCAGCTCGAGCTTCTCGACCGGCCCGTCGTGCGGGCCGGCGAGGCCGGCGTTGTTGACCAGCGCATCCAGCCTGCCGAAGCGTTTGATTATTCTTCCGATCGCGCGCTTCACGTCGGGCTCGCGCGCCACGTCGCAGCGCAAAAAGAAGTGCGGCGAGCGGCCGCGGATGTCGGCCACCGCCACCTGCCAGCCGCGCGCCGCAAGGTGTGCGGCAATTCCTGCTCCGATGCCCTGCGCGGCGCCGGTGACGAGCGCTACCCTGTCCACGATGCATTGTATTTGGACTAGACTTCCCGCAGGAGACTCTGCGAGGAGGTCGCCATGCAAGTGAAAGAGATCCTGCGCGTCAAAGGCAGCCGCCTGCTCAGCATCGAGCCGTCGGGACGCGCTGCCGAGGCAGTGTCGACCATGGCGAAGGAGAACCTCGGCTCGCTCGTGGTGCTCGAGCACGGCCGCATGGTCGGCATGCTCACCTTCCACGAGCTGCTGCGCGCGCTCGCCGCGCGCGGCGGCTCGCTCGGCGAGCTCAAGGTCGCCGAGATCATGACGCGCAGCCCGGTGACCGCCACGCCCGACATGGAAGTGAACGACCTGCGCCGCACCATGATCGAGAGCGGCGCGCGCTACCTGCCGGTGCTGCAGGACGGCCGGCTGCTCGGCGTGATCTCGTTCCGCGACGTGGCCAAGGCGGTGCTGGAAGAGCAGGACTTCGAGAACAAGATGCTCAAGGGCTACATCAAAAACTGGCCTGCGTAGGACGTTTCTCCTAGGTGGAATGGGCGCGGCCGCTGCCGCGGCGGCTGCGTGGCGCTATTGGCCCGAGCAGGGCTTCTGGAATCCGTGCCACGTCGACCTGCCGCGGCGCCTCGCCGAGCACGAGCTGGTGAGGCGTGCCTGGGACGGCATCGACGCCGCGCAGTTCTGGGATAGCCACGCGCACCTCATCGGCACCGGCGACTCGGGCGGCGGCATCTTCGTCAATCCGCGCACCGAGAGCCTGCTGAGTCCCGGGCAGTACGCGCGGCGCCTGTTCTTCCTCAATGCGGGCTGCGTGCACGACGCGGCGGCCGGCAGCGTCGACCGCGCCTACGTGGAGCGCATGCAGAACCTCATCCACGGCTTGCGGCCGGGCGCCAAGCTGCTGCTGTACGCCTTCGAGCGCGCGTACGACGAGCGCGGCGCGCCGGACCTCGAGCACACCATCTTCCATGTCCCGGACTCGTATGCGCGCGACGTGGCGAAGCGCCATCCCGACGACTTCGAGTGGGTGGCGTCGATCCATCCCTACCGCGCCGACGCGCTCGAGGCACTGGCGCAGGCGAAGCGCGACGGCGCGCGCGCGGTGAAGTGGCTGCCCTCGGCGATGGGTATCGACCCGGCCTTGCCTCGCTGTGATGGATTTTATGAAGGCCTGAAAAAACTCCAGCTGCCGCTGATCGCCCACGCCGGCGAGGAGCGCGCGGTGCTCGGGCGCGAGGCGCACGACTTCGGCAACCCGCTGCGCCTGCGCCGCGCGCTCGACGCGGGCGTGCGCGTGGTGATCGCGCATTGCGCGTCGATCGGCGAGGACCGCGACCTCGATCGCGGGCCGAACGGGCCGTACGTCGAGAGCTTCGCGCTGTTCCAGAGGGTGTTCGAGAAGTATCCCAACGCGTACGGCGACATCTCGGCGATGACGCAGGTCAATCGCGCCGGGCCGGCGCTCGCGCGCGTGGTGGAGAACGAGGCCTGGCACGCGCGCCTGCTGAACGGCTCGGACTATCCGCTGCCGGGCGTGATGCCGATCTTCTCGGTCGACTATCTCGTCTCGCTCGGCATGCTGCAAGCCTCGAGCGCCGAGGTGCTGCGCGAGATCCGGCTGCACAACCCGCTGCTCTTCGACTTCGTGCTGAAGCGCAGCCTGCGCTCGAGCGGCAAGGCGTTCGCCGCGCGCGTGTTCGAGACGCGCGGATTTTTCATGAGATGATCGAAGCATGTCGGGCAACGCTTTCGGCATCCTGTTCTGCGTGACCTCGTTCGGCGAGTCGCACGGGCCGGCCTATGGCGGCGTGGTGGACGGCTGCCCGCCGGGAATGGAATTGTCGGCTGCGGACATCCAGAAGGAACTCGACAGAAGAAAGCCGGGCAGCTCGCGCCACGTGACCCAGCGGCGCGAGACCGACACCGTGGAAATCCTGTCGGGGGTCTACGAAGGCCGCACCACCGGGACCGCGATCGGCTTCCTGATCCGCAACGAGGACCAGCGCTCGAAGGACTACTCCGCGATCGCGGACAAGTTCCGTCCCGGGCACGCCGACTACACGTACTGGCAGAAATACGGCGTGCGCGATGCGCGCGGCGGCGGCCGCGCCTCGGCGCGCGAGACCGTGGTGCGCGTGGTGGCCGGCGCGATCGCGAAGAAATGGCTGAAGGAAAGATACGGCGTGGTGATCCGCGGTTATCTCGCGCAGCTCGGTCCGAGAAAAATCGCGTTTCGCGGTTGGGAAGAGGTCGACGCGAACCCGTTCTTCGCGCCGAACGCGGCCATCGTCCCGGAGCTCGAGAAGTTCATGGACGAGCTGCGCGAGCGCGGCGACTCGTGCGGCGCGCGCGTCAACGTGGTCGCGCAGGGCGTGCCGGTGGGCTGGGGCGAGCCGGTGTACGGCCGCCTCGACGCCGACATCGCGGCAGCGATGATGTCGATCAACGCGGTGAAAGGCGTCGAGATCGGCGCCGGCTTCGCCGCCGTCGAGCAGAAGGGCAGCGAGCACGGCGACGAGATGACGCCCGAGGGCTTCGTGTCGAACAACAACGGCGGCGTGCTGGGCGGCATCTCGACGGGACAGGACGTCACGGTGTCGATCGCGCTCAAGCCGACCTCGAGCATCCGCCTGCCGCGCAGGACCATCGACACCCGCGGCAAGGCAACCTCAATAGAAACAACGGGACGGCACGATCCC
>DASVFV010000069.1:0-25211 GCA_036379875.1 Burkholderiales bacterium | reverse complement strand
AGCAGCGCCTTCCAGCGCCAGATCAGGTCCACCACGTGGCCCACCGGCATCTTGAGCGCCCACGGAATCCCGGCCCAGAAGGCGAGCGCGGCGAGCGCGGCCGGCGAAAGATCGAGGTAGTCGCGCACGAAGAAGGTGCCGACGATGCCGGTGAGGCCCGATACCCCGTACGCCGCATACACCATGAGCGGCGGCAGGTACGAAAGGCGAATCAGGGGTTGATGACGCGGATCGGCTTGCCCGCCAGCCATGCGGCCACGTTCTCGACGGTATCGCGGTAGAAGATGCGGTAGTTCTCCTCGTGCACGTAGCCGAGGTGCGGCGAGAGCGTCACGTTCTCGAGCTCGCGCAGCGCATACTCGGCCGGCAGCGGCTCCTTCTCGTACACGTCCAGCGCGGCGTGGTTGCGGTTCTTCTTCAACCAGGAAAGCAGCGCTTTCTCGTCGACAATCGGCCCGCGCGAGGTGTTCACCAGCACCGCGCCCGGCTTCATCCGCTCCAGATCCCTGGCCGACACCAGGCCGCGCGTGCGCTCGGACAGCACCAGGTGGATCGTCACCACATCGCTGTTCTCGAACAGCTCATCTTTCGAGGCCAAAACCGCGCCGGCCGCCTCGGCCTTCTCGCGCGTCAGGTTCTGGCTCCACGCCGCGCACTCCATGCCGAACGCCTTGCCGATCGCGGCGACGCGCGCGCCGATGTTGCCGAGGCCGAGCAGGCCGAGCTTTCTGCCGGCGAGCGAGAAGCCCGGCGCAAGGTCTTCATGCCAGCGGCCGGCGCGCATGTTGCGCTCGCCCTTGGCGAGGCCGCGCGCCGCGGCGATGATGAGGCCCCAGGTCAGCTCCACGGTGGAGAGCCCGCCGCCCGCCGAGCGCGTGTTGCTCACCGGGATGCGACGCTCCTTGAGCGCCTGCGTGTCGAGGCTCGGCGAGCGCGCGCCGGTGAGGCTCACGAACTTGAGGTTGGGCAGCTTCTCGATCAGCGAGCGCGGGAACGGCGTGCGCTCGCGCATCAGGCAGACGGCGTCGAACGGCGCGAGCTGCCTGGCAGGATTTTCCAGCGGCCTGTCGAACACCACCACTTCGACGCCCTTCAGCGACTTCCAGTCGGCGAGCCCCAGCGCGACGCGCTGGTAGTCGTCGAGAACCGCGACCTTCATGGGGCGTTTCTCATTGGACCGTGATGTTGTTGTCCTTCACCACCTTGCCCCAGCGGGCGATGTTGTCGTTGATCCACTTCTGCGTGTCGGCCGGGCTGAGCGCGATGACGTCCATGCCCTGCGTCTCGGTGAGCATCTTGTGCACGTCCGGGAGCTTGATCGCCTTCACCAGCTCGGCGTGGAACTTGTCGATGATCGGCTTCGGCGTGCCGGCGGGCGCGAGGATGCCCCACCACGCATGCGCCACCACGTCGATGCCGAGCTCCTTCAGCGTCGGCACCTCCGGCATGGTGCTCGAGCGCTTGTCGCCGGTCAGCACCAGCGCGCGCATCTTGCCGCTCCTCACGTGCTGCGCCTGCGCCGCGGTCGAGGCCATCGCGAGCTCGACGTGGCCGCCGATCAGGTCGGCGGACAGCGGCCCGCCGCCCTTGTAGGCCACCGGCTCGAACTTCGCGCCGGTCGCCTGGTTCAGCACGATGGTGGTGAGGTGCGCGAGCGAGCCGTTGCCCACGTTGCCGAGGCTCACGCCGCCTTTCTTGCCGGCGGCGAGCGCGTCCTGGAAGTCCTTGTACGGCTTTTGCGCCCCGGTGGTGATCGCCATCGGCGCGCTGCCGACGATCATCACCGGCTCGAAGTCCTTCACCGGGTCGAACGGCAGCTTCGGGTTGAGCGCCTGGTGCACGGCGTGCGTGTCGAAGATGAAGACGAAGGTGTAGCCGTCGGGGGCGCTCTTCGCCACGTACTCGGTGCCGATCACGCCCGAGGCGCCGGTGCGGTTCTCGACGATGAAGTTCTGCTTGAGCGAATCGCCCAGCTTGGCGGCGAACATGCGCGCCAGCGGATCGACCGAGCCGCCCGGCGGATAGGGCGAGACGAACTTGACGGGTTTGTTGGGCCAGTCCTGCGCGGCAACCGGGAAGGAGAGAAGCAATAGAACTACAAGCCTAAAAAGCGACATTCCGTGCTCCTTTGAGTTTCAGCATCTGCCGGGCGTCGTCCGGCGTCGCGACCGCGAGGCCGAGCTCCTCGAGCATGCGCTTCGCCTTGGCCACCTGCTCGGCGTTCGACTTGGCGAGCTGCCCGCGCCCGATCCACAGGCTGTCCTCCAGGCCGACGCGCACGTTGCCGCCCATCACCGCGGCCTGCGCCGCGATCTGCATCTGCGCGCGCCCGGCGCCGAGCACCGACCAGTAGTACGCGTCGCCGAACAGGCGATCGGCGGTGCGCTTCATGTGGATCACGTCCTCGGGGTGGTTGCCGATGCCGCCGCGGATGCCGAACACCGATTGGATCAGGAACGGCGGCTTGATCAGGCCGCGGTCGACGAAGTGCGCCGCGGTGTAGAGGTGGCCGATGTCGTAGCACTCGATCTCGAAGCGCGTGTCGTTCGCGCTGCAGGACTGCAGGATGTAGGCGATGTCGCGGAAGGTGTTCTTGAAGATGCGCTCGTCCGAGCCCTCGAGGTAGGGCTTCTCCCAGTCGTGCTTGAAGTCCTTGTAGCGCCCGAGCATCTCGTACAGGCCGAAATTCATCGAGCCCATGTTGAGCGAGGCCACCTCGGGCTTGAGCTGCAGCGCGGGCTGCAGGCGCTCCTCCACCGTCATGGTCGCCGCGCCGCCCGTGGTCAGGTTGATCACCACGTTGCTCGCCACCGCGATCTGCGGCAGGAACTCGTGGAACAGCGCCGGGTCCTGCGACGGGCTGCCGTCCTTCGGGTTGCGCGCGTGCAGGTGCACGATCGCCGCGCCGGCCTGCGCCGCGCCGATCGCGCCGCGCGCGATCTCCGCCGGCGTCACCGGCAGGTGCGGCGACATGCTCGGCGTGTGGATCGAGCCCGTCACCGCACACGTAATGATGACCTTGCCCTGCGCTGCTGCCATCTCCTCCTCCAAGGAAACAAATAGGGACGGACCCTATTTTTCGCAACTGCAGCTTATTCTCAAATGAGAAAAATAGGGTCCGTCCCCATTTGTTTAGACCAGGTAGCGCGAGCCGCCGCAGACGGCGATGTCCTGGCCGGAGATGTGGCGGCCGGGGGCGGTGGCGAGGAAGAGCGCCATGTTCGCGATGTCCTGCGCCGTAACGGTGGTGTTGAGGCTGGTGCCGGCCAGCATCTTCTGTCTGATCTCTTCATTGGAAACGCCAAGACTCTTTGCCTTGGCCTCGATCACGCGGTCGATGCGGTCGCCCTCGACGATGCCGGGCTGGATGCAGTTGACGCGCACATTGTCCGGGCCGGCCTCGGCGGCGAGGCTCTGGGTGAAGCCGACCACCGCCCACTTGGCGGCCGAGTACGGGGTGCGCATCGGGAAGCCGAAGCGCCCGGCGATGGACGACAGGTTGATGATGCTGCCGCCGCCCGCCTCCTTGATCATCGGCATGAAGCGGCGCGTCACGTAGAACATGCCGTTCAGGTCGATGGCGATGGTGCGGTCCCAGTCCTCGGGCTTGATGTCCTCGACTTTACCCGTGGGTCCGGCGATGCCGGCGTTGTTCACCAGCACGTCGAGGCCGCGCAGGTGCTTCTTGACGTCCTCGTACATGCGGTCGACGTCGGCCAGCCGGGAGACGTCGGCGACGGTCTGCGTCACCGTGGGCAGCTGCTTCTTCGTCCCGGCCAGCGCCTTTTCGTCCACGTCGCAGATGTGCACGTGGGCGCCGTGCTCCACGAATGTGCGCGATATCACGCGCCCGATGCCGGCGGCGCCGGCGGTCACCAGCACGCGCAAACCTTTGGCGGAGAATTCCATGCCGCCGCATAATAGCGCAGGGGTGATGGGAGAAGCCGTGGCAAAAGAAGAACGGCGCAAAACCGTTTCGATCGAGCAGGAAGAGCTGCGGGGCATCTCGCGCACCGTCGCCGAGATCCACTGGCTGCTGCTCATCCTGGTGCTGCTCTACCTCGTGTTCGGCGGCGAGCGCGGCGACCCGGAAGCCGACGCCGCGGTCTCGGCGGGCCTGTTCTTCTACGCCGCGCTGGTGATGGCGTTCCGCTACGCCAACTTCTACAAGCGCGAGACGCGCTGGAAGATCGCCATCGAGACCCTCGGCATGATCACCTTCGTCAGCTGGGTGCTGTGGTACACCGAGCGCCTCGCCGGGCCGCTCGTCAACCTCTATCTCCTGCCGGTCATCACCTCGTCGCTCACGCTCGGCAAGCTCGCCACGCTCGCCAACGTCGGGCTGGTCGCGGCGTGCTACATCCTGCTCGGCAGCGCGACCTTCATCGAGTTCCTGACGCTGCGCTTCCTCGCCGGCTTCGCCGCGCAGCTCGCGCCGGTGCTGCTGGTGGCCTACATCACCACCATGTTCTCCGCGGACATCCGCTACGGGCTGCAGCACGCCAAGCTGCTCTCGGAGACCGACGACCTCACCGGCCTTTTCAACACGCGCGGCTTCGCCATCGCCGCGAACCGCCTGTTCGGGCAGGCCACGCGCTACGGCCGGCCGGCCAGCGTGCTGATGGTCGACTCCGACAACCTGAAGCACATCAACGACACGCACGGCCACGAGGCGGGCAGCCGGCTGCTGCGCCAGATCGCCAACGCGGTGCAGTCGGAGCTGCGCGCGAGCGACGTGCCGGCGCGCTATGGCGGCGACGAGTTCATCGTGCTGCTGCCCGAGACGCCGCCGAAAGGCGCGCTCGACGTAGCCGAGCGCATCCGCGCCGCCATCGCCTCGCGCCCGCTCGCCATCAACGGCCAGAACGTCGCCGCCACGGTGAGCGTGGGCATCGCCTGCTACCCGGAAGACGGCCGCACCCTCGACGCGCTCGCCGCGCGCGCCGACCGCGCCCTGTATCAGGCCAAGCAGGAAGGCCGCAACCGCGTGGTGCGCTTCAAGCCCAGCTAGAGCTTAAGTTCCCAAAATTCGCTGACCGCCTTCGGCCCGAAGGTGTCGTGCACTTCGGTCTTCGGCAGCCTCTTGAACCCGGCGGCGCGATAGATCGAGCGCGCTGCGAGGAGGTGGGCGTGCGTCCAAAGCACCAGCTTCTTGTAGCCCTTGGCGCGCGAGAACGCGATGCACTCCTCGACCAGGCGCCGCCCCAGCCCGGCGCCGCGCGCCGACGGCTCGACGATCAGCAGGCGCAGCTTCGCGACGCTCGCGCTTTGCTTCACCACGAACACGCAGCCCACCCGCTCGCCGCCGCGCTCGGCGATCCAGCAATGCTCGCGCCCGGGGTCGAAGTTCTCCAGGAAGTCCTTGACGATGCCGGCCACCAGCGCCTCGAACGGCGCGCCCCAGCCGTCCTGCTCGTGGTAGAGCACCGCGTGGCGCTCGACGATCCAGCCCATGTCGCCGGGACCATGCTCGCGAAGCGTGATCCCGCCCTGCGGCCGCGCGCCGTTCAGCAGCGTCTCGATGGCCTGCATGGCACCGACCAGCTTTTCGCGTCCGGGGCCCGGCAAGCGCGCGAGCATCGCCGTGGTGAGCTCGCGCGAGCGATCGTCGAGCATGGCGTAGGACTTGCGCCCCTTCTCGGTCAGCGACAGCACGCTGGTGCGCGCGTCGTTGGGCGCCGGCTTGCCCTGCACCACGCCGCGGCGGCGCAGGCTTTGCAGCAGGCGGCTGACGTAGCCCGCGTCCAGGTCGAGGTCGCGCCCCAGCTCGCTCGCGCTGGTCTCGCCGCGCTGGCCGATCTCGTACACCAGGCGCGCCTCGGGCAGCGGATACGGGCTGCCGGCGAAATCCTTGCGCAGCGCGCCGACGCGCTGCGTGTAGAAGCGGTTGAACCGCCTGACCGCGTCGATCCGGTTCATGCGGCATGCTCGGTCGAGATACTTGCTTTTGTCAAGTATCGGATAATGGGCCGTGGACCTCTTTGACCTGAAGGGCAAGGCCGCGCTCGTGACGGGCGGCAACGGCGGCATCGGCCTGGGCATGGCGCAAGGCCTGGCGGCGGCGGGCGCGAAGCTGGCGATCGCCGGGCGCGACAAGGCGAAGAACGCGGCGGCGGCGAAGGCGCTGTCCGCCGTCGCGCTGGAAGCCGACCTCACCGATGAGAAATCCTGCCGCGCCATGGTGGAGCAAGCGGCGCAAAAGCTCGGCCGCCTCGACATCCTGGTGAACAACGCCGGCACCAACATCCGCAAGCGCCCCGAGGAGTACTCGCTCGAGGAATGGAAGTTCGTCATGGACACCAACCTCACCAGCGCCTTCGTCGCCTCGCACGCCGCCTATGCGCACCTGAAGCGCGCCGGCGGCGGAAAGATCATCAATATCGGCTCGATGATGTCGATCTTCGGCGCGGCGTTCGTCGCCCCCTATGGCGCGAGCAAGGGCGGCATCGTGCAGCTCACGCGCGCGCTCGCCTGCGCCTGGGCGAGGGACAACATCCAGGTGAACGCGGTGCTGCCGGGCTGGATCGACACCGCGCTCACGCAGCGCGCGCGCAAGGACATTCCGGGCTTGAACGAGAACGTGATGCGCCGCACGCCGGCCGGGCGCTGGGGCGTGCCGGCGGATCTTTCCGGCATCGCGGTGTTTCTTTCCAGCCAGGCCTCGGACTTCGTTACCGGCACCGCCATCCCGGTGGACGGCGGCTACTCGGTGCAGGGCTAGCGGCTGATGCGCACAGCGACCTGGTCGTAGCGGTTGCCGTTCTTCTCCACCACCAGCATGCGCACCGGCAGCCGGCCGAGCGCGTCGGCCAGCCACATCTCCAGGCGCTCGTCGTCCGCCGAGCCGCGGCCCACCACCAGCGCCTCGAACTCGCCGGCCGGCGTCTGCACGCGCTCGCGGCGCAGAAAATCGTACACGTGGTGCGAGGTGCCGCGCCCGTCGACCAGGTGCACGTCGAGCGCCTTCGCGCCCGCGGGCGCGAGCGCGAGCGCGAGCAGGAACGAGATGCGGTCCTGGGCGTTGGGCGGGATCGCCTCGGTGCGCGTCTTGCCCTTGTAGCGGCTGGTGAGCAGGTTCGACTTCCAGTCGAACCAGGCGCGCGCGGTGTCGCGGCCGCTGCGCTCGTCGGTGAACTCGCGTACGCGCACGCCGTGCCGCAGCACGCTGCCCAGGCTGGTGCGGGTGGCGCGCCCGAGCAGGGCGAACAGGCCGCGGCCGTGCCAGCGCTCCACCAGCCGGTACTCGCCGCCGCCCTGCTCCAGGACGGCGCTGATGTCGGCGGTGATCGAGCCGTTGCGCCGCAGCTCGTAGTCGATCTCGATGTGCGCGGGAAGCTCGGCGTAGGCCGGCGTGGCGACCAGAAGCACGAACGCCAGATTGCGCAGGCTCATGCCTGCAGGGCGACGCGGCCGGAGCGCCCGGGAATTTCGCCGAACACCACCTCGTGGCGGGGCAGCGCGGGACGGTCGAGCGACTCGAACACCTCGCGCAGCGCGACCACCTCGTAGCCCTGGGTTTTCCAGCCGGCGAGCAGGCTGTCGAACGCATCGAGCAGCGCGCCGCCTTCGAGCTCGGCGTGCGCCGTGAACACGTGCGGCGATTTCTGCGCGGTCAGTGCGAGCACGTGCGCGGCGACGTTGCGCTCGTCGATGCCGTCCAGCCCGACCAGCTCGTCGAGGGTCGGCAGCGTGGTGGGCAGCTGCGGACAACCGATCGCCACCCCGTTCCAGAGCGGCTGGAACGGGGCGCGGCCGCGGGTATCGGAGGCGTAGTCGAACTCGCACTCCTCCACCCAGGCGGCATGCCGGTTGGTCTGCCAGCCCGCCGCGCCCCAGGTCCTCGGCCGGTCGCCGAAGATCGCGCGGAAGCGTTCGCAGCCGCGCCGCATCTCCTGCTCGGTCCAGTCGGCGTCCGCGGCCGCGACGCCGTCCTGCCAGCGCACGTGATCCCAGCAGTGCACGCCGACCTCGAAGCCCGCTTCGCGCACCGCGCGCAGGGTGGCGGCGCAGCGCCGGCCGATGTCCGGCCCGGGCAGCAGGGTGCCGTAAAGCAGCGTGCGCAGTCCGTAGTGGCGCAGCACCGAGGTCCGTTTCACCTTGGAGAAGAACCCCGGCCGGAAGACCCGGCGCATCGCGCGCCCGGTGTGGTCGGGCCCCAGGCTGAACAGGAAGGTGGCGCGGGCGCCGCGCGCCTTGAGCAGCTCCACCAGCCGCGGCACGCCATCGCGCGTGCCGCGCCACGTGTCGACGTCGACCTTCAGGCCGAGCTTCATCCGACCAGGCGGCGGGCTTCCGCGATCTGGGTGCGATAGGCCTCGAAGATGCGGCGCAAGGCGTCGCGCATGCCGACGCGCGGGCGCCACTTCAGGTCGCGCTTCGTGTTGTCGATCTTCGGCACGCGGTTCTGCATGTCCTGGTAGCCGCGCCCGTAGTAGCGCTCCGCGCTGGTGCGCCGCAGCCGCACCTTGCGCGCCGCCGGCTCGTACTCCGGGAACTCGCGCGCCAGCTCGACCATCATCTGCGCCAGCTCGCGCACCGAGAAGTTGTTGCGCGGGTTGCCGATGTTGTAGATCTTGCCCGAGGCGATGCCGCGCGGGTTGGCCACGATCTGCATCAGCGCATCGATGCCGTCGTCGATGTAGGTGAAGGCGCGCTTCTGCCGCCCGCCGTCGACCAGCTGGATCGGCTCGCCGCGCGAGATGTGACCGAGGAACTGCGTGACCACGCGCGAGCTGCCCTCCTTCGCGGTGCCGAGCGAGTCGAGGCCCGGGCCGATCCAGTTGAACGGCCGGAACAGCGTGAAGTCGAGCCCGACCTTGTCGCCGTAGGCCCAGATCACGCGGTCCATGAGCTGCTTCGAGCAGGCGTAGATCCAGCGCTGCTTGCTGATCGGGCCGTAGACCAGCGGCGAGCCCTCCGGGTCGAACTCGGCGTCCGGCGACATGCCGTACACCTCGGAGGTCGAGGGGAACACCAGGCGCTTGCGGTGCGTCACGCAGGCGCGCACGATCGGCAGGTTGGCCTCGAAGTCGAGCTCGAAGACGCGCAGCGGGTCTTTCACGTAGGTGGCCGGCGTGGCGATCGCCACCAGCGGCAGCACCGTGTCGCACTTGCGGATGTGGTACTCGATCCACTCCTTGTTGATGGTGATGTCGCCCTCGAAGAAGCGGAAGCGCCGCTCGCCGAGCAGGTCCTCGACGCGCTCGCTCTGCATGTCCATGCCGTAGATCTCCCAGTCCGTGGACGCGAGCACGCGCTTGGACAGGTGGTGGCCGATGAAGCCGTTGACGCCGAGGATCAGCAGGCGCTTCATGAATGGGTTTCCACTTCGAGGAGGCGCAGGACTCTACCATCGCCGCATCCGGCGAACCAAGCGCCGTTCTCCTGGTACGGGCCGCGCCGGCGCGCCGGGCGCGCCGGTTCGAGGCGCGTCCTGAGGATCTTCATTCCTTCGGTGAAGGCGCCCGGATAGGGCGGCGCCACCGCGCGCACCAGGTTGTGGATCTCCTGCGCGCTCTTCGACCAGTCGATGCGCCCGTCCTCCGGGCGGCGGGCGCCGTAGTAGCTTCCCGCGGCCAGGTCATTCGGGCGCAGCCTGGCGGTCCCCGCCAGCAACGCGGGAATGGATCTCTTCATGATTGTTTCGGCGGCGGCGCTCACCTTCGCCATCACCTCGCCCGCGGTCTCGTCGGGGCCGATCGGCACCGCCTGCTGGTCGACGATGCGGCCGGCGTCGGGCTTCGCGACCATCTCGTGCAGGGTGGCGCCGGTCTCGCGCTCGCCGTTGAGCACCGCCCAGTTCACCGGCGCGCGGCCGCGGTACTTCGGCAGCAGCGAGCCGTGCATGTTGAACGCGCCGCGCTTCGCCGCGGCGAGCACCTCGGGCGGCAGCATGCGGCGGTAGTAGAAGGAGAAGATGAAGTCGGGGGAGATCTTTTTCAGCTGTGAGTCGATCTGCGGCGCCTCTGGATCCTCGAGCACCGGCAGGCCCCGAGAGCGCGCGAGCCTGGCGACGCTCTCGAAGAACACGCGCTCGCCGGGATCGTCGCGGTGCGTGACGACGAGCGGCACCCGCACGCCCGCGTCGAGCAAAACGCGCAGGCAGCGCACGCCTACGTCGTGATACGCGAAGACGACGGCCTGGGCTGCCACCGCTCGACGCCGGGCTCCTTCTCGAGCACCGCCTGCACCAGGTACCGGGGGCGCCCGCGCACCTGCTCGTAGATGCGGCCGATGTACTCGCCGGTCAGGCCGATGCCGAAGCACGCCATGCCCATCAGGAAGAACTCGAGCACGTCGCGGTCCCACACGTGCTCCAGCGCGCCTGCGAGTCCGGCGGTGTAGAGCTGGTAGGCGAGCACCGTGGCGTACAGAACCACCGAGCCGAGCGCCACGATCATGCCGAACGCGGAGAAGATCTGCAGCGGCTTCACCGAGAAGCCGGTCACCAGGTCGAAATTGAGCTTGACCAGGCGCGACAGCGAGTACTGCGACTTGCCCGCGGCGCGCTCGTCGTGCTTGACCTCGACCTCGGTCGGATTGCGCGCGTAGATGTAGGCGAGCGCCGGCACGAAGGTATTCGATTCGGGCGAGCGGTTGATCGCCTCGACCACGTTGCGGCCGTAGGCGCGCAGCATGCAGCCCTGGTCGGTCATGCGGATGCGCGTCAGGTTCTCGCGCATGCGGTTCATGGCGCGCGAGGCGACGCGGCGGAACAGGCTGTCGTGGCGCTCGCTGCGGTAGCTGCCGACGTAGTCGTAGCCCTCCTCCATCTTGGCGAGCAGCTTGGCGATCTCCTCGGGCGGGTTCTGCAGGTCGGCGTCGAGCGTGACCACGACCGCGCCGCGCGCGTGCTGGAAGCCGGCCAGGATCGCCATGTGCTGGCCGAAATTCGAGGCGAGCAGCACCACGCGCGTCACGTCGGGACGGCGGTCGAACTGCTCGCGCAGCACGCGCACCGAGCGGTCGCGGCTGCCGTCGTCGACCAGGATCAGCTCGTAGCTGCGCCCCAGCGCGTCGAGCGCGGGGTACAGGCGCGCGAACAGCGCCGGCAGGCCTGCTTCCTCGTTGTAGACCGGGATGACGACCGAGATGTCGGGCGCGGCCATGGAACCTAGGCGGCGAGTATATCCCTCATCGCGCCGCACACCCGCTCGACGTCGGCGTCGGCCATGCGCGTGAAGAGCGGCAGCGTGACGGTGCGCGCGCCGATGGTCTCCGCGTTGGGGAAATCGCCCGCGCGGTAGCCGAGCCGCCGGTAGGCGGAAAAAAGGTGCAGCGCGAGATAATGCACGCCGACGCCGATGCCGCGCGCGTGCATCGCCTCGATGAACGCGGCGCGCGTGGTGCCGGCGGCGGCGAAGTCGATGAGCGGCGCGAACAGGTGCCAGGCGTGGCCCGCGTCGCCGCGCGCCGGCAGCCGCACGTGCCGGACTCCCGCCAGGAGATCGAAATAGCGCGCCGCCAGCGCGCGGCGCCGCGCGTTGAAGCGCTCGAGGTGCGCGAGCTGCGCGAGGCCGATCGCCGCGCTCACGTCGGGCATGTTGAACTTGCCGCCCGGCTCCTCGATCTCCATCTCGCCGGCGGGCAGCTTGCGGATGCCGTGGAAGCGCAGCCGCTCGGCGCGCTCGACCTCGGCGCTGCGGGCGAAGGTGAGCGCCCCGCCCTCGATGGTGGTGAGGTTCTTGTTGGGGTGGAAGCTCAGCGCGACCAGGTCGCCCTGCGCGCCGATGCGCTTGCCGGCGTAGGACCCGCCCATGGCATGCGCCGCGTCCTCGATCACGCGCAGCCCGCGCTGCTCCGCCAGCGCGTAGACCGGCGCCAGGTCGACCGGCAGGCCGGCGAAGTGCACCGGCATGATCGCCTTGGTGCGCGGCGTGAGCGCGGCCTCGATGCGCCGCACGTCGGTATTGCGGCTGTCGAGATCCACCTCGACCAGCACCGGGCGCGCGCCGGCGCGCAGCACTACGTTGGCGCTCGCCACAAAGGTCATGGCCGGCACGATCACCTCGTCGCCCGGGCCGACGCCGGCGAGGGCGAGCGCGATCTCGAGCGCCCCGGTCGCCGAGGTGAAGGTGCGCACCGGACGGCCGCCGAAGTACGCCTCGAGCGCCGCCTCGAAGCGCTGCACCTGCGGCCCCGAGGTGATCCAGCCCGAGCGCAGCACGTCGGCGACCGCGGCGATGGTCGCCTCGTCGATCTCCGGACGCGCGAAGGGAAGAAAGGCGCTCAAGAACGTGCCACGAGGAATACCCCGACCACGATGATACCGATGCCCGCCATGCGCATGGGCGTGAGCGCCTCGCCGAGCAGCCACCAGGCGGCGAGCGCGTTCACCACGTAGCCGATGGAGAGCATCGGGTAGGCCATGCTCACCGGCACGCGCGACAGCGCCACGAGCCACACCACCACGCTGACCACGTAGCAGGCCAGGCCGCCCAGCACGTGCGGCTCGATCGCAAGGCGCAGGCCGAGCGGCACCGCGTTGGTGCCGGCCTTGAGCAGCAGCTGGGCCGCGGCATTCAGCAGCACCCCGGCCAGGATGATCCAGAAACTGATGAGCGTCATGGCTTCCTCACGATCACGTAGCGCGGCCCGCGCGCCGCGATTTCCATCGGTACCCCGAGCTCGGCGCGCAGCCGCTCGAAGTCGCGTACCGCAAAGAACGCATAGGCCTCGCGCTCGGCGCGCCACGCGCGCACGAAGGCGGCGTGGTCCGGCAGGAAATGGTCCGGCTCCCAGCCGATCGCCTGCCCGAGCTCGTCCTTGTATCGGACCATGGTCACCGTGCGGCGCAGCGCCCACGGGATGCTGTGGTCGTAGGTTTCCACGGTGTAGATCGCCGCGTCGCGCGGCGGCGGCGCCGGCAGCGAAGCGAGGAGCGGCGCCACGCTGAACGCGGGCGCGAACAGCGCGTGGCCGGCGCTGCCGACCAGCAGCGCCGCGAGGGTCGCGCCGGCCAGGCCCGCGACCGCGCGCGCGGCGCGCCGCCTGGCGGCCAACAGCGCACCGAGCGCGCCGGCCAGCGCGAGAAGCGCGGCAGCCAGCAGCCAGGGCGAATACGCGGCGCCAAAGCCATAGAGGCTCGCGTCCCCGCGCTTACTGATCTGCAAGCCCGCGAACGCGACCGCGAGCGCACCCGCCGCGGCAAGCAGCGCCTGCGCGACCAGCAGCCGCGGGTTCGGCTCGCGCGCCAGCACGACGCCGGCTAGCAGTGCAAGCGCCGGCACCATCGGCAGGATGTAGGGCGGCAGCTTCGAGCCCGACAGCGAGAAGAAACCGAACACCACCAGCGCCCACCCGGCGAGGAAGAACGCCGGCGAGAACGCCGGGCCACGCGCAGCACGCAAGGCCGCCAGCCAGCCGGCCAGCACCACGAGCAGCCAGGGCCACACGCCAAGCGCGAGCACCGGGACGAAATACCAGCCGGGGTGCTCGCGGTGGTGGATATGGGTCGTAAAGCGCTGCCAGTGCTCTTGCACGAAGAAGAAGTGGGCGAATTCCGGGTTCGCGACCGACACGGCGACGAACCAGGGCGTGCCCAGCGCGAGAAATAGCAGCCCGCCGCGCACCAAGTCCAGGCGGCGCAGCAGGCCCCAGTCGCGGCGCACCAGGATGTAGAAGGCGACCGCGCCGGCCGGCAGCACCATCCCGATCAGGCCCTTGCTCAGCAGCGCGCCCGCGCAGGCCGCCCAGAACGCGAGCATCCAGCGCCGGCGCCGGTCCGGGGGCGTCGCGGCGTGCTGCGCGATCGCGAAAGCGAGCACCGCCGCCGACAGGAACAGCGCGACGCTCATGTCGAGCGTGTTCACCTGCCCGAGCATCACGTAGAGCGGGCTCGAGGCGAGGATCGCGGCGGCGTAAGCCCCGGCGGGCGGGCCGAACAGCCGGTTGCCGGCCGCGAGCACCATGGCGACGCCGGCGAGCGCCGCGAGCCCGGTCCACAGCCGCGCCGACCAGTCGCTTACGCCGAAGATCTGGAACGCCGCCGCGGTCGCCCAGTACTGCAGCGGCGGCTTCTCGAAATACTTGAAGCCGTTCAGCCGCGGCGTGACCCAGTCGCCGCTCGCCACCATCTCGCGCGGAATCTCGCCGTAGCGCGCCTCGTCGGGCTTGTAGAGCGGCCGCACGCCGAGCAGCGCGAGCCACAGCAGCGCGGCGAGCAGCACTAGCGCGCTAGAAGCTCGTCTCGACAAAGCCATAGATGTAGTTCGAGCCGCCGTTCACGCTGTTGAACAGGCGCGAGCCGCCGAACACCCCCGAGCGGTGCGACACGCCGATGCCGGCGAAGGTTTCGCGCAGGGCCGGGACGCCGAGCAGGTTGCCGACGCTGAGGTCCACCGTCGGGTCGAGATAGAGCAGCAGCTTCGAGGTGTCGCGGTTGCGCAGCGCCTGGTCGCGCTGCTCGGCGAACGGAATGCGGCTCGCGTAGGAGACGCCGGCGCCCCAGCCGAAGCGCATGCGCAGCCGGTCGCTGAACCACGGGCCCGGGTACCAGATCGGCTTCAAGTAGCCCTGCACCTGCCAGAAGTCGGGCTGCAGGCCGCGCTCCTCGTGCTTCACGAAGCCGACGAAGCCCTGGATGTCGACCGGCCAGCCGTTCAGGCGGCGCAGCAGGACCTGGCCGACGTCGAGCTGCACGATGCTGGTGTCGTCCTGCGTGTTCACGCTGAAGCATTGCAGCGTGACGATCGGCATCAGGTCGCAGTCGCTCGACTGGCCGTAGCCGAGGCGCATGATGAGCGGCCGCCGCTCCCATTCCGATGCCTGATCGGGCTTGAAGCCCCAGAGCAGGCCGAGCATGACGTAGGGCTGCGTGCCCCCGTCGACCACGGGGCTGTTGCCCACCCCGCTCGACCAGCGCGTGATGCCGGCGCCCGCAAGCGCCTGCCAGCGTTCGCTCAGGCGGTACGCGGCGAGCGCCCCGAGCTCCAGGTTGAGCCCCGAGCCGGGCTGGTAGTCCGGCGTGCCGTAGTAGTAGTTGTTCAGCTTCGAGTCGCGCCACGCGAGCGTGGCATAGGGACGCCAGCGCAGCCGTCCGCTCCACCAGCCTTCGTAGCGGTAGCCGAGCCGCAGCTCCGTGCCGTCGGACTCGTCGCTCACGTTGCGCATCACCTCGCCGTAGGCCTGGCCGGCCCCGAGGCGGTAGCGCAGCGCCACGCCGAGGTCGTCGCCGCCCGAGCGCTTCTCGAGGCCCAGCATGCTTTCAGGCACGTGATCCGAAGAGAAGCCTTCCAGGCGACGCTTCAGGAACAGCTCATAGCGCACGCCCTCGGACTCGAGCTTCAAGCCGATGCGGTCGGAGTTGAGATAGAAATACCGGCTGTCGTAGCGGAACTGCATCATCAGGTCGTAGTCGCGGTCCGAGCCGCGGTACGGCGAGGGCGGGCCGAGCTGCCAGGTGAAGCCGACGCCCGCCTCGCCCGGCGCGAGCACGCCGTCCAAGGGATCGCTGGTGCCGTAGGCACCAGCGGAAATGAACATCGTTCCTACAAGGAGAAGTCGAGCAGCGGCCCTTTGGGCACGATTTGCGTGGGGTTGATCTCCTTCATGCTGCGGTAGTAGTGGTCCTTGATCTCCCGCATATCGACCGTCTTCGCCACGCCGGGCAGCGCGTACACGCGCCGCGTGTAGCGCCACAGGTTCGGGTAATCCACGAGGCGCCGCAGATTGCACTTGAAGTGCGAGTAGTACACCGCGTCGAAGCGCACCAGCGTAGTGAAGAGCCGCACGTCCGCCTCGGTGAAGTAGCTTCCGCACAGCCACTTTCGCCTGTGCAGGCGCTTCTCCAGCCCGTCGAGGGTGCGGAACAGCGCCGTCACCGCCTCCTCGTACTTGTCCTGCGCGGTCGCGAACCCCGCGCGGTAAACGCCGTTGTTGACCGTGCGGTAGATGCGTTCGTTGAGCCAATCGATTTCCCTTCTTAGTTTTTCTGGGTACAGGTCCGGCAGCTTACGCCGCGCGAGCGCGTCGAACTCGCGGTTCAGCATGCGGATGATCTCGGCGGACTCGTTGTTCACGATGCGCGCCTCTTTTTCGTCCCACAGCACCGGCACGGTGACCCGCCCGGTGTACTTCGGCTGCGCCCTCGCGTAGAGCTCGTGCAGATAGAACTGTGGAAACTTCCAGCCGTTCTGGTCCATGCCCGGCTCGGCGTAGAACACCGGGATCGCCTTTTCCAGGCCCTTGAGCGCGCGCACCACGAGCGTGCGGTGCGCCCAGGGGCAGCTCCTCGCGACGTAAAGGCGGTAGCGGCCCGGCTCGGGATCGGTCAGCCGGCTGCGAAACAAGCTCTCGGGGCGTACGAACGCGCCGCCGCTCGCCCGGGTGTCGCGGGGAACGTCTTTCCAAACGCCATCTACCAACATGCCCACGGTACCGAGTATAGTTTTTCCCGAGGAGGGATAAACCCATGCGTTTTCTAGCGTCGTTGCTGCTCGCTTTGCCGCTGGCCGCGTTCGGCCAGGCCTGGAAACCGACCAAGGAAGTCGAGTTCGTGATCCCGTTCGCGGTGGGCGGCGGCGCCGACCTGCTCGCGCGCGTGATCCACAAGATCATCACCGAGGAGAAGCTGGTGCCGGTGCCGGTGGCGCTGGTGAACAAGCCCGGCGGCGGCGGCGCGGCGGGCATCGGCTACATGAGCGCGGCGCGCAAGGCCGACCCGAACACGCTGGTGCTCATCAACGGCAGCACGCAGATCACGCCGATCATCACCCCGGCGGCCAAGACGGTCTCGGAGGTGCAGCCGATCATGAACGTGATGCTCGACGACTTCGTGTTCTTCGTGCGCGCCGACGCGCCGTGGAAGAGCGCCGCCGAGTTCGTCAAGGACGCGAGGTCCAAGCCGGCCAAGACCTACAACTTCTCCACCGGCGGCACCACCGACGTGATGGCGGTCACCGTGCTCGCCAAGTCGACCGGCACCGAGCTCAACATGATCAACTTCAACAGCGGCGGCGAGGCGCTCACCGCGCTGCTCGGCGGCCACGTGCACGCCACGCTCGGCAACCCGCTCGAGTTCATGGGCCACCTGCAGAAGGGCGCGGTGCGCGCGCTCGGCGTGTTCCGCGACGACCGCTTCACCCTGCTGCCCAA
Organism: Burkholderiales bacterium; assembly: GCA_036379875.1. Lineage (GTDB taxonomy): Bacteria > Pseudomonadota > Gammaproteobacteria > Burkholderiales > SG8-39 > SCGC-AG-212-J23. The sequence goes on along the minus strand of DASVFV010000069.1, from coordinate 8,117 downwards.
CGTGCCGACCATGAAGGAGCAGGGCATCAAGGCGCCCAACTTCCAGATGTGGCGCGGCGTGGCGGTGCCGAAGGGCGTGCCGGCCGACGCGGCGAAGTACTGGGAAGGCGTGATGGCCAAGGTGGTGGCCACGCCGCAGTTCAAGGCGTATCTCAAGGACAACGCCGCGGCCGAGGCGCCGATCGCCGGCGCGGCATTCGAGAAGTTCCTCGCCAACCAGGAACGGCTGTACCGGGACCTGCTCGGCAAGTAGTAGAAGGAAAATGAGACTCCGCATCGCGCCGGGCGAGCTCGCGCTCGCCCTTTTTTTCGCGCTGCTCGGCGCGCTGTGGATCGTGGCGGCGCTGCGCATGCCGCTCTGGTCGGGCTTCGTGCCCGATTCGGGGTTCATGCCGCTGTGGTACGGCGCCATCCTCGTCGCCCTGGCCGGCGCCATCCTGGTTTTCAATAAAGACCGGAAAACAGAAGACCCGGTCGGCAAGCCGTTACTGGTGGTCGCGCTCGTCGCCGCCACCGTCCTCGGGCTGCAGCTCGCCGGCTTCGCGCCCTCCATCTTCCTCATGCTGCTCGCGCTGTTCGTCGCGGTCGAGCGCCTGCCGCTCGCGCGCTCGATCGCGGTCGCCGCGGGCACCAGCGGCGTGCTGCATCTCGTGTTCAAGACCTGGCTCGGCGTGCCGCTGCCGGTCGGACCGCTCGGGATCTAGTGGAGCTTCTCGCCCAGCTCGGCCAGGGTTTCGCCGCCGCGCTCACGCCGGCGCACCTGCTGATGTGCCTGCTCGGCGTGGTGCTCGGCCAGGTGATCGGCGTGCTGCCCGGCATCGGCCCCTCGGCCGCCATCGCGCTGCTCCTGCCGCTCACCTACGGCGCGAGCCCCACCGGCGCCATCATCATGTTCGCCGGCCTCTACTACGGCGCGCAATACGGCGGCACGCTCACTTCCGTGCTGATCAACGTGCCGGGCGAGTCGACCTCGGTGATGACCACGCTCGACGGCTACCAGATGGCGCTGCAGGGCCGCGGCGGCGTGGCGCTCGGCATCGCGGCGATCGGCTCGTTCATCGCCGGGGTGCTCGGCACCATCGGCCTGATGCTGCTCGCCCCGCCGCTCGCCAAGGTCGCGCTCGCGTTCGGGCCGCCGGAATACTGCATGCTCGTGCTGCTCGGCCTCACCGCGCTCGCCGCGGTCGGCGGCTCGGTGCTGAAGGGCCTTGCCACCGGCGTGGCCGGCCTGCTGCTCGGCACCATCGGCATCGACCCGCAGATCGGCGCGCCGCGCTTCCACTTCGAGCAGAGCTGGCTCCTGGACGGCGTCGACTTCATCATCCTCGCGGTGGCGCTGTTCGGCGTCGGCGAGGTGCTGGCGAGCTGCCGCATGGCCTCGGCCAACCCGATCCTGAACGTGGGGCGCGTGCTGCCGAACCGCGCGGAATGGCGCCAGGCCTGGGCGGCGATCCTGCGCGGCAGCGGGATCGGTTTCCTGATCGGCGTGCTGCCCGGCGCAGGCGCGACCATCGCCTCCTTCGTCGGCTACATCGCGGAGAAGAAAGTCGCGAAGGACCCGTCGCGCTTCGGCAAGGGCGCGATCGAGGGCGTGGCCGCGCCCGAGTCGGCGAACAACGCCGCCTCGGCCGGCGCGATGGTGCCGATGTTCGCGCTCGGCGTGCCCGGCTCGAACACCACCGCGGTGATGCTCGCCGCGCTCATCATGTTCGGCCTGCGCCCCGGCCCGGACATGTTCACCACCAACGCCACGCTGGTGTGGGCGGTGATCGCCAGCATGTTCATCGGCAACCTGATCCTGCTCCTCATGAACCTGCCGCTCGCCGGGCTGTTCGCGCGCCTGCTGCAGATCCGCTATAGCTGGATCTATCCGCCGATCCTCGCGATCTGCGTGACGGGCGCGCTGTCGCGCGCGAACAACGTCGAGGACGCCTGGCTGATGCTCGGCTTCGGCGTGCTCGGCTGGCTGATGAAGCGCTACGACTGGTCGGCGGCGCCGATGATCCTCGGCCTGGTGCTCGGGCCGATCTTCGAGAACTCGCTGCGCCAGTCGCTCACGCTCTCGCACGGCTCGAGCGCGATCTTCGTCAGCCGGCCGATCGCCGCCGTGCTGCTTGCCCTTGCGGTGCTCGCGGTCGCGGCGCCTTTGCTGTTCAACAAGAAATCCCCCGCATGAAGAACCGCATTGGGGTCGACATCAACCAGAAGCTGCCGCTCGAGCGCGCGATCGCATGGGCGATCGAGCACAAGGTGCCGTACATCGACCTGTGCCTCGACCAGACCCCGGAGCTGCTGGAGAGGGGCTCGCCGCGCCTCGCCAGCGCGCGCCGCCACCTGGAAGCGCACGGCATCCAGCTCGGCCTGCACACGCTCTCGGCGGTGAACATCGCCGAGACCTCGCCGTTCGCGGCCAGCGCCGCCGACGCCTACCTCGCCGCCTACCTCGACGCGGCGCAGAAGCTCGGCGCCGGCTGGATCGTGGTGCACGGCGGCTACCATTTCACCTCGGACAAGAAGGCGCGCATGGAGGCCGCGGTCGAAAGAATTTCAAAGGCCTGCAGATCTGCTGAACGCAAAAACGTGCGCGTGCTGCTCGAGAACCTGAACCCGGAGCCCGAGCAGGCGGAAGTGCACTACCTCTGCGCCGACCTGGAGGAGTGCAAGTACTACTTCGACCGTCTCGACTCGCCGGCGCTCGGCTGGAGCTTCACCGTGAACCATGCGCACATCCGGCCGAACACGATCGAGGAGTTCATGCAGACCCTCGATCTCAAACGCTGCGGCGAGGTGCGCCTCGCCGACTGCCGCGGCACGCACGAGGAGCACCTCAAGCCCGGCGAGGGCACGATCGATTTTCCCGCCATGTTCGCCGCCATCGAGAAGAGCGGCTACCGCGGGCATTACATGCAGGCGTTTGGCAGCCTTGACGACATGCTGTGGGGGCGGGACACGCTGGCCGCACTGGCGGAAAGAGGACTGAAGAAATGAAACGCTTCGCTTTTGCATTGGGATTGCTGTTGCCCGTGGCGGTACTCGCCCAGGGCGTGGAACCGGACAAGATCCAGCGCGCCAAGGTGCCGCCGCCGCCCTGGCCGTCGGGCGACGAGCGCGGCATGGCGAACCAGATCGGCCCCGCCACCTTCCAGCGCTGCGCCTGGCACATGCAGCAGCCCGGCGCCAAGGCCTACGAGCTCTCGCAGGTGCGCTCGAACACCATGCCGCTCTCGCCCTTCGCCGGCCCCTACCAGGTGAAGCCGAAGCCGACGTCCGGCATCCCCGGCACGGCGCATGTTTTTAATTCAGAACAGATGAATGAAAACGCCGAACCGGCGCAGCAAGGCACGCAGTTCGACGCGCTCGGCCACTTCGCCGCCCTCAAGCAGCCCTGGGACGGCAAGTCGGAGCTGCCGGCCGGCGAGGCCGTCTACTACGGCGGCTTCACGCAGCAGGACGTGAAGCCCACGCCCGACTCGCCGCTCCTCAAGCTCGGCATGGACAAGGTGCCGCCCATCGTGACGAGCGCCGTGCTGCTCGACGTGAAGGCCATCCGGAAGAAGTCGCTGGAGGCCGGCGAGCTCGTTTCCTCCGCCGACCTGGAAAACAGCCTGAAAGCCGAGGGGCTGGCGAGGCGCGGCGTGCTTCCCGGCGACGTGGTGTTCGTGCGCACCGGCTGGGGCGAGCACTGGCGCGACCCCGACACCGAGAAGCTCTACTACAGCAAGGCGCCTGGCCTGTCGTACGACGCGGCGCAATGGCTGGCGGGCAAGCGCATCGTCGCGATCGGGCTCGACACGCCGTTCGTCGACACCGTGCCGGAAGGCATGCTGGCGGGCAAGGCCGGCCCGGCGGCGGGCACCCCGCCCGGCCTGCCTTTCGCGGTGCACCACCACATGCTCTCGCAGGCCGGCATCCACCTCATCGAGAACGCGCGGCTCGAGGAGCTCGCCGCCGAGCGCGTGTGGCTCTCGTGCGCGATGATCCTGCCGCTGCGCGACAAGGGCGCGGCCGGCTCGGCCCTGCGCCCCGTCGCGATCGGCGCCGGCGCGCCTACAAGAGCTGGACGAAGATAAGAATCAGCCCGACCACCGAGACCGTCCACACGAGGGTGCGCAGCCACGGTATGCCGGCAATGTAGACGCCGGCATACACCAGGCGCGCCCAGAAGAAGATCTGCGCGCCGAGCAGCGTCATGGCGTTCGTTTTCTGAGAAACGACTGCAACCAGGACCAGCGCGGCGAACAGCACCAAGTTCTCGAGCATGTTGCGGTGCGCGCGCGCGGCGCGCCCTGCCCAGCCCTTGCAGTCCGTAAGCCCTTCGCGGTTGCCGGCCAGGACCGGCAACCCCACTTGCAGCGTCGCCCCGCCGACGGCAATCACCACCTGCACCACGGTGAGCGCGACCGCCCACAGCAGCCACACGAGTTCCGGCTTCATGGACCCCTCCCTTTTGTCGGAAAACCGCTACGGCAACTCTACCGCTGCCAGGCGGCGCGGCGGAATTTCTTGCGGCGCGACACCACCGAGAGCTGGCGGCCGGCGAACTCGTGCACCTTTTCGCGGATCGAGGCGCGCAGGTCGGCGGGCAGCGCCGCGGCGGCGTCTTCGAATAGCGCAACCACGTCCCGCGATGCGGGACCGTCGTGGAAGAAGCCGCGCGCCTTGTCCCACACCAGGGCGCGCTCGCTCTTGTCGCCGCCGTAGCAGAGCTGGAACAGCGTGACCTCGCCCTTCGGCTGCTGCCACACGAACAGGTCGAAATACTCGTCGTGGAACCAGCGGCGCTTCGCGGGCGGGTCGTCGGCGACGCCGAGGATTTCCTTGAGCATGCGTCAACGATTATGACCGATTAAGCGTTGCTTCGTTCTGTCGACGTTCGATGACCCGCCGTAGCCGGCCCCTGCCCGCGCTGCGACGCGCAGCGTTTCGTGTAGGGACTCCTCCCGTCGCCGTTTTCATTTTGTTACGTCAACCGGGTTTTCGTAGACCCGTTGGACCGTTCGTTGCTTCGTCATTTGCGCTAGTTCAAGGGCACTAGTTCGTGATTAATAGCATCGAAGGAAATTAGGAGGCTTCCATGAACATGCCGGTACGAGCGATCAACGATAACGACGAGCGGCGTTCGAGCCTCATCCGCTCGCTGAGCGAATTCACCAAGCAGCATCGCGCCGCGAACTGGGCCGGAACCTTCGCCAGCTTCCTCGACGGCGTATTCCCCGCCGACAGCCGGGGTATCGCGCGCTCGAGCCACCAGTACATGTGGGACATGATGCGCGCCAAGGCGGAGCTGTTCTCCGAGGAGCTGTTCGGCATCGACGAGACCCTCGAGCGCGTGCAGGATTATTTCAAGGCCGCGAGCGCGGGCTCGGAGGTTGGCAGGCGCCTCCTGCTGCTGCTGGGGCCGCCCTCGGGCGGCAAGTCGAGCATGGTGATCCTGCTCAAGCGCGGGCTCGAGGCCTACAGCCATACCGACGCCGGCGCGCTCTACGGCATCCACGGCTGCCCGGTGCACGAGTCCCCGCTCCATCTGGTCCCGCACACCATGCGCGGCCAGTTCCGCTCCACCTACGGCGTGGACATCGCGGGCGAGCTCTGCCCGCACTGCGCGCAGCGCCTGCAGCAGGAGTTCAACGGCGACTTCATGCAGATGCCGGTGCAGCGCATCTTCATCTCCGAGGCCGGGCGCATCGGCGTGGGCACCTATGCGCCGCACGACCCGACCACCGCCGACATCGCCGACCTGGTCGGCTCGGTCGATCTGTCCAAGGTCTCGGAGTACGGCGACGAGGGCGACCCGCGCGCCTGGTCCTGGTCGGGCGCGGTGTTCGCCGCGAGCCGCGGCCTGCTCGAGATGATCGAGATCCTGAAGGTGAAGCGCGAGTTCCTCTATCTCCTCCTCACCCTCACGCAGGAGAAGAACGTCAAGGTGTCGCGCTTCCCGCTCATCCACCTCGACGAGACCATCCTCGCGCACACCAACCTCGCGGAATTCCGCAAGTTCCTGCAGGAGCCGGAGAACGAGGCGCTGCTCGACCGCATGGTGATCGTGCAGGTGCCTTACACGCTCTCGTACAAGGAAGAGGCGCGCATCTACCGCAAGCTCGTGTCCTCCACGCAGGCGTTCCGCGAGGTGCACCTCGACCCGCACGCGCTGCACGTGGCGGCGGTGTTCTCGGTGCTCTCGCGCCTCACCGAGGGCGACGAGCGCGAGACCGACCACCAGAAGAAGGTGCGCCTGTACGCCGGCGAGGACGTCGAGGGCGTGTCGCAGAGCGAGGTGGAGAAGATGCGCGCGCGCAACCCCGACGAGGGCCTGTCGGGCGTGTCGCCGCGCTTCGTGATCAACGCGCTCTCCAGCGCGATCATCCAGTCGCAGGCGAGGAGCCTCACCACCATGGACGTGCTGATCGCCCTGAAGGACGCGATCGAGTCCGACGTGCGCATCGACGGCAAGAAGAAGCGCAAGTGGGTCGATTTCCTGGTCACGGTGCGCAAGGACTTCTACAACCGCTGGGTGAAGGAAGACGTGCACAAGGCGCTGTTCGTATCCTTCGAGCAGGAGGCCCAGCAGCTGCTCGAGAAGTACCTCGACGAGGTCGAGGCCACGCTCGACAACCGCACCATCAAGGACCCGATCACCAGCGAGGAGCGCAAGCCCGACGAGCGCTTCCTGCGCAGCGTGGAGGAGAAGATCCGCATCTCCGAGTCGGGCAAGCTTTCCTTCCGCCAGGAAGTGGTGCGCAAGGCGATGGGCGCCTTCAAGCGCGGCGAGAAGTTCACCCTCGACTCGCATGCGCCGCTGCACGACGCGGTCGAGCAGTACCTCTTCGAGCAGCGCCGCGACGTGCTGCGCCTGGTGAGCTCCTCGGCGCGCCCCGACGACGAGACGCGGCAGAAGATCTCCGTGGTCGAGAAGCGCCTGGTCGACGAGTACGGCTACGACTCGCACAGCGCGCGGGAAGCTCTCAACTACGTGACCACGTTGCTGGCGCAGGAATGAACCTCCGCATCGCCGCCGAGACGCCGTGGTACGAGCTGTTCTCGCGCGGCGCGCGCGACTGGCTGCGCCACAACCAGAAGGTGCGCTCGGCGGTGAAGGAAAGCCTGCCCGAGCTGCTGGCGGGCGGCGACCTGATGACCGGCTCGAACAACCGCACCGTCGCGGTGCCGGTCAAGATGCTCGAGCACGCGCGCTTCCGCCTGCTCGACGCCCAGACGCAGACCGGCGCGGGCCAGGGCCAGGGCGAGCCGGGCGACGTGCTGCGCCCGGCGCGCGAGGACGGCAGCGAGAAGGGCCAGGGCGGCACCGGCAACGGCGAGATCCGCTTCGTGGTCGAGCTGAAGGTGGACGAGATCGTCGACTGGCTGTGGGAAGAGCTCAAGCTCCCCGAGCTCAAGCCCAAGCGCGCCGCGACGCTGGACGAGCCGGACTACATCCGCGAAGGCTGGGACAAGCGCGGCGCGCGCTCGCGCCTCGACCGCCGCCGCACCATGAAGGAATCGGTGAAGCGCCGTGCCGTTCAAGCCAATGGAATTTCGATCACCAACGACGATCTGCGCTTCCGCCAACTGGTGAAGCGCGCCACGCCGGCCACCAACGCCGTCGTGGTGTTCGCCCTCGACGTCTCGGGCAGCATGGACGAGGCGCAGCGCCGCCTCGCCAAGCAATTCTTCTTCTTCGCCCTGCAGGGCATCCGCCGCCAGTACACCAAGGTGGAGACCGTGTTCCTCGCCCACGCCGCCGAGGCGTGGGAATTCGACGAGAGCCAGTTCTTCCAGGCCTCCTCGAGCGGCGGCACGGTCACCTCGTCGGTCTCGCGCCTCGCGCTCGAGCTGCTGCAGCGCCGCTACGACATCAGCCGCTACAACGCGTACTTCTTCTACGCCTCGGACGGCGAGAACGCCGCCGAGGACCGCGACGAGGCGAAGGGCCTGCTCGCCGAGCTCGCCAGCCTGGTGAACTACGCGGGCTACGTCGAGACCGGCGGGGTCGCCACCTTCCGCCCGCGCGAGACCCAGCTCGCCGAGATCTTCAACGAGATGAAGGTCAAGGGCGCGCCGGTGGGCGTGAGCCACCTCAGCTCGCAGGAGGACATCTGGAAGGCGATCCGCGAGTTCTT
>DASVFV010000068.1:0-35598 GCA_036379875.1 Burkholderiales bacterium | reverse complement strand
CGTGATGCCGCGCGCCTTCTCCTCCGGCGCGTTGTCGATCTGGTCGTAGGCCTTCGCCTCGCCGCCGAACTTCTTCGACAAAATCGTCGTGATCGCCGCCGTCAGCGTGGTCTTGCCGTGGTCCACGTGGCCGATCGTGCCAACGTTCACGTGGGGCTTGGTTCTTTCAAACTTTCCTTTGGCCATAGGTCCCTACTTCTTTTCCTTTTCGTCGTCCTTCTTGATGATCGCATCGGCGATCGCGCGCGGCGCTTCCGCGTAGTGCTTGAACTCCATGGTGTAGGTGGCGCGGCCCTGGGTCAGGGAGCGCAGCGTAGTGGAGTAGCCGAACATCTCCATCAGCGGCACTTCCGCCTTGATCGCCTTGCTGCCGGGCAGGTCGTCCATGCCCTGGATGACGCCGCGCCGCGACGACAGGTCGCCGATCACGTCGCCCATCTTCTCCTCGGGCGTCTCGACCTCGACCGCCATGATCGGCTCGAGCAGCACCGGGCTCGCGCTGCGCATGCCGTCCTTGAAGGCGAAGATCGCCGCCATCTTGAACGCGTTCTCGTTCGAGTCCACCTCGTGGTAGGAGCCGTCGAACACGGTCACCTTGGCATCGACCACCGGGTAGCCGGCCAGCACGCCTTCCTGCAGCGCTTCCTTGACGCCCTTCTCGACCGCCGGGATGTACTCGCGCGGGATGCGGCCGCCCTTGATCGCGTCCACGAACTCGTAGCCCTTGCCGGGCTGCGGCTCGAGCTTGAGCCACACGTCGCCGTACTGGCCGCGGCCGCCCGACTGCTTGACGAACTTGCCCTGCTGCTCGACCGCCTTGCGGAAGGTCTCGCGGTAGGCGACCTGCGGCTTGCCCACCGAGGCCTCGACGCCGAACTCGCGCTTCATGCGGTCGACGATGATCTCGAGGTGCAGCTCGCCCATGCCGGAAATGATGGTCTGGCCGGATTCCTCGTCGGTGCGCACGCGGAACGACGGGTCCTCCTGGGCGAGACGGCTGAGCGCGACGCCCATCTTCTCCTGGTCTACTTTGGTCTTCGGCTCCACGGCCTGCGCGATCACCGGCTCCGGAAACTCCATGCGTTCCAAGGTGATGATGTTTTTCACATCGGAAATGGTCTCGCCGGTGACAACCTCCTTGAGGCCGACCACAGCCGCGATGTCGCCGGCACGTACTTCCTTGATCTCCTCGCGCTCATTGGCGTGCATCTGCAGCAGGCGTCCGATGCGCTCCTTCTTGCCCTTCATCGAGGTGTAGACGGTGTCGCCGGAGGTGAGCACGCCCGAGTACACGCGGATGAAACTGAGCTGGCCGACGAACGGGTCGGTCATGATCTTGAACGCGAGCGCCGCGAACGGTTGGTTGTCGTCGGGAGCGCGCGTCGCGGGCTGGCCGTTCTCGGTCTCGCCCTTGACCGGCGGGATGTCCACCGGCGAGGGCAGGTAGTCGATCACGGCGTCGAGCATTGCCTGCACGCCCTTGTTCTTGAACGCCGAGCCGCACAGCATCGGCACGATCTCGTTGTTGATCGTACGGATGCGAATGCCCTTCTTGATCTCGTCGACCGAGAGCTCGCCCGACTCGAGGTACTTGTTCATCAGCTCTTCGTTCGCCTCGGCGGCCGCCTCGACCATCTTGTCGCGCCATTCCTTCGCCTGCTCCGCAAGTTCGGCCGGGATATCTTTCTTCTCGAACTTCATCCCCTGGGACGCCTCGTCCCAGTAGATGGCCTTCATGGCGACCAGGTCGACCACGCCGGCGAACTTGTCCTCGGCGCCGATCGGGAGCTGGACGGGGACCGGGTTTCCCTTCAGTCGAGCACGAATCTGCTCGTAGGACTTGAAAAAGGTGGCGCCGACGCGGTCCATCTTGTTGATGAATGCAAGCCGCGGCACGCGGTACTTGTTCGCCTGGCGCCACACCGTCTCGGATTGCGGCTGCACGCCGGAAACCGCGTCGTACACCATGCACGCACCGTCGAGCACGCGCAGGGACCGCTCCACCTCGATGGTGAAGTCAACGTGTCCGGGCGTGTCGATGATGTTGATGCGATGCTCGGGGTAGGAAAGGTCCATCCCCTTCCAGAAGCAGGTGGTGGCCGCCGACGTGATGGTGATGCCGCGCTCCTGCTCCTGCTCCATCCAGTCCATGGTCGCGGCGCCGTCGTGAACCTCGCCGATCTTGTGGTTCACGCCGGTGTAAAACAGGATGCGTTCGGTGGTCGTGGTCTTCCCGGCGTCGATGTGCGCCGAGATGCCGATGTTCCGATAACGCTCGATGGGAGTTTTTCTAGCCACGGCCATTTAGAACCTGTAATGCGAGAAAGCCTTGTTTGCCTCAGCCATACGATGCACTTCCTCGCGCTTCTTCATCGCACCGCCACGTCCTTCCGCTGCTTCCTGCAGCTCGCCCGCCAGGCGAACCATCATGGATTTTTCGCCGCGCTTCTGCGCCGCCTCGCGGATCCAGCGCATCGCCAGCGCCACGCGCCGCACCGGGCGCACTTCCACCGGCACCTGGTAGTTGGCGCCGCCGACGCGCCGGCTTTTCACTTCCACGATCGGCTTCACGTTCTGCACCGCCTGCGTGAACACCTCGATCGGGTCCTTGCCAGACTTCGACTTGATGGTGTCGAGCGCGCCGTAGATGATCCGCTCGGCAACCGACTTCTTGCCGCGCGTCATCAGCACGTTGACGAACTTCGCCACCTCGACGTTGCTGAACTTCGGGTCGGGGAGGATCTCGCGTTTGGGAACTTCTCTGCGTCGCGGCATAGTGTCCTAGGCAGACTTGGGCGCCTTGGCGCCGTATTTCGAGCGGCCCTGCTTGCGGTCCTTCACGCCCTGCGTGTCGAGCGAGCCGCGCACGATGTGGTAGCGCACGCCGGGCAGGTCCTTCACGCGCCCGCCGCGGATCAGCACCACCGAGTGCTCCTGCAGGTTGTGGCCTTCGCCGCCGATGTAGCCGATCACCTCGAAGCCGTTGGTGAGGCGCACTTTCGCCACCTTGCGCAGCGCGGAGTTCGGCTTCTTGGGCGTGGTCGTGTAGACCCGGGTGCAGACTCCCCGCTTCTGCGGCGAGCCGGCGAGCGCCGGGACCTTCGACTTGGGGCGCTTGGCGACGCGCCCTTCACGCACTAACTGGTTGACGGTTGGCATGTTTTTGCGTTTCCAGAAACGAACCGGGCGGCTACGTCGCGCTCCCCGTAGGCCGCCCCGGACCCAAAAAAGAGGCCGGATTATAAAGAGGAAATTACCCCGACGCAACGATTACGAGGGGTCTGAAATGAATCCGAAGCGGCGTTCGATCTCCGCGCGGCGGATCCGGCCCAGTTCAGCCGCCGAATCGGCGAAGCGGCCGAGGTCGCGGTCGTCCAGCAGCGCGATTGCGCGCTCGCCCTCGAGCAGCACGGAGCCCTCCTCGTCCTGGTAGGCCTTTCTCTGGCCGAACGGACGGCCGCACTGGTCGACGAGCGCATCGCCTTCGTAGTGGACCACGAGCGGGGTATACGCCAGCTTCACATACACGCGCTGCGGACCGTTCTGGAAGAACCAGCGGCCGCGCTCGTCCGCCTCGTAGTTACGGCCGATGAACTCGCGCAGCGCCGCATTGCCGATGCGCTCGCCTTTGATCAGCCAGTTGCCGCGCCGATCGAGCTCGAGCCAGCCGTAGACCGCCGGTACGTTCGGCCACCTGGCGAGGCTGCGGGCGACGATTTCGTCCATAGGACTAGAATCTTCGTTGGGAGGAGGTATGAGCGCAATCGAGACGTATCTCGCGAAGCCGTGGCTCGCGCACTATCCGAAGGGAGTGCCCGCCACCGTCGAAGTTCCGCTCAAGTCGGTCGCGCAGCTGTTCGACGAGGCCACGACTCGCGCGCCCGAGCGTCCCGCGGTGGTGTTCTATGGCCGTTCCATCACCTACCGGGAGCTGCGCGAGGCGAGCGACCGCCTCGCCTGCGCGCTCGCCGAGCTGGGAGTCAAGAAGGGCGACCGCGTCGCGCTGTACCTTCTCAACAGCCCGCAATTCATCATCGCCTATTTCGCAGCGCTCAAATGCGGCGCGACCGTGACGCCGATCAGCCCGGTGTACACCAGTCACGAGATCCGCTACCAGATCGAGGACAGCGGCGCGCGCGCCATCGTCTGCCAGGACATCCTCTACGAGAAGGTCGCGAAGTGCGGCGCGCAGCTCGACCTCGTGGTGGTCACGAACGTCAACGAGTACCTGCCGGCGTTGAAGCGCCTGTTCGGCAAGAAGGCCGATGTGCCGGGCAAGGTCCACTGGCTGCAGGACCTGCTGAAAAAGTATCCGGCCAAGCCACCCGTCGTGAATCTCGACCCGCAGCGCGACCTCGCGGCGCTGCCCTACACCGGCGGCACGACCGGGAATCCCAAGGGCGTGATGCTCACGCATTACAACCTGGTCGCGGCGCAGGTCATGGGCCAGGCTGCTTTCCCGGTGTTCGAGCAGGGCAAGGAGGTGATCCTCGCCTTCCTGCCGTTCTTCCATATCTACGGGCAGGTGGTGATCATGCTGCAGGGACTCTGCCAGGGTCACCTGCTCGTGCTGTTCACCAGCCCGGACACCGAGGCGATCCTCGAAGCCATGGAGCGCTACCGCGCCACGGTGTTCTACGGCGTGCCGACGCTCTACGAGTACCTGAAGGACCACAAGGACACCAACAAGGCCGACTGGAAGCGTCTCAAGCTCATCGTCTCGGGTGCCGACACGCTGCACGAGTCGACCATGCAGGGCTGGTCGCGGCGCACCGGCTCGAGCATCACCGAGGGCTACGGCCTGTCGGAGTGCTGCGCCACCAGCCACATCAACCCGCTCAACCGCCCGAAGAGCGGCTCGTTCGGCTGCCCGATCTCCGGCATGCAGGCGGCCGTGATGGATCCGGAGTCGCTCGAGTTCGTGCCGCCGGGCGAGACCGGCGAGCTCGTGCTGTGCGGACCGAACGTGATGCAAGGCTACTGGCAGCGGCCCGACGAGAGCAGGCGCGCTTTCGTCGAAAAAGGCGGCGTGCGCTGGATGCGCACCGGCGACCTGGTGCGCATGGACGACGAGGGCTACTTCCACTTCTACGACCGCTCGAAGGACCTGATCAAGTTCAAGGGCTACTCGATCTTCGCGAAGGACGTGGAGGACGTGCTCTACGCGCACCCCCAGGTGAAGGCCGCGGGCGTGATCGGCGTGCCCGACCCGTCGGTCGGCCAGCGCATCAAGGCGATCGTGGTGCTGCAGGGCGATGCGCGCGGCAAGCTCTCCGAGGACGAGATCAAGGCCTACTGCCGCCAGAGCCTCGCCGAGTACAAGGTGCCGCACATCGTGGAGTTCCGCGGCGAGCTGCCGAAGACCGACGTGGGCAAGGTGTCGCGGCGCGAGCTGCGCGACGAAAGCAAGGTCTAGGCGTGTTCTTCGCCGTCGAGCGGCTGACCAAGCGCTTCGGTGGGCTGACCGCGGTCAACAACGTGAGCTTCGCGCTCAAGCGCGAGGAGATCGTCGGCCTGATCGGTCCGAACGGCGCGGGCAAGACCACCCTGCTGCGCCTGATCACCAAGATCCTGCGCCCCGACGCGGGCCGCATCGTGTTCAACGACGAGGACATCACCGGCCTGCGGCCCTGGGAGGTCGTCGAGCGCGGCATCGCCGGCACCTTCCAGAACACGCGCCCGTTCCGCCACCTGCCGATCGTGGCCAACGTCATGGTGCCGCTGGTCGCGCCGCGCGCGCGGCGCAGCGGCGAATGGGTGAAGCGCGTCGAGGCCAAGGCCATGGACGCGCTCGAGTTCGTCGGCATCTCGGACATGGCGCTCGAGCCCGCCTCCGCGCTGTCGCAGGGCGACCTGAAGCGTCTCGAGGTGGCGCGCGCCATCGCCACCGAGCCCGAGCTCTTGCTGCTCGACGAGCCGCTCGGCGGCCTGAACCCGGCCGAGTCGGAGCTGCTCGCGAAGTCGATCCGCCGCCTGCACAAGGGCGGGCGCTTCGGCCGCCTGCATTCCGAGGGGCCCGCGGTGCTGATGATCGAGCACAAGCTGAAGGAGCTGATGTCGATCGTCGACCGCGTGATCGTGGTCGACTACGGCGAGATCATCGCCGACGGCAAGCCCGACGAAGTGGTGAAGAACCCCAAAGTCATCGAGGCGTACCTTGGGAGCGAGCATGCCGCTGCTTGAGGTGAAGAACCTCAGCGTGCGCTATGACAAGGCGCAGATCCTGAACGGCGTGTCGCTCGCCGTGGACGAGCGCGAATTCGTCGGTCTGGTCGGCCCGAACGGCGCCGGCAAGTCGACCCTGCTGCGCGCCATCTCCGGGCTGGTGCGCTTCGAGGAGCGCATGAAGCGCGGCACCAGCGGCGACATCGTGCTGGAAGGCGAGGTGCGCTTCGCCGGCGAGCGCATCGACGGCCTGGCGGCGCACGAGATTCGCACGCGCGGCCTGGTGCACTGCCCGGAGCGGCGGCGGCCGTTCAAGGAGCTGACGGTGCTGGAGAACCTGCTCGCCGGCGCCTTCCTGTCGAAGAATTCGCAGGACACCCAGAGGCGGCTCGATCACGCGTTCGCCCTCTTTCCGCGCCTGGCGGAGCGACGAGAGCAGATCGCCGGAACCCTGTCAGGCGGCGAGCAGCAGATGCTCGCCACCGCGCGCGCGCTGATGTTCGAGGCCAGGTTGCTCGCGATCGACGAGCCGTCGCTCGGCCTCGCGCCGCGCATCCGCGAAGAGCTGTTCGCGGCGATCGGCAAGATCCACGCCGAGGGCGTGCCGGTGCTGCTGGTCGAGCAGGAAGTCGGTCAGGTGTTCCGCATGGCGAGCCGTAATTACGTGCTCTCGCAGGGTCGCATCATCGCGCAGGGCAGCGCGCAGTCATTGATGGCCGACGAGACGCTGCGCGCCGGGTACCTCGGGCTGTAGCGTCACCCCGCACAGGCGGCACGCCGAGCGCCAGGAGCCGTTGCGCTGCTTGCAGCGCGGGCACGGCGTCTCGATCTTGTCGCGCACCCACGGCGTCAGGCCGCGCGGCATGAAGAGCAGCACGAGGAGCACGATGATGGCGAAGATCAACAGGCGCAGCTCGCCGAACGCCCGGAAGCTGCCGAGCCATTCGGTGAGCGGGTAGAGGATGAACACCGCGGCCACCGGGCCGTAGATCGTCGCCGCGCCGCCGAAGATTCCCCAGATCACCACCTGGAAGGAAAGCGCCACCTCGAGCGTCGAGGGGCCGGCCACGCGCAGGTAGTGCGCGAAGAGCGCGCCCGAGAATCCCGCCGCAGCCCCCGAGATGGCGAACACCACCATCTTGTAGCGCAGCGTATTGATGCCCGAGGCCCGCGCCGCCACTTCGTCGTCGCGGATCGCGTGCAGCACGATGCCGAACTTCGAGTCGGCCAGCAGCCACAGGCCGAACACGATCGCGAGCATGGAAAGCACCGCGAGGTAGTAGTTCGCGGTCGGCGTCAGGGCCAGGCGGCGCAGGCCCGAGATGCCGAGCTCGCCGCCGGAGAAATCCGGGAACGCGAACAGCAAGCCGAGCGCGATGAGCGGGAAGGCCAGCGTGGCGAGCGAAAGATACGAGCCGCGCAGGCGCAGGCAGAGATAACCCACCACGAAGCCGAAGAACATCGCCACCGCCGCGCCGGCCCAGATGGTGAGCCACGGCGAGAGGCCGAGCTTGAGCGATAGCAGCGCCGAGGCGTAGGCGCCGGCGCCGAAGAACAGCGCGTGGCCGAAATTCACTTGCCCGGTGTAGCCTGCGAGCAGGTCCCAGCTCGCAGCGAAGATGGCGAAGATGCAGGTCATCGTCAGGATGCGCATCACGTACGCGTCGCCGTAAACCGCCGGCAGCGCGAGCAGCGCGACGACCCAGAGGAACACCAGGGTGCGCGAAGGCAGGACCAACACCTCGTTCTTCAGCTCGGCCCACGCGCGCCGCAAGGGGTAGGTCATGCCGGTATGCATCAGCGTTCCTCCTCGAAGGCGACGCCGAACAGGCCCTCGGGGCGCGCGAGCAGCACGATCACCATGATGAGCAGCGCCACGGCGCCCTTGAGATACGCGCCGGCCGGCACCGCGAACACCGTGATCGCCTCGACGTAGCCGATGATGAGCGCGCCGATCAGGCTGCCCTTCAGGCTGCCGAGCCCGCCCAGCACCACGATCGCGAGCATGGTGACGAGCGGCGCGAGCCACATGAACGGGTCGACCACGAACACCGGCGCGACCACCACGCCGGCCACCGCCGCGAGCGACACCGAGATCGCCACCGTCGCCATCGCCACCCGGTGCACGTTCATGCCCATCAGGTTGGCGACCTCGAGGTCGTTCGCGGTGGCGCGGATCGCCAGGCCGAGGCGCGTGCGGTACAGCAGGTACCAGACGATGGCGAGCATCGCGGCCGCCACTGCGAGGATCAGCAAGCGCTGGTATGGAATGCTCACGCCGAGCAGGCGCACGCTGCCCTCGAGCGTGGAGGGGATGCCGAGGAAATGGCCGCCGAAGCTGAACAGCATGAGCTCCTGGAAGATCAGCGCGAGCGCAATGGTGGCGATCAGCACCGCCGCTTCGTGCTCGCGCACCGGCTCGATCACCAGGCGATAGCACAGCACCGAGAACAGCGTGACGGCGCCCACCGCGATCAGCCCCGAGAGCACGAAGCCGAGGTTGGTCTTGGTGAGCAGCGTGTAGAAGCAGTAGGCCGCGAGCATGTAGAAGGCGGTGTGCGCGATGTTGACGATGCGCGCCACGCCGAAGATGAGCGAGAAGCCGATCGCCAGCAGCGCGTAGACGCCGCCGTTGACCAGCCCGGTGACGAGGATGTCTTGGAGCAAGCTCGCGCTATCGCGCGGGCAGCTTGAACGGCTTCATGCCTTTCACGCTCGGCGGCCAGAACGGCACTTTCTGCCCGTCCTGCCACTGCACCGCGATGCCGGCGGTCTTGCCGACCGCCCACACCAGGTCATGGCGCTTGTCGAACGTCACGATGCTGCCGGTGCCGACGTGCTCGGCTTTCTCCATCGCCGCCACCAGCTTGTCGGCGTCGAGCGAGCCGACCTGCTCGATGTTCGCCTTGAGGAACATGATCGCGTCGTAGGTCGCGGCGTTGTAGGTCGGCGCCTTGTTGTAGCGCTTCTTGAACGCCTGCACGAACGGAATGGTCTTCGGCGTCATCTCGACCTCGGCGTACGTGTCGAGCGTGGAGACGAACTGCGCCTTGCCTGCGGCCGCCTTCCAGAACTCGTCCTTTTGCCCTTCCACGTTGATACCCCACGCTACCGCCTTCATGTTGCGCTCGCCCATCTGGCGACCGACCGAGATGCCGACCGGGCCGGACAGCATGGTGAAGACGATCTGCGCTCCTGCGCGGTCAATGGCCGACAGCTCGGCGGTGACGTCGGTGGCGGTGGCGGACGGCTGCCACAGCCCGACCACTTCCATCTTCATCGCGGGCAGGTTCTTCTGCGCGGCGGCGATCAGGCCCTCGGTCCAGACCGCCTTCTCGGCAAGCAGCGCAACCTTGGGCGTGTCGGTCTTCAGCTCGGTGCGGATCTGCTGGCCAATGGAGCCCATCACCGCGAACAGCGTGCGCGCGAGGTCGACGTCCTTGGTCGGCGTATAGCGGAACCAGTACTTGTAGCGCTCGTAGTTCGCCTCGACGTTGGCGCCGAGCTTGGAATGCGCCGCGCCGGCGCCGAGGAAGATCTTCTTGTAATCCATCGCCACTTCCTGCATCGCGAGCACCGCCTCGGAGCGGAAGCCGCCGATCAGGAAGTCGGCCTTGTCGCGCGTGATCACACGCTCGACCGCGTTGGTGGCGTCGGGCACCGAGGTCATCTCGTTGGTGTCGGCGCGGATCAGCTCGATCTGCATGCGCTTGCCGCCCACGCTCACGCCGCCGGCCTGGTTGATCTCGTCGCGCGCCATCTCGGCGCCCGCCCAGTGGTTCTCGCCCTGCACGAAGGACATCGGACCGAGGATCGCGATCTTGATGGTCTGTGCCTGCGCGCCGAGCGCGGTCGCACAGGCGGCAAGCCCTACGATGAGCATACGCAGCATGTGAACCCCCTCCTCCTTTGCACTACACTTTATCTCAATTTGATCTGGTGGGAAGACTTCAGGGTCGGCGACATTGCCGAGCTCGGGCGGCACACGTTCACGGAAGACGAGATCGTGGCTTTCGCCCGCCAGTTCGACCCGCAGCCCTTCCACACCGACCGGGCGGGCGCCGCGCAGAGCGTGTTCGGCGGCCTGATCGCCAGCGGCTGGCACACCTGCGCGGTCGGCATGCGGCTCATGTGCGACAGCCTGCTGCGGCACACCGTGAGCCTCGGCTCGCCGGGCATCGACGAAATCCGCTGGCTGAAGCCGGTACGGGCCGGCGATACGGTGGCTTACCGGCGGGTGGTGCTCGAATCGCGCGCTTCCACCACGCGCAAGGGCGTCGGGCTGGTGAAGCAGCGCTGGGAAGCGGTGAACCAGCACGGCGAGCTGGTGCTCACCGTGGAAGCCTGGGGGATGTTTGGCCGCAAGAATTGACCTCAACCACAAAGTGCACGTGCTCACCAAGAAGGAGGAGCTCGACTCGGTGCGCGTGCCGGGCAAGGTGGTGGTGGTGCTCGACATCCTGTTCGCCACCACCACCATGGTCACGGCGCTCGCGCACGGCGCGAAGGAGATCGTGCCGGTGCTCGACGAGAGCGCCGCACGCGCCTGCGCGGCCGACTTTCCGGGCTGCGTGCTGGCGGGCGAGCTCTATGCCGAGACGCTGCCCGGCTTCGCGCATCCGGCGCCGCTCGCGCTCCTCGCGCACGGGGTCGAGGGCAAGAGCGTGGTCTACTCGACCACCAACGGCACGGTGGCGATGACGCAGGCCGCCGGCGCGGCGCGCGTGTACTGCGGCGCTTTGCTCAACGCCCGCGCGCTCGTCGAACACATCCTGGCGCGCCACGAGCGCGAGACCATCCTTATTGTGTGCTCGGGCTCGGGCAACAACTTCAACTTCGAGGATTTCTACGGCGCCGGCTACTTCGTCGAATGCCTGGGCGAGCGCGTGCGCGACTTCTCCGACGCCGCGCGGGCGGCGCTCGCGCTCTATCGCCACGCCAAGGGTCCGGAGGCGCTGCTCGATTGCCGGGTCGGCCGCATGATGGCGGCGCGCGGCCTCGCGCACGAAGTCGAGTTCGCCTCGCGCCTCGACGCACTGCCGGTCGTCGCGGCACTCGAGGACGGGCGGGTGCGGCGGGTCGCGTAGTGCGCGTCCGGTCGCTGCACGTCTATCCGGTCAAGGGCTGCCGCGGCCTTGCCTGCGAAGAAGCGCTGCTCGGTCCGCTCGGCTTCGAGCACGACCGGCGCTTCGCGTTCGCCACCGCGGACGGCATCGCGCTCACGCAGCGCGACCAGCCGCTGCTCGCCACCATCGTGCCGAGCGTGGAGGCGCGCGCGCTGCGGCTGGACCTCGGCGGACTCGCGCAGGTGGAGCTTCCATTCGAAGCCTTTACCGAAGCCGCGCTGGTCGACGTGTGGGGCAAGCCCACCCCCGGCCGGGCAGTACCCATTCCCGACCGTGTAACGGACTATCTGGGCGTCGAGGCGCGGCTTGTGATGCTCGAACCCGGCGCCGAGCGCAGCTTCGCCGACTCGCGCCCGGTGCTCGTCGCCACCACCGCCGGGCTCGCCGCGCTCGGCCTGCCGCAGATCGGCATGGAGCGCTTCCGTCCGAACCTGGTGCTCGAGGGCGGCGGCGAGTGGCGCGAGCTGCGCACGCGCGAGTGCGTGCTCGAGTTCTCCAAGCCGTGCGGGCGCTGCGAAGTCACCACCATCGACCAGGAAAGCGGCGCGCGTACCGGCCCGGAGCCGCTTCGCACGCTCACCGAGCGTTTCGCCGGAAAC
Organism: Burkholderiales bacterium; assembly: GCA_036379875.1. Lineage (GTDB taxonomy): Bacteria > Pseudomonadota > Gammaproteobacteria > Burkholderiales > SG8-39 > SCGC-AG-212-J23. The sequence continues at coordinate 23,708 of DASVFV010000068.1, read as the reverse complement.
TTCGGGCGCTACTTTCGCGTCGCGCGCGGCGGCCGCCTGCGGCGCGGCGAGGCCCTGCAAGCGGCCTAGGCGCGCTCCAGGTCGGCGCTCACCGCGAGGTGGTCGGAGAGCAGCGACCACGGCTTGCCGCGATGCACCTGCGCCGACACCACCTTGAAGCCGCGCACGTAGATGCGGTCGAGGCGCAGCACCGGCATCACCGCCGGGAAGGTGGCGAGCACGCGGCCGTAGCGCGAGATGGTGGCCTCGGTCATGCCGAGGCGGCGCTCGAGGACCGCGGTGGCGCGCTGGCGCCAGTCGTTGACGTCGCCGGCGATGATGATCGGCAAGTCGCGCGAGGCGAGCTCCTCGAGCCGCCCCGAGATCGCCTCGAGCTGGCGGCTGCGGCCGCGCTCGTGCAGGGAAAGGTGCACGCAAACGCAGTGCAGGTTGCGCCGCCAGCCCGGCACCGCCACCACGCTATGCAGCAGGCCGCGGCGCTCGTAGCGGTGGTCGGACACGTCCTCGTTCTCGAACGAGACGAAGCCGTAGCGCGACAGGATGGCATTGCCATGGTGGCCGTGGTCGTAGACCGCGTTGCAGCCGTAGACGTGCTGCCAGTCCTTGCCGGCGAGGAACTCGTGCTGCGGGTCGACCGGGCAGCCGGCATAGCGCAGCGCGAAGCGCTGGTTCAGGCCCTGCACCTCCTGCAGGAACACCAGATCCGGGTCGAGCGCGCGCAGGCCGTCGCGCAGCTCGTGAATTACCAGGCGGCGGTTGAACTGCGACAGCCCCTTGTGAATGTTCAGCGTGACGATGCGCAGCCGGTTCTTGGTCATAGATCCAGGTCGAAGCGGCGCTCGAAAAGATCCGCGTCGTCGAAATGCCGGCGTCCCACGAACGCGGTGGCGTGCCGCCCCCACTGGCGCATCGCGCCGGGCGAGACGATGCCCATCGGCCAGAACAGGAAGCGCTCCAGCCTTTCCGTGCCGGCGACCAGCCCGTCGGTCCCGAACACGCTCGCGCTCGCCCCGCCGGCGCGCGGCAGGGAGCGCAGCTCGTCGTACGGGCGCAAGGTGTAGCGCACCAGGCTCTCGGCGCCGTGCGCGAGCGCCACCTGCTCGATGTAATGCGTGCGCGCGGCGATGGTCACCACCGGCCGCTCGCCTTCGTGCACGCGCCGCAGCGACTGCGGCACGAACGCCCATTCCTCCAGCGCGGAGGGCGCCGGACGCGGGCGCGCGCGGGTGGTCGGGAAGAACATGTGGTAGCAGCCACAGGGATGGATCGAATCGTAAATCAGCGGCTCGCCGTCCGGCGCGAGCGTGACGCGCCAGGTCAGGCCGTCCAGCCGGCCGGACAGCAAATCGAAGCTGCCGCTCGGCGGACGCTCGGGGAACCACACGGTGTAGACGAATTGCAGGAGCAGCTGGTCGTGATAGCGCGTGTATGCGGCGTGCACGTACATCACCGGGTCGGCGCCGTCGACCTCGGGCAGGCCTGAGGAGCGGCGCCAGCGCAGCGCGCCGAAGCGATCGTGGTCGCCGGCGATCTCGACGTCGAGGATCGGTGCGTAAGCCGTGGCGAGGCGTTCCACTTCGCGCGCGCTCAGCGCGGGGTGGCCGAGCGGATCGAACTTCGCGCGCGCCAGCAGACCCGCCACTACCTCGCGCGGCCAGGCCGGCGCGGCGGGCGGCGAGAAGCGCACCCGGTTCGCCGCGCGGTCGGCTTCGCGCTCGAACGCGGCGCGCGTTTCGTTTTCCCAGTTGCGCACCCCGGAAGCGAAGGGAATGCGCGTCAGGTAGTACAAGCCGAAGATGCGCCAGCCCGTCGAATAGTCGTCGGGCACCTGCGCCGCGGCGAGCAGCGCATCGCGCGCTGCCGGACTGACGAGATCCGCGGCGCGAAGGCGGCGGCTGCAGTCGAGCGCGCGGCGCATGGCCTGCGCACGCGCATCCTGGGTCATCGCCGGCAGGTTGCGGATCTCGTGCGCGCGCGCCTCCAGGTCGAGCTCGGCGAGGCGCTCGTCGAACGCGCGCCGCGCCGGCTCGCTGGCGGCCGCGCGATCCTTGAGCGAAGCGAGCGCGCGATCCACGCGCAGGTGCGGAAATCCCGCCACGCGCGTGGACTGCGCGTCGCGCACCCCGGCGGCGTCGACTTCGGCGTCGAGCGCGCGGTACCAGCCCGCGCATTCGCGCACTTCCTCGCTCCCGGCCTCGAGGTGCGGGGCGAGCGTGCCACCGCCGCTTGCGCAGCCGGCGGCGAGCAGCGCGGCGCCGACCATGAGAATGGCGTCGCGGTTCGACCAGGAGAAGCATTTGCGCGCCGCTTCGCGCCAGGGCAGCCAGGCGAACCCGGTGTGCTCTTTGGGCGCGAGCGTCACCGGCAGCGGACGCGGCAGCTGCAGGCTGAACATGCGCTCGGTGTTGTGCGTGACGCCCGGCACGAAGCGGTGGCGCCACTGCGGAAAGATCTCGAACGTATACGCCACGCTCCACGCGGCGAGGCGCCCGGCCGCCGGGTCGATGCCGGTCTCTTCCCGCACCTCGCGCAGCGCGGCAGCGTCGTGCCGCTCCTCCATGCGCTCGAGCGAGCCGGTGACGGATTGCCAGAATCCCGGGCGCGCGGCGCGCTCGAGGAGCAGCACCTCCATGTCCGCGGTGTGCACCACGACCAGCACCGAATGCGGCAGCTTCATTTTTCGAACCCGGGGAGCGGCAGCGCCCCTTCCGGATCCACAAACACCGCGAGGAAAAGCTTGCCGCGCGCGGCCCAGGATTCGGCGCTCGAGCGCAGCACGTCGAGCAGAATGCCGAACTCGTCGCCGGCGCGCGCGCCTTCGATGAGCAGCACATGCCCCGGCGCGTCGCTCCACGAAAGGTCGCCGAGACAGTCCTCCAGCGCGTCCCAGTTGTGGCCGAACCAGGCGGGAAAGCGCAGCGCCGCGGCAAAGTTCCGCAACAGCGTTTCCTTGTTCCCGAAGGCGATCCTGGCGAGCGACAGCCGCATGCGCTGCGCCGCCTGCGAGATCGGCTCGGCCCGCGCCGCGCGATAGACCCCCGATTCCATTACTCGATGATGCGCTTGAAGCTGCGGTAGTGATCGTCGGTGTAGTAATACTCCCCGTTGCGGCCGGCGACAATGCGCCGCGCGCCCCGGTCGCGTGCGCCGGGCGTCTTCACCGTGTACTCGCGGTAGTAGCCGCGCTCCTGCCGGGGAAGCCGCTTCTCGCGATTCTGGAACGGCTTGCCGTCCTGCGCGTACCGAAACGGCCCGCCGGCCTTGATCAGCAGGAGCATCTGCCGCGCTTCCGGCGGGAGCGCCTTGAGTTCGACCTCGCTCGACAGCGCGAGCGCGCCGGTGCAGAACGCCAACGCCGCCGCCGCCAGCCACCTCACGACTGCGACGGATTCCTCAGGCGCAGGTGCAGCTCGCGCAGCTGCTGCTCGGTGACCGGCGTCGGCGCGCCGGTGAGCAGGTCCTGGCCGCGCTGGGTCTTCGGGAAGGCAATCACGTCGCGGATCGCCTCGGCACCGGCCATCAGCGTGACCATGCGGTCGAAGCCGAACGCGATGCCGCCGTGCGGCGGCGCGCCGTATTGCAGCGCGTCGAGCAGGAAGCCGAACTTGGCGCGCTGCTCCTCCTTGCTGATGCGCATCGCGCCGAACACCCTCTGCTGGATCTCGGGCCGATGGATGCGCACCGACCCGCCGCCCAGCTCCCAGCCGTTCAGCACCATGTCGTAGGCCTTGGCATAGGCCTTCTGCGGCTCGCTTTCGATGTAGCGCTCGTGGCCGTCCTTCGGGCTGGTGAACGGGTGGTGGCGCGCCTTCCACTGCTTGCTGTCGGGATCAAGCTCGAACATGGGGAAGTCCACCACCCAGAGCGGCCGCCACGCCTTCTCCGCCAGGCCGCGATCGTGGCCGACCTTCTGGCGCAGCGCGCCCATATAGGCCGCCACCGCGTCGAACGAATCGGCGCCGAACAGGATCACGTCCCCGTCTTGCGCAGCAGTTCTTTCCAGGATCGCGTCGAGCGCGCGCGCATGGAGATTCTTCACGATCGGGGATTGCAGGCCCTCGGCGCCCTTGGCGCGCTGGTTGACCTTGATCCAGGCGAGCCCCTTTGCGCCGAGTCCCTTCGCGTATTCGGTGTACGCGTCGAGCTCGCCGCGCGTCAGCGCGCCGCCGCCCGGCACGCGCAGCGCACAGACGCGCCCGCCCGGCGCCTTGGCGACGCCGGAAAAGACCTTGAAGTCGACGTCCTTTACGGCGTCGGTCAGCTCGGCGAGCTTGAGCGGCACGCGCAGGTCGGGCTTGTCGCTGCCGTAGTCGCGCATCGCCTGGTCGTAGCTCATCACCGGGAACGGGCCCGGCAGCTCGATCCCGGCCGCCTCCTTGAACACCGAGCGCACCAGCGCTTCCATGAGATCGCGGATCTCCTGCTCGCCGAGGAAGGAGGTCTCGATGTCGATCTGCGTGAACTCGGGCTGCCGGTCGGCGCGCAAGTCCTCGTCGCGGAAGCACTTCACGATCTGGTAGTAGCGGTCGAAGCCCGCCACCATCAGCATCTGCTTGAAGAGCTGCGGCGACTGCGGCAGCGCATAGAAATGGCCGTCGTGCAGGCGCGAAGGCACCAGGAACTCGCGCGCGCCCTCCGGCGTGGACTTGTACAGCACCGGCGTCTCGATATCGATGAAACCGTGCTGGTCGAGGAAGCGCCGCACCGCCATCGCCGCGCGGTGACGCAGGCGCAGGTTGCGCTGCATCGGCGCGCGACGCAGGTCGAGCACGCGATGCTCGAGGCGCGTGGTCTCGGCCAGGTTGTCGTCGTCGATCTGGAATGGCGGCGTCGCCGAGGCGTTGAGGATCTCGACCTCGTGCACCAGGACTTCCACTTCGCCGGTGGGCAGCTCGGCATTGACCGTGCCCTGCGGGCGGCGGCGCACCTTGCCGGTGACGCGCAAGACGTACTCGGCGCGCACACGCTCCGCGATGGCGAAGGCTTCCCGCCGGTCGGGATTGAACACCACCTGCGCCAGCCCTTCGCGATCGCGCAAGTCGACGAAGATCACGCCGCCGTGGTCGCGCCGCCGGTGCGCCCAGCCGCACAGCGTGACGGTCTGGTCGACCAGGCTCGCGCGCAGCTCGCCGCAGTAGTGGCTACGCATCTACTTTTGCGGCGGAACCACGCCCATGGAGATGATGTACTTGAGGGCCTGGTCGACGCTCATGTCCAGCTCGATCACGTTCTTGCGTGCGACGATGACGAAGTAGCCGCCGGTCGGGTTGGGCGTGGTCGGCACGTACACCGAGACCGAGTCGGGCGGCAGGTGGCTCGCCACCCCGCCGCCGGGCGCGCCGGTCAGGAAAGCGATGGTCCACATGCCCTCCCGCGGCCACTGCACGAGCAGCGCCTTGCGGAACGCCTGGCCGCTCGACGAGAACAGCGTGTCCGAGATCTGCTTGACGCTCGAATAGATCGAGTTCACCACCGGGATGCGGTGCAGGATCTCGTGCCACAGCTCGACCAGCTGCGCGCCGAAGAAGTTGGTGGCGAATACGCCGGTCACGAACACGATCAGGATGGTGAGGATGGCGCCGAGGCCCGGGATGTGCACCCCCAGCCAGCGCTCGGTCTGGAACGCCGCCGGCAGCAGCAGCAGCGACTGGTCGAGCACGTCGACCACCAGCTTCAGCACCCAGATGGTGATGACCAGCGGGATCCAGATCAGCAGGCCGGTGATGAAATATTTCTTCATGCTCCAGAAACGAAAAGGCCCGGCGCTTGCCGGGCCGCTAGCTTACTTCGTGACGGTCAGGCCGACGCCTTCGATTCGGTTTTCTTGTCCGTCTTGGTATCGGTCTTGGAATCGGTTTTCGTCTCGGCGGGCTTCTTCTCGTCCGCTTTCTTCGGCGCAGCCTTGAAATCCGTGGCGTACCAACCGCTGCCTTTCAGCTGGAAGCCCGCCGCGGTGAGCAGCTTCTGCAAGCCCGGCTTGCCGCACGCGGGGCAATCGACGAGCGGCGGCTCGCTCACTTTCTGCAGCACTTCGTGCTCCTGGCCGCACAGGCTGCAGCGATATTCGTAGATCGGCATGGCGCGATTATATCGCTGATTTCAGAAAGGAATATCGTCTTCCATGTCGTCGAACTTGCCGGCCGGCTTCTTCGCCGCGGCACCTTTGGGCTCGGCGGCGCGGGACTCCATCGCGTGCTCGCGCGGCTCGCCGCCACCCTCGCGGCGCCCGAGCATCTGCATCACGTCGGCACGAATCTCGGTCGAGTAGCGGTCCTGGCCTTCCTTGTCCTGCCACTTGCGCGTGCGCAGGCTGCCCTCGACGTAAACCTGCGAGCCCTTTTTCAGGTACTCGCCGGCGATGGTGGCGAGCTTGCCGAAGAACGCGATGCGGTGCCACTCGGTGGCTTCCTTCATCTCGCCGCTCTGCTTGTCCTTCCAGCGGTCGGTGGTCGCAACGCGGATGTTGGTCACCGCGTCGCCGTTCGGCAGGTAGCGCGTCTCGGGATCCGCGCCCAGGTTGCCGACGATGATGACCTTGTTCACTGACGCCATGTCACACCTCCCCAGTAATCAATTGACGAACTCTATGCTCATCCCATTGCCCCGGCACGACTTTCAGGTGCGCGAGGCGCTCGGTGGCGACGACCTCGGCCTCGTGCACGCCGCGCACGTGAGCGAGCGCTTCGCGCAGGCCGTCGAGGTTGACGCCCGATGCAATGGAAAACGTAATACTCGAAAGCTCGTTGACCGCCGCGCGCGGAACCCGCATGCCGAGCGCGAGGGCGAACCAAATGGCGGAGAGCAGCGCGCATACCGCAAATACCCCGGTAGTCCCGTAATGCGAGGCAACCCAGCCTCCGCTAAGTCCGCCAAAGAAAACGCCGAGCGTCTGCGTCGTGTTGTACACGCCGATCGCGACGCCGCGACCGCGCGCGGGCGCAATGCGCGACACGAGCGACGGCAGCAAGGCCTCGAGCACGTTGAACGCGACGAAAAAGCCGAGCATCAGCACGGCAAGCGTCGCGAGCCCGCCACCCAGCACGGCTAGCGCTGCTTCGGCGGCGCACAACAGGAGCACCGCGCCGAGCAGCACGGGCTTCGAACGATTGGCGCGGTCGGCGTGCAGGACCGCGGGAACCATGAGCACGAACGAGCCGAGCACCACCGGCAGGTAGAGCTTCCAGTGCTCGGGCAATGCCAGCCCGGCCTGCACGACGAGCGGCGGCACCACCACGAACATGGCGTAGAGCACGATGTGCAGCACGAAGATGCCGGCGTTCAGGCGCAATAGCTCGCCGTCGAGCAGCGCAGCGCGCAGCGGGCTTAATTCGCGGGCGGCACGCACCGGCGATTCCGGGTCGGGCACCTGGAACTTCACCAGCAGCATCGCTGCAAGGCACAGGATGCCGTTCAGCGCGAACAGGCCCGCCATGCCGATCGCCTGGTAGAGGAGCGGCGCTCCGACCAGCGACAAGGCGAACATCAACCCGATGGTGGAACCGATCAGCGCCATCACCTTGGTGCGGTGCTGCTCGCGCGTGAGATCCGCGGCGAGCGCCATCGCCACCGAAGAAATGGCGCCCGCGCCTTGCAGCGTGCGGGCCGCAATCATGCTCCAGATGTCGTTCGCCACCATGCCGAGAAAGCTTCCCGCGGCGAACACCAGCAAGCCGGCATACAGCACCGGCTTTCGCCCCCAGCGATCGGACGCCATGCCGAAAGGAATCTGCAGGATGCCCTGCGAGAGCCCGTACGCGCCGAGCGCGACGCCGACCAGCGTGAGGTTGTCGCCGCCGCGTATGTGGCCGGCGTGCACCGCGAGCACCGGCAGGATGAAGAACAGGCCGAGCATGCGCAGGCCGAACACGCCGGCGAGGCTGAGTCCTGCTCGAAGCTCGGTGGGATTCATGGCGGAGAAAACGCGAAGCGGGCTATAGTAGCAAGTTTCGCTTTCGAAACCGCAACATGGATCTTCGCAGGATGGACCTCATACGGGTCCGCGGTGCGCGCACCCACAACCTGAAGAATCTCGGCCTCGAGCTGCCGCGCAACCGGCTCGTGGTGATCACCGGACTCTCGGGCTCGGGCAAGAGCTCGTTCGCGTTCGACACGCTGTACGCGGAAGGGCAGCGGCGCTACGTCGAATCGCTTTCCGCGTACGCGCGGCAGTTCCTCGAGCTGATGGCGAAGCCCGAGGTCGACCTGATCGAGGGCCTGTCGCCGGCGATCGCCATCGAGCAGAAGGCCGCGAGCCACAACCCGCGCTCGACGGTGGGCACGGTCACGGAGGTGCACGACTACCTGCGCCTGCTCTTCGCGCGCGCGGGTACGCCCTACTGCCCCGTGCACAACCTCGCGCTCGAGGCGCAGACCGTCTCGGAGATGGTCGACAGCCTCGCCGCATTGCCCGCAGACGCGCGCCTGATGATCCTCGCGCCGGTGATCGTCGGGCGCAAGGGCGAGCAGGCCGACCTGCTGGAGGAGCTGCGCGCGCAGGGCTTCACGCGCGTGCGCATCGACGGCGCGGTGCACGAGCTCGACTCGAAGCCGCGTCTGGCCAAGAACGCCAAGCATTCCGTCGACGTGGTGATCGACCGGCTGCGCGTGCGCGCCGACGCCCGCCAGCGCCTCGCCGAGTCGCTGGAAACCGCGCTGCGCCACGCCGACGGCAAAGCGATCGCGCTGGAGGTCGATGCGAACAAGGAGCATCTCTTCTCGGCGAGATATTCCTGCCCGGCTTGCGACTATTCCCTGCCCGAGCTCGAGCCGCGCCTGTTCTCGTTCAACAACCCCGCCGGCGCTTGCCCGCGCTGCGACGGCCTGGGCAGCGTGGAGTTCTTCGACCCGAAGCGCATCGTCGCGCATCCCAACCTGTCGCTCGCGAGCGGCGCGATCCGCGGCTGGGACCGCCGCAACCACTTCTACTACTCGATGCTGCAGTCGCTGGCGAAGCACTACCGCTTCGACCTCGAGACGCCGTGGGAAGCGCTCGACGACCGCGTGCAGAACCTCACCCTGCACGGCTCCGGGCGCGAGAAGATCGCGTTCCACTACCCTTCGGAGCGCGGCCGCGCCGCGGTGAAGGAGCACGCCTTCGAGGGCGTGATCCCGAACCACGAGCGGCGCTACCGCGAGACCGATTCGCTGGTGGTGCGCGAGGAGCTCGCCAAGCTGCGCAACACGCAGGCCTGCCCTGAATGCGGCGGCGCGCGCCTGCGCACCGAAGCGCGGCACGTCAAGGTGGCGGACAAGACGCTGCAGGACATCTCGGCCTGGCCGCTCAAGCTGACTTTGGATTTCTTCAAGCAACTCAAGCTGGCGGGGTCGAAAGCGGTTGTCGCCGAGCGCATCGTGCGCGAGATCGCGAGCCGGCTCGAGTTCCTGGTCAACGTCGGCTTGGAGTACCTGTCGCTCGAGCGCTCGGCGCAGACGCTGTCGGGCGGCGAGGCGCAGCGCATCCGCCTTGCGAGCCAGATCGGCTCGGGCCTGACGGGCGTCATGTACGTGCTCGACGAGCCGTCGATCGGCCTGCATCAGCGCGACAACGCGCGCCTGATCAGCACGCTCCAGCAGCTGCGCGACCTCGGCAACTCGGTGATCGTGGTCGAGCACGACGAGGAAGCGATCCGCGCCGCCGACTACGTGGTGGACATGGGCCCGGGCGCCGGCGAGGCGGGCGGCCGCATCGTCGCGCAGGGTGCGCCCGACGAGGTGATCGCGAACCCGGATTCGCTCACCGGCCGCTATCTCGCCGGCGAGCTCGCGATCGCGGTGCCGCCGCACCGCAAGCGCTCGAAGCACAAGCTGGTCGTGCACGGCGCGCACGGCAACAACCTGAAGGACATGGACTTCGAGCTGCCGCTGGGCATTCTGGTGTGCGTGACCGGGGTGTCGGGCTCCGGCAAATCCACGCTGGTCAACGACACGCTCTATGCCGCGGCGGCGCGCGCGCTGTACGGCTCGGCGAGCGAGCCGGCCCCGCACCGCGCGCTCTCGGGCCTCGAGCACATCGACAAGGTGATCAGCGTCGACCAGAGCCCGATCGGCCGCACGCCGCGCTCCAACCCCGCGACCTACACCGGCCTGTTCGCGCCGATCCGCGACCTGTTCGCGGGCGTGCCGGAAGCGCGCCAGCGCGGCTACGACGCAGGCCGCTTCTCGTTCAACGTGAAGGGCGGGCGCTGCGAGGCCTGCCAGGGCGACGGCGTCACCAAGGTGGAGATGCACTTCCTGCCCGACATCTACGTGGCGTGCGACGTCTGCCACGGCAAGCGCTACAACCGCGAGACGCTCGAGATCCGCTACAAGGGGCGCAACATCCACGAAGTGCTGGAGATGACCGTGGGCGAGGCGCACGGCTTCTTCTCGGCCGTGCCGCCGATTGCCCGCAAGCTGCAGACCATGATCGACGTCGGGCTCGGCTACGTGCGCCTCGGCCAGTCCGCCACCACGCTTTCGGGCGGCGAGGCGCAACGCGTCAAGCTCTCGCTCGAGCTCTCCAAGCGCGACACCGGCCGCACGCTCTACATCCTCGACGAGCCGACCACCGGGCTGCATTTCCACGACATCAAGCTGCTGCTCGAGGTGCTGCGCCGGCTGCGCGACGCGGGCAACACGGTGCTCGTCATCGAGCACAACATGGACGTGATCAAGACCGCGGACTGGGTGATCGACCTCGGCCCCGAGGGCGGCGACCGCGGCGGGCGCATCGTCGCCGCCGGCACCCCCGAAACCATCGCCCGGGTGGCGGAAAGCCATACCGGGCAGTACCTGAAGGGCCTGTTGACAAAACCGAACGTTCGTTCTATTTTGGCGGCCGGATGACCCCCCCGACCAAGGGCGAGCAGACCCGTGCCGCGATCCTCGACGAGGCGCTCAAGATCTCGAGCAAGCTCGGCCTCGAAGGACTGACGATCGGCAGCCTGGCCGACGCCACCGGCATGTCGAAGTCGGGCCTGTTCGCGCATTTCGGCTCGCGCGAGGACCTGCAGCTCGCGGTGCTCGAGCACGCCGCGCAGCGCTATGGCGAGATGGTGTTCGTGCCGGTGCTCAAGATCGAGCGCGGCCTGCCGCGCCTGCGCGCGCTCTTCGAGCGCTGGCTGGACTGGGCGCTCGAGTCCGGCTTGCCGGGAGGCTGCATCATGATCTCCGCCGCCGCGGAGTACGACGACCGCCCCGGCCCGATCCGCGACGCAGTCATCGCCAACCAGCACCGCGGCAACGCGATCACCCAGAAAGCAGTGCGCCTCGCCATCGAGGAAGGCCACCTTGCGCCGGAGACCGACCCCGAGCAGATCAGCTTCGAGATGCTCGGCATCGTGCTCGCCAGCCACAACCATCGCCGCCTGCTCGGCGACAGGGAAGCCCGTAAGCGAGCGCTCACGGCGTTCGACCAGCTCATCTCCCGCCACGCCCTCGCCGTGCGTCCGGCGCGGCGCGCAGCCACCCGCTAACGAAAGGAAGCCCCATGTCCGCCGCCTTCTCGCTGTCCAGAATAAGCACGAACGTTCGATTCTCCGCCTCGACGCTGCTGTTCCCGGAGCTGGCCGGCGCCTGGGCCGAGCGCATGTTCCTCACTCCGCCGCGCGCCAGCGATGCGGCGGCAAGCGCGCTCGACCTGATCGACGCGCGCAACAGCTTCGTCGAGCACAGGCGGCGCCTGATCTCGACCTGGCGCTGGGGCTCGCGCGACGCGCCCGCGGTGCTGCTCGCGCACGGCTGGGGCGGCAACGCCGCGCAGATGCGCGGCTTCGTGTTCCCGCTCCTGCAAGCCGGCTTCCGCGTGATCGCGTACGACCAGCCCGCGCACGGCGTGTCGGAAGGCAGGCTCACCGGCCTGCCAGACTTTGCCGACGTGCTGGGCGAAGTCGCCACCTACTACGGCAACGTGCAGGGCGTGATCGCGCACTCGCTGGGCGGCGCCGGCGCAGCGCTCGCGCTCGCCTGGGGCAAGGTCCATTACCGGCGCATCGTGCTGGTCAGCCCGCCTTCCGATCTGGTCGGCTACTCGCGGCGCTTCGCGCGCTGGTACTGGATGCCCGAGCCGGTGCGCAAGGCGATGCAGAAGGCGATCGAGGAGCGCTACGGCGTGCTCTGGGAGGACATCGAAGTGCCGCGCGTGGCGCCGCGCTTGAACGCGCCGGCGCTCGTGATCCACGACCGCGACGACCGCCTCATGCCCTGGACGCACGGCGCGAAGGTTGCGCGCCACTGGCCGGACGCGCGGCTGCTCAGCACCGAGGGCCTCGGCCACCGCCGCATCCTGGCCGACGAGACGGTGACGCGCAGCGCGGCGGACTTCATCGCCGGGCGCACCACCGCCGCCGACAGCCCGGCGCCGCTCTACTGATGAAGCGCACCATGACGGTGAGCTGGAGCGACCCGGCCGAGCTGGCCGAGCGCGGACGCTCCATGCCGGGCATCGAATTCCTGCGCGCGATCCGCGACCGGCGCCTGCCCGCGGCGCCGATCGCCGCGCTGCTCGGCTTCGACCTCATCGAGGTGGAGCCGGGGCACGCGGTGTTCGAGGTCAATCCCGGCGAGCAGCACTACAACCCGATTGGCGTGGTGCACGGCGGCCTCGCGATGACGCTGCTCGACTCGGCGATGGGCTGCGCGGTGCAAACGCACATGCCCGCCGGCGGCGGCTACACCACCCTGGAAGCGAAAACCAACCTCGTCAGGGCGATCACCGGCAGCACTGGAAAGCTGCGCGCGATCGGCAAGGTGGTGCATCTCGGCAAGCGCGTCGCCACCGCCGAGGGGCGGCTCGAGGACGCGGCGGGCAAGCTCTACGCGCACGCCACCACCACGTGCATCGTCTTGTAGAGACGCCCGACGGGCAGCGCATCGCCGCCCGGTTCTTCGCGCCCGCGGGGAAATCCAAGGGCGCGGTGCTCATCGCGCCGGCGATGGGCGTGAGCCAGGACTACTACCAGCCGTTCGCGAGCTGGCTCGCCGCGCAGGGCTTCAGCGTCGCGACGTTCGATTACCGCGGCACTGGGCTTTCACGCTCCGGCGCGCTGCGCGGCTTCCGCGCCGACATCTTCGACTGGGCGCGCCTCGACTGCGCGGCGATGATCGATGCGCTGCCGGGGCGCCCGCTCTACTGGATCGGCCACAGCCTTGGCGGGCAGATCCTGCCATTGGTTCCCAACCAAAACCGGATTTCCAAAGTGCTGACGATTGCCACCGGCAGCGGCTACTGGCGCGACAACTCGCCGCAGATCCGCCCCATGGCGTGGTGGCTGTGGTTCGTGCTCACGCCGCCCATGCTCGCGCTATTCGGCTACTTTCCCGGCAAGGCGCTGCGCAAGGTCGGCGACCTGCCCGAAGGCGTGATGCGCCAATGGCGGCGCTGGTGCCTCGATCCGGAGTACGCGGTCGGCGCCGAAGGACCGGAAGTGCGCGCCGCGTACGCGGCGGTGCGCACGCCCATCGTGTCGATCTCGTTCGCGGACGACGAGATGATGTCGGCGCGCAACACGGAGTCCATCCATGGCTTCTACAGCGGCGCGCCCCGCACCATGAAGCGCATCGCGCCGCGCGACATCGGCGCCGAGCGCATCGGCCACTTCGGCTTCTTCCGCGCCGCCTTCGAGCCCACGCTCTGGCGGCGCCACCTGCTGCCCGAGCTCGCTTAGGCCGGCACCAGCGTCCCTTCGCGCCAGCGCAGCCGCTTGGCGTGGTGCTCCGCGAGGCTCTCGCGGTGCCCGATCGAAACGACCGTGGTGCGCGGAATCTGCGCCTTGAGCAGCGCGTAGAGGCGCTCCTGGTCGGCCTCCGGCAGCGAGGCGGTGGCCTCGTCGAGGAACAGCCAGTCGGGCTTGTTGAGCAGCGCGCGCGCGAAGGCGAGGCGCTGCTGCTCGCCGCCCGAGAGAACCTGCGCCCAGTTCTCGCCCTGGTCCAGGCGGTCCTTCAGATGCGAGAGCCCGACCGCTTCCAGCGCGGCCCGCACCTCCTCGTCGGCGTGGCGCGCCGGGTCATCGGGATAGCAGGCCGCGCGCTTGAGCGGGCCGATCGGCAGGTAAGGCTTCTGCGGCAGGAAGAGCAGGCGCGCGCCGCGCGGCAGCCGGATGCGGCCCTTCCAGTATGGCCAGATGCCCGACAGCGCGCGGAAGAAAGTCGACTTGCCGGCGCCCGACGGCCCGGTGACCAGCACGTCCTCGCCCGGCTTGAGCTCGAGCGTGGTGGGCGCGAGCAGCGCCTTGCCTTGCGGCAGCGCGATGGCCAGGTTTTCCAGCTTCAGCGCGCTGTCGACGCCTTCGACGCGGTCGCCGTCGAGCTCGTCGGCTTCGCCGCGCACGCGCTCGAGCGAGGCGCGAAAGCCGATCAGCCGGTCCACCGTGGCCTTCCACGAAGCGAACTGCGTGTAGGCGTTGATGAACCACGACAGCGCGCCCTGCACCTGGCCGAACGCCGAGGCGGTCTGGAAGATCGCGCCGAGCGGGATCTGGTGCGCGAAGAAGCGCGGCGACACCACGATGTACGGGAAGATGATCGCGAGCTGGTAGTAGAACGAGGTGAACCAGCCGAGCTGCTTGCGCTTGAACATGATCTGCCAGAAGTTGCCGATCACCGCGGAAAAGCGCTGGCGCAGGCCGCCCAGCTCCTCGGGCTCGCCGCGATAGAGCGCCACGCCCTCGCTGTTCTCGCGCAGCCGCACCAGCGAGAAGCGGAAGTCCGCCTCGACGCGCTGCTGCTGGAAGTCGAGCCGGATCAGGCGCCGGCCGATGAAGTGGGTGAGGAACGTGCCGGCGATCGCGTAGACCAGCGCCACCCAGACCAGGTAGCCCTCGATCGTCACGCCGAACAGCTCGATCGGCCCGGACAGCGCCCACAGGATGATCACGAACGACACGAGCAGCACCACGGCCTCGAGCAGGCCGAGCACCAGGTCGCTCGTGTACTCGACGAAGAAGCGCAGGTCCTCCGCGATGCGCTGGTCGGGGTTGTCGGTGCCGCGGTCGAGGAGCTGCATGCGGTAGTGCGCCTGGTCCTTCATCCAGTCGCCGAGGAAGCGGTCGGTCAGCCACGCGCGCCATTCGATCTGGAGCATCTGCAGGAAGTACAGGCGGTAGACGCGCGTGATGATCCAGATCAGCGCGAGCAGCGCGAACATGCCGAGCTGGCGGAAGAACTCGGCCTGGTCGCGGTTCTCGAAGGTGTTGTAGAAGTCGCGGTTCCAGTAGTTGAACTTCACTTCCAGCCAGACCGTCATCAGCGAAAGGCCGATCACCGTGCAAAGCAGCGTGAGGCCCTTGGCGCGCTCGCCCGACACCCAATACGGCTTCGTCAGGCGCCAGAAAGCCCTTAGAAATCCTGTGTTTTGCATGTGGTCCTCAGGGGGGATGCAAATCAGTTTACAGAACACGGATGGCGGGTTAACAATCGGGGCAATGTCTTCGGGCCGGGTTTTCCGCTTCGCCCCAACGCCAGAGCGCCGGCCGAATCACCTGTTCGTCTTCCTGCATGGTTGCGGCGCTACCGCGCAATCGATGATCCCGATCGCATTCAAGTTCCAGGCCCGCTTCCCGAGCGCTGCGCTGGTGGTGCCGAGCGGCTTCGATCCCGACGCGCGCGGCGGCGCGGCGCAGGACTGGTATCCGACGCGCGGCCTGAACTGCGACAACCACCGCCAGCGCGTCGCCGCGGTGCTGCCCGACCTCGAGGACCTGGTGCGCCGCGAGCAGACCAACTTCTGCGTGCCGGCGAGCCGCACCGTGCTGATCGGCTTCTCGCAGGGCGGCACGCTCGCGCTCGAGACCGTGAAGTCGCCCGGCATCGCCGGCGCGGTCGTCGCGTTCTCGTCGCGCTTCGCGCAGACGCCGGCGCGCGGCAGCCGCATCGGCTCGCGCATCCACCTGGTGCACGGCGAGTTCGACTCAGTGGTGTCGCGCGTATACGCGGAGCGGGCCGCGCGCGTGCTCTCGGGCCTGCACGTCCCGGTCACCCTCGACATCGTCGAGGACCTCGGCCACGCCCTGTCGCACCGCGCCATCAGCCTCGGCTCGCTGCGCCTCCTGCAGGGCATCTACGAAGGCCGGCGCCAGACGCTGCATTGAAGGAAGGCATCGTTCTCTTCGCGCACGGCTCGCGCGATGCGTCGTGGGCGAAGCCGTTCGAGGACATCGCCGCGCAGCTCTCGGCCGAGTACCCGGTGCGCCTCGCGTTTCTGGAGCAGATGAAGCCCACGCTGCACGAGGCGATCGCCGCGCTCGCCGCCGAGGGCGTGCGCGCGATCCGGGTGGTGCCGCTCTTCCTGGGCGCGGGCGGGCATGTGAAGGACGATCTGCCGCCGCTCGTGTCGGCGGCGCGCGCCGCGCATCCGGGTTTGGCCATCACGCTCGAGGATCCGATCGGCGAGCGGCCCGAAGTGATCGTGGCGATCGCCGACGCGCTACGACGCTAGCTCGGCGAGGTCCCTGAAGAGCTCGAGCGCCTCCGGATTGGCGAGCGCGTCGGTATGCGCGACCGGCATGCCGTGCACCACCGCCTTCACCGCAAGCTCGACCACCTTGCCGTTCTTGGTGCGCGGGATGTCTTCGACCTGCACGATGCGCGCCGGCACGTGGCGCGGGCTCGCGTGGCGGCGAATCTCGTGGCGAATGCGGTCCTCCAGCGCGTCGTCGAGCGTATAGCCGGGACGCAGCCGCACGAACAGCACGATGCGCGTGTCGGTCGGCTTGTCGGGCGGCCAGAGCTGGCCGATCGCCACCGACTCCTCCACCTCGTCGATGCGCTCGACCACCGCGTAGATCTCCGCGGTGCCGATGCGCACGCCGCCCGGGTTGAGCGTGGCATCCGAGCGGCCGTACACGATCATGGAGCCGCGCTCGGTGAGCTCGCACCAGTCGCCGTGGGTCCAGACGTTCGGGTATTTCGAGAAGTAGGCGGCGAGGTAGCGCTCGTCGCCGCGGTCGTTCCAGAAGCCGAGCGGCATGGACGGGAACGGCTTCGCGCAGACCAGCTCGCCTTTTTGTCCGACGATGGAATTGCCGTCTTCGTCGAAAACCTCCACCGCCATGCCGAGCGAGCGGCATTGCAGCTCGCCGCGGTAGACCGGCAGCACCGCGCTCGCGTCGACGAACGCACCCATGATGTCCGTGCCGCCGGAGATGGATGACAAACACACGTCCTTCTTGATGCTGTCGTAAACGTAGTCGAAGCTCTCCGGGGCGAGCGGCGAGCCGGTCGAGATCAGCATCCTCAAGGCGCTCAGGTCGTGGGAATCGATCGGGCGCAGGCCGCGCTTGGAGAGCGCGTCGATGAACTTGGCCGAGGTGCCGAAGTGCGTGAAGCGCTCCTTCTCGGCGAAGTCGAACAGCACCTTGGCGTGGCGCGCGAACGGCGAGCCATCGTAGAGCATGAGCGCACTTTCGCTGCACAGCCCCGCGAAGAGCACGTTCCACACCACCCAGTTGGTCGTGCAGTAGTAGAAGAAACGGTCGCCCGGGCGCACATCGAAGTGCAGCTTGAAGGTCTTGAGCGACTGCAGCAGCGTGCCGCCCGCGCCGTGCACCACGCACTTCGGCTTGCCGGTGGTACCTGAAGTGAAGAGCACGAACACCGGATGGTTGAACGGCAGCTGGGCGTAGGCGATGTCGCCCGGCTGGTAGCGGCGTAGCCATTCATCGAGGCGCACCGCCTTCGGCAGGTCGGACACGTCGACGTCCGGATCGAGGTATGGCACCACCACCACCTTGCGCACCGTGGGCAGGCGCTCGGCGATCTCGCGCACCCGCTCGAGCGAGTCGTGCGTCTCGCCGTTGTAGCGGTAGCCGTCGGCGCAGAACAGCACCTTCGGCTCGATCTGGCCGAAGCGCTCGACCACGCCGTCGACGCCGAAGTCCGGCGAGCACGACGACCAGACGATGCCCTGCGAGAGCGCCGCGAGCGCGAGCATGTGGGTCTCGGGCAGGTTGGGGATGAACGCGGCGGCGCGATCGCCGGCGCGCAGCCCGATGCCCTGCAGCGCCTGCACGGCGCGCGACACGTCGCTGGTCAGTTCGGAATAGGAAACGCGGCGCTTGGTGCCCGATTCGTCCCAGAACACCAGCGCATCGCCGCGGTCGCCGCGGCGCAGCAGGTTTTCCGCGAAGTTGAGCCGCGCCTCGGGAAACCAGCGCGCGCCCGGCATCTTGTCGCCGTCGACGAGCACCGTATTTCCCTTGCGCGAGGCGATCACGCCGCAGAAGTCCCACACCTCGCTCCAGAACGTCTCGGGGTTGTCCACCGTCCACTGGTGGAACTCCGCGTAGCTGTTCAGCTCGAGCCGGTGCTTGCGGATCACCTGGCGCGCGAATTGCGTGACCTGCGCTTCCTCGATCGAGCGCTCGGAGGGCTGCCAAAGGATCGGCGGGGTAGACATGGCGGGGTTTCGGCGGATTATATTCAGATGCGCGAGGCGATCCGCCGCTATCACCGCATCGCCGAGCGCGAGGCGCTCGAGCGCCTGCTCGCCCTGCAGCCCTCGGCCGATCTTTCCGCGCGCATCGGGCGCACCGCCCTGCGCCTCGCCGAGCGGGTGCGCGCCACGCCGCCGAGCGCGCTGTCCGCGGAGTCGTTCCTGCGCAGCTACGGCCTCACCACGCGCGAGGGCGTGGCGCTCATGTGCGTCGCCGAAGCGCTGCTGCGCATCCCCGACGCCGAGACGCAGGACGCGCTGATCCGCGACAAGCTCGCGAGCGGCGACTGGAGTGCGGCGAGCGCCGCCGATTGGGCGCTCATGCTGACCGGCACGATCGCCCGCTGGCATGACGAATCCGGTGCGGTTCTCAAAAGACTTCTAGCCCGGCTCGGCGAACCGGTCGTGCGCGCGGCGGTCCGCCAGGCGATGCGCATTCTCGCCGGCCAGTTCGTGCTCGCCGAGACCATCGAGGAAGCGGTGAAACGCGCCGAGCAGCGCCGGCCCTACCGCTTCTCGTTCGACATGCTCGGCGAAGCCGCGCGTACTGGGCG
Source organism: Burkholderiales bacterium (assembly GCA_036379875.1). Classification (GTDB taxonomy): domain Bacteria; phylum Pseudomonadota; class Gammaproteobacteria; order Burkholderiales; family SG8-39; genus SCGC-AG-212-J23. The sequence continues at coordinate 4,748 of DASVFV010000068.1, read as the reverse complement.
CGACGCCGACAATTACATGGCTTCCTACGCGCGCGCCATCGCAGCGGTGAAGCCACCCGACGCGGTGTCGATCAAGCTCTCGGCGCTGCACCCGCGCTTCGAGGAAGCCAAGCGCTCGCGCGTGCTGGCCGAATTGCTGCCGCGCGTGCGCACGCTCGCCTCGCTCGCCCACCAGCGAGAAGTCGGCGTGACGCTCGACGCCGAGGAATCCGAGCGCCTGGAGCTGACGCTCGATATCTTCGACGCGCTTTCGAAGGAATATCCGGTCGGCCTCGCCGTACAGGCGTACCAGAAGCGCGCGCTCTCAGTGTGCGAATGGCTCGCAAGCTTGCGCCGCCGGATCAGCGTGCGCCTGGTGAAGGGCGCGTACTGGGACGGCGAGATCAAGCGCGCCCAGCAGCTCGGCATGCCCGACTATCCGCTCTTCACGCGCAAGAGCGCCACCGACCTCTCGTATGTGGCCTGTGCCCGAACGCTGCTCTCGGCGCCTCGCGACATCTTCCCGGCCTTCGCCACGCACAATTGCCGCACTGTCGCCACCATCCTGGAACTGGGCGGCGAGTTCGAGTTCCAGAAGCTCTTCGGCATGGGCGACGCCCTGTACGACGCGGTGCTGGCCGAGCATCCGGTGGCCTGCCGCGTCTACGCGCCGGTGGGCGGCTTTACCGACCTCCTGCCCTATCTCGTGCGCCGGCTGCTCGAGAACGGCGCGAACACCTCGTTCGTCCACCAGATCGCCGACCCCGACGTACCGGTCGAAGCGCTGGTCGCGGATCCCCTCGCCTCGCTGCCGCAGCCCTACACGCCCGATCCGCGCATCCCGCTGCCGCGCGACCTTTATCCGGATCGCAAGAATTCACTCGGTATCGACCTCGCCGACTCACCCACGCTTTTCCTTTTGGAAAAGAAAATCGCTGCAGACGAGCCGCTGGCCCCTGTCGAAGACACCTCGCCGCAGGAGCTCGACTTCAGCATCGCCCGCACCGCCGATGCGTTCGAAGCATGGTCCCAGGCGCCCGCCGCCGAGCGCGCCGCGCTCCTCGAGGATGCGGCGGACGGTCTCGAAGAAAACAGGTTCGAGCTCGTTTCGCTCATCGTGCGCGAAGGCGGCCGCACGTATGGCGACGCGGTAGCCGAAGTGCGCGAAGCCGCCGACTTCTGTCGCTACTACGCGCTCCAGGCGAGAAAGCATTTCGACAAAGCGCTCGGCCTGGCCGGCCCGGCCGGCGAGCGCAACGAGCTGCGCCTGCACGGGCGCGGCGTGTTCGCCTGCATCAGCCCGTGGAATTTCCCGCTCGCCATCTTCACCGGGCAGATCGCCGCCGCGCTCGCCGCCGGCAACACGGTGATCGCGAAGCCCGCCGAGCAGACGCCGCGCGTGGGCTTTCGCGCCCTGGAAATCCTTTACGCGGCCGGCATCCCGCCCGACGCCGCGTGCGGCGTGGTCGGCCCCGGCGAGACCATCGGCGCGGCGCTGGTCGCCGACGCGCGCATCGCCGGCGTGGCATTCACCGGCTCGGTCGAGACCGCGAAGCGCATCAACGAGTCGCTCGCCAAGCGCGCCGGGCCGATCGTGCCGCTGATCGCCGAGACCGGCGGCGTGAACGCGATGATCGTCGACGCCTCGGCGCTTCCCGAGCAGGTGGTCGACGACGTGGTGATCTCCGCATTCCAGAGCGCCGGCCAGCGCTGCTCCGCGCAGCGCATCCTGTTCGTCGACGAGGGCTGCGCGCCGCGCGTGATCGAGCTCCTCGCCGGCGCGCTCGCCGAGCTCAAAGTCGGCGACCCGGCCGAGCCGGACACCGACATCGGGCCGATCATCGACGCCCCGTCGCGCCAGGCTTTGCTTTCCCACGTGAAAAAGCTGCGTCGATCAGCCCGGTTGATCGGCGAAGCCCAAGCGCCTGTTGAAGGCAATTTCGTGGCGCCCATCGCCTTTCAATTGAGACTAGAGGATCTGCCCCAAGTGGAAGTGTTCGGCCCGATCCTCCATGTCTGCACTTACCGACAGGCAGATTTGCACAAGGTACTCGAGTGGCTGCGCGACATCGGCTACGGCCTCACGCTCGGCATCCACAGCCGCATCCAGAGCTTCGTCGACGAGGTGGTGCGCGCGGCACGCGTCGGCAACATTTATGTAAACCGCAGCATGATCGGCGCGGTGGTGGGCGTGCAGCCGTTCGGCGGCGAGGGCCTGTCGGGCACCGGCCCGAAGGCCGGCGGGCCGCACTACATGCTGCGCTTCGCGACGGAAAGGACGCTGACCGTCAATACCGCCGCAGTGGGCGGCGTGACTGAGCTTCTCAGTCAGCCCGCGCGCCCGACGCCTTGACGACCGGCGCCCACTTGGCGATCTCGCTTCTCTGGAAAGCGCCGAACTGCTCCGGGCTCATGGGGATGAAGCGCGCGCCCTCATTCGGCAGCCGGGCCTGGATCTCGGGCGATTGCATGATGCGCTGGACCTCGGCGTTCCAGCGCTTGACGATATCGGACGGCGTGCCGGCCGGCGCGAAGAGCGCGATCCAGTTGCTGACCTCGAAGCCGCGCAGCGATTCGCCGATGGTGGGCAGCTCCGGCGTCGCCGCGGCACGCGAGGCGCCGATGGTGGCAAGCGCGCGCAGCTTGCCCGCCTTCGCGTGCGGCAGCACGGTCGGCATGGTGGCGAAGAGAAGCGAGGTTTGGCCGGCGAGGAGATCGGTGATCGCCGGCACGTTGCCTTTGTAGGGCACGTGCGTCATGTCGACCTTCGCCATGGTCTTGAACAGCTCGCCCGCGAGGTGGCTCGCGGTGCCCATGCCGGCGGAGGCGAAGGTAAGCTTGCCGGGATTGGCGCGAGCGTACGCGACGAGCTCGCCCACGCTGTTGACGGGAACCGACGGGTGGACGACAAGCAGGCCTTCGGCCTCGAGCACGTGCGCGACCGGCGCGAAGTCCTTCACCGGGTCGAACGGCATCTTGGAGAACAGGCTCACGTTGATCGCGTGCGGGCCGATCGCGGTCATGTTGAGCGTATAGCCGTCGGGCGCCGACTTCGCGACCGCCTCGGCGCCGATGTTGCCGCCCGCGCCGGTGCGGTTCTCCACCACCACCGGCTGCCCCCACGCTTCCTGCACCTTGGCGCCGATGATGCGCGCGTAGACGTCGGCCACGCCGCCGGCCGGGAAGTTGACGATGATGCGCACCGGCTTGGACGGATAGGGCTGCGCCCAGGAGCCGCACGAAAGGAGGAGTGAAGCACCTAGAAGAAAAGCTCTCATGGCTCGCTCATCGGCTTGTGGACCGTGGAGTAGTGCGGCTTGGTCAGGACTTCCGGGCGCAGCACCTGGTCGAGCTGCTCGCGCGTCATGACGCCTTTCTTCAGCACCAGATCGTAGACCCGGGCACCGGTGCGCAGCGCTTCCTGGGCGATCTCGGTGGAGCGGGCGTAGCCGATATAGGGCGTGAGCGCCGTGACGAGCGCGGTCGATTCGTCGAGCAGGCGCCGCGCGCGCTCGCGATCGGCGCGGATGCCCTTCACGCAGCGCTCGGCGAGCGTGCGGCAGCCGGCGGAAAGATGCTGGAGGCTCTTGAACAGGCTGTGCGCGATGATCGGCTCGAACGCGTTCAGCTGCAGCTGCCCGGCCTCCGAAGCCATCGTCACGGTCACGTCGTTGCCGATCACCTCGTACGCAATCTGGTTGACCACCTCGGGAATCACCGGGTTCACCTTGCCCGGCATGATGGACGAGCCGGCCTGCACCGCCGGGAGGTGAATCTCGCCGATGCCGGCGCGCGGGCCCGAGGAAAGCAGGCGCAGGTCGTTGCAGGTCTTGGACAGCTTGACCGCGATGCGCTTCAGTACGCCGGAGAGCTGCACGAACGAGCCCGCGTCCTGGGTCGCTTCCACCAGGTCGGGCGAGACGATGAACGGCACGCCGCTCAGCTCGGTGAGCCGCGCGGTGACCAGGCGCGCGTAGTCGGGATGCGCGTTGATGCCGGTGCCGATCGCGGTGGCGCCGAGGTTGATCTCGCGGATCAGCGTGGCCGCCTCCGCGAGGCGCTGCTCGTCCTCGCCGAGCATCACCGCGTAGGTGGAGAACTCCTGGCCGAGCGTCATCGGCACCGCGTCCTGCAGCTGCGTGCGCCCGACCTTCAGCACGTCGGCGAACTCGCCGGCCTTGTCGCGGAAGGCGTTGCGCAGCAGCGCCATGTCCTGCAGCAGGCGGCGGATGCCGAACTGCAGCGCGAGCTTGATCGCGGTGGGATAGACGTCGTTGGTGCTCTGCGAGAGATTCACGTGGTCGAGCGGGTGCAGGTGCTGGTACTCGCCCTTCGCGTGGCCGAGCAGCTCGAGCGCGCGGTTGCAGATCACCTCGTTCGCGTTCATGTTGCTCGAGGTGCCGGCGCCGCCCTGGATCACGTCGACCACGAACTCGTCGGAGAGCTTGCCTTCGCGCACTTCCTCGCAGGCGAGGCGGATCGCCTGCGCGCGGCGCTCGTCCAGCAGGCCGAGCTCGGCGTTCGCGATCGCCGCGGCCTGCTTCACGCAGGCGAGCGCCATCACCAGGTCCGGATAGATCGAGATCGGCGTGCCGGTGATGGAGAAATTCTCCAGCGCGCGCAAGGTGTGGATGCCGTAGTACGCATCCGCCGGCACCGCGCGGTCGCCGAGCAGGTCGTGTTCCGTCCGCACCGGCTGCGTCATGGCTGCATTCTGGCACTATCATGTGCGCAATGACCGACGACCTGGATTTCAGCCGGCCGGGCGG
>DASVFV010000067.1:0-5581 GCA_036379875.1 Burkholderiales bacterium | reverse complement strand
CACACCTTCCGCCGCTACACGCCGGCGCAGGCGAAGCGCAGCCTCGTGCACCATCGCGAGCTGCTCGACGCGCTGCGCGCGCGCGATCCGCAGTGGGCGCGGGCGGTGATGACCGCGCATATCCGCGCCGCGCTCGGCGCGCTGTTGTATACAGGAGAGTCCCGATGACCGCCGACCCCCGAGCCCTGGAGAAGACGCCGGGCTACTTCGCCACGCGCGACCAGGTTGCCCCGGAGCGGCTCGCCGCCGTGGAGGGCGTGAAGATGCTCGGCCAGGTGGACGTGCGCAAGCTGCTGGTGGGCGAGGACATCCTGCTGCTGCACGTGTTCCGCAAGAAGGGCCTGGTGGATCCGAAGCACCGGCACGACGACCACGAGACCGTGGCGTACCTCATCAAGGGCCGCCTGCGCCTGGTGATCGGCGGCAAGGAGTTCATCGCCACGCCCGGCACCGCTTGGCTGCATCCGCGCGGCGTCGAGCACTTCAGCGAGGCGCTCGAGGACTGCGAGCAACTGGAAATCAAGTCGCCGCCGAGGAAGACATGGGTGTCGGAATGACGGCACGCATGGCCGCCGCCGGTACCTGGACCGACACGGCCGAGCGCGCGCTCAGCCAGGAGTCGCTGCGCGCGGTGCTCGACAACCGCCTCGCGGTGGTGCGCATCCGCGGCTTCGCCACGCCGGACGAGTGCGAGCGCTTCGCCAAGGCCGCCAAGGCGGCGAACATGAAGTACTACAGCGTCAAGCGCCGCATCGGCTACATCGGCCTTGCGCAGTACGAGTACCGCTGGAACACGCCCAAGGAGAACTACTTCCGCGACGTGCAGAAGGCGCGCGCCGAGCTGCAGCCGGTACTGGATGCCGCGGGCTGGGATCCGATCGCGCGGCTCGTCGAGCGCGTGCAGGCGGTGTGGGACAAGCCGGTCGGGATCGGGCGCGAGGCCGGCCTGGGCGAGTACTACGCCGGCATCGTGCGCTCGGCCTCCGAGGGCGTCGACCTGCACGCCGATTTCGCGCCGTTCAATTCGCCGGCCTACGCGGTCGGCACGATCGACGCCCAGCTCGGCTGGAACTTCTTCGCCGAGGGGCTGCTGTCCGGCGGCCAGACCACCGTGCACAACGCGCCGTGGAGTCCCGCCGTGGCGCCGGGCGAGATCCCGCAGAGCTACAACCTGCCGCGCGACGTGGTCGCCGGCGCGCGCAACGTCGTCTACGACCCGACGCCGGGCGACGTGGTGATCTTCAACGCGCGCAATCCGCACGAGATCTCGGGCGGCACCACGCTGCCCGGGCGCGACCGCATTTCCATCGGCTCGTTCATCGGGCGCATGCCCGACGGCAGCCTCGTCCTTTGGTCCTAGAGAGGAGATGAGCATGAAGAAGAAGCTGGCGGCCGCCGCCGCAGCCGCAGTTTTCGCCGCGCCGGCGCTGGCGCAGGAGCTGCCGCCGGGTCCGAAGGTGCGCATCCTGGCGGTGACCCAGGTGCTGACCAACCTGCCGCAATACACGAGGGTGGACCAGCCCGTGCTGCGCGACGCGCTGCCGAAGAAGACCAACGGGCGCATCGAGGTGCAGCTCTTCTCCTGGCCGGAGCGCAACGTCAACGGGCCCGAAGTGCTGCGCCTGGTGCGCTCCGGGCAGGTGGACGTGAGCTCCGCGCCGCTCGGCATGGTGGCGGGCGACGCGCCGCTGCTCGACGGCATGGACCTCGCCGGCCTCGCGCCCGACATCAAGACCGCGCGCCGCATCGCCGACGCGCTCACGCCGCACGTCAACAAGGACCTCGAGCGCATCGGCATCCGCATGGTGGCGACGCTCGCGTTCTCGAAGCAGGTGATGTTCTGCCGCAAGGCGGTGCCGTCGCTCACCGACCTGCAGGGCATGAAGGTGCGCGCCGCCGGCCCCTCGCTCGGCGACCTGGTGAAGTCGTTCAACGGCCAGCCGGTGTCGGTCAATTTCGGCGAGGTCTACACCGCGCTCGAGCGCGGCACCATCGACTGCGCGGTCACCGGCACCGGCGGCGGCAACTCCGCCAAGTGGACCGAGGTCACCACGCACCTCGTCAACTACCCGATGCAGTGGGCGGTCGCGGGCTACTACGTGAACCTCGGATGGTGGAACAAGCTCGACGCGCCGGTGCGCGGCGTGCTGGAGAAGACTTTCCAGGAAATCACCGACAAGCAGTGGGCGCTGGGCGAGGAGATCACCGAGGACGGCCTGGCCTGCAACTTCGCCAACGCCTCCGGCTGCAAGATCCACACGCTGCTCAAGAAGCCGCTCATCGAGGTCAAGGCCGGCGACGCCGCGAGCGCGGCCGCGGTGCGCAAGCAGCTCGTCGAGGTGGTGCTGCCGGGCTGGGTGAAGCGCTGCGGCGAGCGCTGCGGGCAGATCTACAACGACGTGGTGGCGCCGATCAGCGGCATCAAGTACACGCCGCGATGAGCGGGTTCTGGCGCGTGCTCCAGCGCGCCAGCGAGCACGCGGTCTCGGTCGCGGGGTGGTGCTACCTCGCGATGACCGCGCTCATCTGCTTCGACATCGTCGCGCGGCGCGTGCTGGGCTTCTCCTCGGGCGCGACCAGCGAGCTGTCCGGCTATCTGCTCGGCATCGGCATGGCGTGGGGGCTCGCCGGCACGCTCCTCGACCGCGCCCACGTGCGCATCGACCTGCTGGTGCAGAAGCTGCCGCTCGGCGTGCGGGCGTGGCTGCATGTCGCGGCGCTCGCCGTCCTGCTGGTGGTGGCCGGCTTCTTCGCCTGGGGCTCGGCATCGCTCGCGATCGACTCGTACCAGCTCCACGCGACCGACGTCTCGCTGCTGCGCACCCCGCTCGTGCTGCCGCAGGCGCTTTGGGCCGCCGGTTTCGCGCTGTTCTTCGTCATCGCGCTGGGGCTCTGTGCGCGCGTGCTCGCGGCGCTCGCCGGGCGCGAGCCCGCGAAGGTGGAGAAGGCGCTGGGGACGAGGGGCTACCAGGACGAGGTCGCCGAGACCCTGGAAGCGACGCGAGCGCGCCGATGATCGCGTCGATTTTCGCCCTGGTGCTGGCGCTGGTGATCGGCATCGCGAGCCTGATGGGCGCCGGGGCCGGCGCCGGCACGGGCGGGGCCGTGCCGCTCTGGGCCTTCGGCGTCGTGCTCGCCATCTTCCTGCTGCTCTTCGCCGGCGGCATCTACATCGGCGCCGCGCTGGCGGCGCTCGCGCTGATCGGCGGCTTCACGCTCGCCGAGCGCCCGTTCTGGAACTTCATGGGCGAGATCCTGTGGGCGCCGTCGACCAACTTCGTGCTGGTCGCGGTGCCGCTGTTCCTGCTGATGGGCGAGATCATGCTGCGCGCGGGGCTGTCCGGGCGCCTGTTCCGCGCGCTGAACGTCTGGTTCGGGCGCCTGCCGGGCGGGCTGCTGCACACCAACATCCTGTCGTGCTCGGTGTTCTCGGCGATCGCGGGCTCGAGCGTCGCCACCGCGGCCACCATGGGCTCGGTGGCGCTGCCGCACTTCGAGAAGACTCGCTACCCGCCCAAGCTCGTGCTCGGCTCGCTCGCCGCGGGCGGGGCGCTCGGCAACCTGATCCCGCCGGGCATCACCTTCATCGTGTACGGCATGCTCACCGAGACCTCGGTCGGCGCGCTCTATCTCGCGGCGGTCGGCCCGAGCGTGCTGGTGGTGCTGCTGTTCATCGTGCTGATCGTCTGGCTCACCTGGGGGCAGTCGTATGCGCACGAGGACGCGGCGCGCCCCGACTGGCGCGCGCGCCTGGCGAGCCTCGTCGACCTGGTGCCCACCTCGATCCTGATCTTCCTCGTCCTCGGCAGCATCTATACGGGCATCGCCACGCCGACCGAGTCGGCGGCGATGGGCGTGGCAGGCGCGCTGGTGCTCGGGCTGGTCGACCGCAAGCTCACGCTGCGCATGCTGCACGAATCCCTGCGCTCGACCGCGCGCGTCACCTCGATGATCGCGCTCATCCTGTTCGGCGCCTACTTCCTCAACTACATCATGTCCTCGCTCGGCGTGCCGCAGATGCTGGCGAGCTTCCTCACCGGCCTGCCGATCCCGGGCTGGCTGCTGATGGTGCTGATCATCGGCTTCTACCTCGGGCTCGGCACCGTGATGGAGGGCATGTCGATGATCATCACGACCATCCCGCTGCTCTTTCCGGTGGTCAAGTCGCTCGGCTACGACCCGATCTGGTTCGGCGTCATCGTCACCATGCTGGTCGAGATCGCCATGATCAGCCCGCCCGACGGCACCGTGCTCTACGTGCTGCAGGGCATGCGGCGCAAGCCGGGGCCGATCTCGGACATGTTCCACGGCGTGCTGCCGTTCCTCGGCGCGTACATCGTCGCCGTGGGCCTGCTGGTCGCCATGCCGTCGATCGCGTTGTGGCTGCCGACGGCGGTGCGCTCGTGACGGCGCTCAGGCGCCGAGGTTGACCATCACGCCCGACAGCTTGCCGGCGCGCGCCGAGGCGAGGAACACCACCATGTCCGCCACCTGCTCGGGCTCGATCATGTGGCCGAACGAGCCGGTGCCGATCAGCTCCTGCCAGCGGTTCTCGTCGCCGAGCTTTTCCTTCGCCGCGGTTTTGATGAGCGGGATGATGCGGTCGGTGCGAGTGGCGGGCGGGTGCACGCCGAGCACGCGCACGCCGAAGGCGGGCGAGCCGCCGCCCATCGCCTTGGTGAAGGCGCCGAGCCCCGCGTTCGCCATGCTGCCGCAGATGTACTCGAACGACGGCTTCTCGCCCGCCATGCCGATCACGTTCACGATCACGCCGCTCTTGCGCGCCTTCATGCGCGCGAAGAGCTCGCGCGTCAGGTTCACATAGCCGAATACCTTGAGCTCCCAGGCGTGGCGCCACTTCGCCTCATCAATGGCTTCAATAGTGCCCCCTGGGATATCACCGGCGTTGTTGACCAGGATGTCGACGTCCGCGCAGTCCTCGGCGAGCGCTCGCAGGGCTTTGGCATCTCGAAGATCCGCCACATGAGCCTGTCCACCGATCGATTTGGCCGCCGCTTCCAGCGTTTCCTTGTTTCGCGATGCCACGTGGACGCGGCATCCCTCGGCCGCGAACGCCTTCGCGCACGCGAGGCCGATGCCTTTCGAGCCGCCCGTGACCAGAACCGACTTGCCTTTCAAATTGAGATCCATTTGGTCCCTATAATATGTGAGAGGAGGAGCAAATCATGAAGGCAATCCGCAATGCGGCACTCGCGTGCGCCGTCGCGCTCGTCGCCGTGCCGGCGCTCGCGCAGGTCAAGATCAAGCAGGGCATGCTGAACGTCCCGGCGCTCTCGCCGCTCTGGCTCTTGCCGGACGAGGCGAAGAAGCACGGCATCGAGATCGAGATGGTGATGTTCCAGCGCTTCGCCGACGCGCGCACCGCGCTCGCTTCCGGCGACATCCAGATCACCGCCTTCGGGCCGCAGGACATCTCGCTCGCGCTCGGCGCGGGCGCGAAGAGCATGATGGGCGTGGCCGGCGTCGGCTCGGGCAACGACTGCCTGATCGTGCGCAAGGGCGAGGACATCAAGAGCTGGAAGGAGGTCTCCGACAAGCGCATCGGCATCGGCGCGGGCTC
>DASVFV010000066.1:0-3939 GCA_036379875.1 Burkholderiales bacterium | reverse complement strand
AAGGCTTTTCAACTGCTTGCCAGCGTGAAGCGAAGGTTGCGGCTTCTCAGCACCTGCTCCAGGCGCGAGCGCTCGGCCATCACCTTCTGCGCGTAAGCCGCCGAGTTGTCGCGCAGCGCGCCGTTGTAGAACTGCAGGCCGGCCTCCAGCGTGCCGGTGCGGTACACGTATTCCTGCAGGATGCGCGCGCCGACCTGGATGTTGCTTTCCGGGTCGAATACCGCGTCCTCGCCGCCGGCGGCGCGCAGCTTGTCCAGGTGGTACTTCGGGATGATCTGCATCAGGCCCTTGGCGCCCATCACGCTTTCCGCGATCGGATTGAAGCGCGACTCGACGGAAATGACCGCGAGCACCAGCAGCGGGTCCAGGCCGACCTCGAGCGCCGCGCGATAGGAGGCGAGCACCATGCGCTCCGTGGCGCCGGTGGCGATGAAGAAGCGCCGCGACAGGTGCTCGACCAGCGCTTGCTGCGTAGGGTCGAGCTGCTCGGGCGCGGCCGTTATCTCGCGCTCCTGCGGCGCGCAGGCCGCCGCTTCGGCCGGCTGCGGCGCGAGCGCATCCATGGGCGCGGCGCCCGCGAGCGCCGCGCCGGCGGCGACGATCAGCGGCGTCAGGATTTTGTTGGGAACCGGCACGGTGCAACGATGCTAGAAGCGGCGCGAATTGTGATCTATCGCGGCCGACTTAAATTCTTGTCGCACGCCGACTACACGCCGTCTCGCGACTGCTACATCTGGATGAGAGTCCGGGCGATAGTGAGTTTTGCTACGGGTCCATATCATGCCTTCGTTACCGATCGTCACAACAAATCCCGGTTACGAAGAAAGGCCCCCCACGTATGAATATCGTCGCGATGGTTCTTGCAGGCGGTGAAGGGACGCGTCTCTATCCCCTGACCGCCGAGCACGCCAAGCCCGCGGTGCCGTTCGCCAGCGGCTACCGGCTCGTCGACTTCGTGCTCAGCAACCTCGTGAACTCGCGCATTTCGACGATCTACGTGCTTGCGCAGTACAAGCCGGACTCCTTGATCAAGCACATCTCCACGGCGTGGTCGCCGTGGTTCGCCGATGGCGAGGGCACGATCAAGGTGCTGCTGCCACGCTCCAACACGCTGAGCGGCCAGTTCAAGGGCACCGCCGACGCGGTTTATCAATATCTCGAGGTGCTGCAGGCGCATTCGCCCGACCTGGTCGCGGTGTTCGCCGCCGACCATATCTACCGGATGGACGTGCGCCAGATGGTGGACTTCCACCGCGAGAGCCGTGCCGACGTCACGGTGTCAGCGGTCGCGGTGCCGATCAAGCAGGCCTCGAGCTTCGGCATCCTCGCCACCGGGCCGGACGGACGGGTCAGGGAATTCCACGAAAAGCCGAAGCAGGGCGTGCCGGCGCTGCCGTCCGACCCGGCGCGCGCCTACGCCTCGATGGGCAACTATCTCTTTGATCCGGAAGTCCTGGAGCAGGCGCTGCTCGAAGCGCGCCGCGCCGGCGACACCGACTTCGGCCGCGACGTGCTGCCCAAGCTCTGCCGCACGCACCGCGTGCACGCCTACGACTTCGCGGAGAACCAGGTGCCCGGCGTGCAGGAAACCGAGGAGCCGGCCTACTGGCGCGACGTCGGCACGCTCGCCGCGCTGGCGGCCGCGCAGCAGGACGCGATGACCAACCCGCCGCGCTTCAACCTGTGGAACCGCCGCTGGCCGATCCGCGGCGAGTTCGACGCCGCGCTGCTCGCGCGCATCCGCTCCAACCAGGAGCGGCTCAAGTCGCCCGCGCCGTGGCAAGCCTCGAGTAGAGATCGGCATACTGACGAGCGGCTGCCCGCCAGCTGAAGTCGCGCTCCATCCCGGCGCGCTGCATTGCCTGCCAGCGCGCCGGATCGCCGCGCGCGGTGGCGGCGCGGCGCACCGCCGCCGCCAGGGCCGAGCTCTCGGCGCGCTCGAAGAGGAATCCCGTCTCGCCGTCCTGCACCGTGTCGGCGAGCCCGCCCGTCGCGCGCACTACCGGCGGCGTGCCGTAGCGCTGGCTGTACATCTGGTTCAGCCCGCAGGGCTCGAAGCGCGAGGGCATGACGAAGAGGTCGGCGCCCGCCTCGATCAAGTGCGCGAGCTCCTCGTTGAAGCCGAGCACCACCGCGATGCGCCCCGGGTGGCGCGCCGCCACCGCGGCGAGCGCGCCCTCGAGCTCGCGCTCGCCGCGCCCGAGCAGCACGAGCTGCGCCGGTAGCGCGGCGATCTCGGCCGCCGCCGCGGCGATCAGGTCCACGCCCTTCTGGTGCGTGAGGCGGCCGATGAAGCCGACCAGCGGCTCGTCGCTCACCTCCAAATTCAGCCTGCGCTGCAAGGCGGCCTTGTTTGCGGATTTCTTTTGCAAAGAACCAATGTCGTAGCGCTGCGCGAGATGAGGGTCGCGCGCCGGGTCCCAGACCTCCGTGTCGACCCCGTTCAGGATCCCGGCCAGCGCGCCGCGGCGGTTGCGCAGCACGCCCTCCAGGCCGCAGCCGAACTCCTCGGTCTGCATCTCGCGCGCGTAGGTCGGGCTCACCGTGTTGATTGCGCCGGCGTGCACCAGCCCGCCCTTCAGGAACGAGATGCGGCCATGGAACTCGAGCTCTTCCATGGTGAAGTACGAGTCCGGCAGCCCGAGGCGCGCGAGCCAGGAGCGCTCGAAGTTGCCCTGGAAGGCGAGGTTGTGGATGGTGAGCAGGCTCTTCGCGCGCGGCGCATAGACCGGCGCGAGCGCGGCCGGCCAGTCGTTGCAGTGCAGGACGTCGTATTGCGGCGCGAGCGCAGCGGCGACCTTGCAGAGCAGGCCGAAGCGCAGCGCGTTGTCCGGCCAGTCCTGCCCGCCCGGATCCTGGTACGGGCTGCCGTGGCGGCGGTAAAGCGGCGCGCAATCGAGAAAGAGCGTTTCGTCCTTGCGCAGGAGCCGCGCCTCGAAGCCGAGCTCGCTGAAGCTGCCGGCGGCGCTCGTGCCCGGGACCTCCGAATAGGCCGGCAGCAGCACGTCCACCTGGTGGCCGAGCGCGCGCAGCGCGGCCGGCAGCGCGGCGCTCACGTCGCCGAGCCCGCCCGCCTTGGCGAACGGCACGCATTCAGGAGTCACGAACAGCGCGCGCATACCCGATGCTACGCGCGCACCGGGTCAGGCAGTCTTGAAGTCCTTGTCGACCGGGATCTCGAGGCAGGCGGCGCCGTTGAACACCCGGGCGCCGAGCGCGCGCGCGAGCGCCGGCTGCTGCTTGGGCGACTCGAGCTCGATGAGGCACGCGACGCGCGCGGCGCCGCGGTTGTGGATCAGGCGGAACGCGTGCACCGGGCCATAGGGCTCGCACATGCTGAGCACGGCCTTGGTGAGCGTGTAGAAATCGTGCGCTTCGCCCAGCTTTTCAGCGACTTCGGGCTTCATGGCTCCAAGGATCGTATGTCCCGGCTCCCCGGCCGGCTATCCCAAAACACCTGAAGATACTGTAGCACCCCGACTACAAAATCAGCGCGACCGTGGCGGCAGTCAGGCAGGTCGCGAGCGTGCCGGCCACGATCGATCTTATCCCGAGGTCCACGACATCCTTGCGCCGTTCCGGCGACATCGTGCCGAGGCCGCCGATCATGATGCCTAGGCTGCCGAAATTCGCGAAGCCGCACAGCGCATACGTCAGCAGCAGCCGGCTGCGGTCCGAAAGGTTCTGCATTTGAGAAAGGTCCAGATAGGCGACCAGCTCGTTGATTACGGTCTTCGTTCCCAGGAGCGCGCCCGCGGCCCGCGCTTCTTCCCACGGGATGCCGGCGAGCCAGGCGAGCGGCGCGAGCAGCCAGCCGAGCGCGCCCTGCAGCGTGTACGGCGCGATGACCAGGTTCACCAGCGCGACCAGCGCCACGAACACCACCAGCATGGCGACGATATTGAGCAGCAGCTGCGCGCCGTCCAGCGTGCCGCGCGT
>DASVFV010000065.1:0-11728 GCA_036379875.1 Burkholderiales bacterium | reverse complement strand
TGGATGCCGTAGTACGCATCCGCCGGCACCGCGCGGTCGCCGAGCAGGTCGTGTTCCGTCCGCACCGGCTGCGTCATGGCTGCATTCTGGCACTATCATGTGCGCAATGACCGACGACCTGGATTTCAGCCGGCCGGGCGGGCCGCTCAAGCCGGCCGCGCCGACCCCGCCGCCGCCCCAGGCCCCGCTCTACATCCCGGCCATCGCGCGCGCCTTCTTCGAGTCGGCCGGCAAGGAGGAGAGCATCGCGGCGGGCAGCGTGTTCTTCGCCGAGAACGAGAAGGCGAGCCGCCTGCTCCTCAAGCGCGACAAGATGTACCTGCTCCTCGAGGGCGACGTGGCGCTCAGCGCCAAGGGCAAGCCGCTCGGCGCGGTGAAGCCCGGCCATATCTTCGGCGAGATGGCGGCGATCAGCGACGCGCCGCGCAGCGCCACCGCGCTGGCGCGCACCGCCTGCCGCGTGATCTCGCTCGACGACAAGCAGTTCTACGCCGCGCTGCAGAAGAAGCCCGAGTTCGCGCTCATGATGCTCGGCACCCTGATCCAGCGCCTGCGCGGCATGATCGCCAAGCTCTCCGGCGTGCCCAGCGCCGAGACCCGGGAATCGCGCGTGTTCGACAAGAAGCTGCTCGCCAGCCTGCAGGGCGGCCTCGGCCACCAGGCCCTGGTGCGCTACGACAAGGGCAAGATCATCATGGTGGCCGGCCAGACCGGCGCGCTGATGTACGTGGTGGTGGAGGGCCGCGTGTCGATCCAGATCCGCGGCGCGGTGGTCGAGCTGGTCGGCCCGGGCGGCGTGTTCGGCGAGATGGCGCTCATCGACCAGTCGCCGCGCTCGGCGAACGCGGTGGCGGAATCCGACTGCCAGCTGCTCGCCATCAACCGCACGGTGTTCCTCAGCCTGGTGAAGTCCGACCCCACGTTCGGCATCGCGCTGCTCGGCTCGATGGCCGAGCGCGTGCGCAACACCGGCGCGATCATCGCCTAGGAAGCGGCGCATCGCGCGATACGACGTAGCCATCATCGGCGGCGGCGTGATCGGCTGCGCCGCGGCGTATTTCCTCAAGCGCGCCGGCGTGGCGCGCGTCTGCGTCGTCGAGCCGGACCCGACTTACGCGCAGGCCGCCACCCCGGTCGCCACCGGCGGCTGCCGGCGCCTGTTCGCGCTGCCCGAGAACATCCGCATGTCGCAGTTCAGCATCGAGTTCCTGAAGGCCTGGGACGACGTGCAATGGAAGCAAGGCGGCTACCTGTTCGTCGTCGGGCCCGGGCACGAGAAGGTGCTCGAAGCGAACTACCGCACGCAGCGCGAGCTCGGCGTGAATGTCGAGCTCGTCAACCGGCAAGCGCTCTCGGGCAGATACCCGTGGATGCGCTGCGACGACCTCGCGCTCGGCGTGCTTTCGCCCGAAGATGGCTGGCTCGACCCGAACAGCGTGCTGCAACACTTTCGCAAGAACGCGGGCGCCGAATTCATTCGCGATCGCGTGGTCGGGCTGTCTGTCCGAGGCGCGCGCGTGAGCGAGCTGGAGCTCGCATCCGGCGCGCGCCTGCGCGCCGACGCGGTGATCAACGCGGCCGGCTGCTGGGCGGCCTCGATCGCCAGGCTCGCGGGCATGGATCTGCCGGTGAACCCGATGCGCCGCTTCGAGCATTACGTCGAGCTCGCCGAGCCGCTCCCGCCCATGCCGCTCATCAAGGACCCCGAGCGGCTGGTGATCCGCCCGGAAGGCAGGGGCTACTCGGTCGGCCTGGTGAATTCCCGCGAGCCGCGCGGCTTCAACTTCGACGTCGACCCGCGCTGGTTCGAGGAGATGGTGTGGCCGGCGTGCGCGCGCCGCATCCCGGCGTTCGAAAGCCTGAAGCTCAAGCGCGAATGGGCCGGGCTCTACGACGAGTGCGAGCTCGACGGCACCATGATCCTCGGCAACTGGCCGGGAACGCTCGACAACTTCTACGTGGCGTGCGGCTTCTCCGGCCACGGCCTGATGCATGCGCCGGCGGTGGGCCGGGCGCTGGCCGAGCTCGTCGCGCAGGGCCGCTTCGAGACCCTGGATCTGACCCGCATGGGTTACCACCGAGTGCTGCAGGGCCAGCCCTATCGCGAGACCGGCATCATCTAGGTCAACTGGGATAGAATTTTTGCGTTATAGGCAGAATGAATAACTTTCCAGGAGATTCCATGAAGCGCATTCTCGTCCTCGCCGCGGCGCTCGCCGCTGCGAGTACATTTGCAGGCAGCGCTGCCGCCCAGCAAGGCACGCTCGACAAGATCAAGAGCTCCGGCGCGATCACCATCGGCCATCGCGACGCGTCGGTGCCGTTCTCGTACTACGACGACAAGCAGCAGCCGGTCGGCTACGCCATGGACCTGTGCATGAAGATCGTCGACGCGGTGAAAACCCAGCTCAAGATGCCCAAGCTCGAGGTCAAGTACCAGCTCGTCACCTCGGCCAACCGCATCCCGCTGATGGCGAACGGCACCATCGACCTCGAGTGCGGCTCGACCACCAACAACCTCGCGCGCCAGGAGCAGGTGTGGTTCACCACCACCCACTTCGTCACCGCGAACCGCTTCGTGACCAAGCGCGCGTCGAAGATCGGCAAGCTCGCCGACCTGAAGGGCAAGACCATCGTCTCGACCGCCGGCACCACCAACATCAAGCAGATCACCGAGATCAACGGCCAGCAGAACCTCGGCATGAACATCATCTCGGCCAACGGCCATCCGGAGGCGTTCCAGATGGTCGAGACCGGCCGCGCGGTGGCGTTCGTGATGGACGACATCCTGCTCTACAGCCTGGTCGCGCAGTCGCGCAGCCCCAAGGACTACGTGATCTCGTCCGAGGCGCTGTCCGTGGAGCCCTACGGCATCATGGTGCGCAAGGACGACAAGGAGTTCAAGAAGCTCGCCGACGACACGCTCACGCGCGTCTACAAGTCGGGCGAGATCAACAAGATCTACGACAAGTGGTTCCAGAAGCCGATCCCGCCGCGCAACATCAACCTCAACGTGCCGATGAGCGCGCAGTTGAAGAAGGTGGTCGCGAACCCGACTTCTTCCGGGGATCCGAACGACTACAAGTAGCTAGCCGTACCGTGAAACGGGGAGCCTTGCTCCCCGTTTCGCTTTGAGGGGGAGGAATGGGCTACAACTGGCACTGGAGGGTGCTGTTCGAGACCGAGCCCGGCGGCACGGGCACCTACCTCCATTACCTGATCGTCGGCCTGGGCTGGACGCTCGCCACTGCGCTCGCGGCCTGGGTGCTCGCCCTTAGCATCGGCGCGGTGGTCGGCACGGTGCGCACCACGCGCGCCGCCTGGGCGGTGCGCCTCGGCAATCTCTACGTCGAGATCTTCCGCAACATCCCGCTCATCGTGCAGATGTTCCTGTGGTTCTTCGTGGTGCCGGAGCTCTTGCCGAAGGCGCTCGGCGACTGGATCAAGCAGATGCCGCCGCCGTGGGGCTCCTACGTGCCGGCGGTGCTGTGCCTCGCCATCTTCACCTCGGTGCGCGTCGCGGAGCAGGTGCGCGCCGGCATCAACTCGCTGCCGCGCGGCCAGCGCATGGCGGGCACCGCGATGGGGCTGACGGAGATGCAGACCTACCGCTACGTCATCCTGCCGCAGTGCTTCCGCATCATCCTGCCGCCGCTCACCTCCGAGTTCATGAACATCATCAAGAACTCGTCGGTGGCCCTCACCATCGGGCTCCTGGAGCTCACCGGGCGCGCGCGCGCCATGCAGGAGTTCAGCTTCCGCGTGTTCGAGGCGTTCAGCGCCGCGACGGTGATCTATCTGCTCACCAACCTGGTAGTCGTGCTGCTCATGCGCGCGCTCGAGCGCAAGGTGCGCGTGCCCGGGCTGATCGGCGCACAGGCCGTGCAGGCGGGGCACTGATGGAACAGGTGAACCCTACGGTTGCCCCGTACCCCCTCCCCAACCGGAACCTGTGATGGAAGGCTTCGACTTCGAGGTCATCCAGCGCTCGCTCGGCTACCTGTTCCTCGACGGGATGGTGTTCACGCTCACGCTCACGGCCATCGCGATGACCGGCGGCATCGTGTTCGGCACGCTGCTCGCGATGATGCGCCTGTCGTCGATCAAGCCGGTCGCGATGCTCGCGGGCGCCTACGTGAACCTGATGCGCTCGGTGCCGCTGCTCCTGGTGATCTTCTGGTTCTTCTTCCTCGTGCCCTACATCGGCGCGTGGGTCACCGGCGCGAGCCGGCCGGTGCAGGTCGGCGCCTGGATGTCGGCCGTCATCACCTTCACCATGTTCGAGGCCGCGTACTACTGCGAGATCATGCGCGCCGGCATCCAGTCGATCACGCGCGGGCAGGTGTGGTCGGGCTATGCGCTCGGCCTCAACTACTGGCAGACCATGGGCTACATCGTGCTGCCGCAGGCGTTCCGCAACATGATCCCGGTGCTCCTCACGCAGACCATCATCCTGTTCCAGGACACTTCGCTGGTTTACGTGATCTCGGCCACCGACTTCCTCGGCGCCGCGGCCAAGGTCGCCAACCGCGACTACCGGCTGGTGGAGATGTACAGCTTCGTCGCCGTCGTCTACTTCATCATTTCCTATACGCTGTCGACCATGGTCAAGCGCCTGCAAGACCGCATTGCGGTGATCCGATGATCGCGCTGCGCGAGGTCTCGAAGTGGTATGGCACCTTCCAGGTGCTGGCCGAGTGCTCGACCAACGTCGCCAAGGGCGAAGTGGTCGTGGTGTGCGGCCCCTCGGGCAGCGGCAAGTCCACGCTCATCAAGTGCGTGAACGGGCTGGAGCCGTTCCAGAAGGGCGAGATCACCGTCGACGGCACCTCGGTGGGCGACCCGAAAACCAACCTGTCCAAGCTGCGCTCGCGCGTCGGCATGGTGTTCCAGCATTTCGAGCTGTTCCCGCACATGACGGTCACGCAGAACCTGATGCTCGGCCAGGTGAAGGTGCTCGGGCGCAGCAACGACGAGGCGCGTCAGAAGGGCCTCAAGCTCCTCGAGCGCGTGGGTCTGCTCGCCCACCAGGACAAGTACCCGGGCCAGCTCTCCGGCGGCCAGCAGCAGCGCGTGGCGATCGCGCGCGCGCTCTGCATGGACCCGATCGCCATGCTGTTCGACGAGCCGACCTCCGCGCTCGACCCCGAGATGATCAACGAGGTGCTGGACGTCATGGTCGAGCTGGCGCGCGAGGGCATGACCATGATGGTGGTCACGCACGAGATGGGCTTCGCGCGCAAGGTCGCGCACCGCGTGATCTTCATGGACGCCGGCCGCATCGTCGAGGACGCGAAGAAGGACGAGTTCTTCGGCACGCCGCGCTCAGAGCGCGCGCAGCAGTTCCTGTCCAAGATCCTGCAGCACTAGCGCTTCTCCATCGTGCCGAGGATTGCGTCGGGAATGCGGTAGTCCGGATAGCGCTTGCGGAACTCCGCGAGCTGCCGGTCGGCCTCCTCGTGCCGCCCTTGCCGGCGCAGGTCCGCGATGCCCTGGAGCCACTGCTCGGGCGACGCCACGGCGGCCGCGCTCGCGAGTCGATCGGAGGCGGCGCGCGCCGGGGTCGGCGCCGCAGCGCGGGTTTCTTCCCTCGCTTGCGCCTGCTCCGCATCCGCTCGCGCCTTCGCGCGCGCACGGTTCGATGTCTCGTCGGGTGGCGGCGCCGGTTTCTTATAGAGATCGGACAGCGCCGGGGCGGATTCAGCCTGGGATGGGGCTTGGCGAGACCCGGCCGCCGGATCTGGTGTGAAGCCTTCTTTCTTCCTGGCTGCCTGCTCCTTCGCGGCGGGTGGTGCCGGAGGCGCACTCTGCACCGCCGGCGCGGCCGGCGTGGGCGCAGATACGGGGGCTTCGGCCACTTCGAAATTCTGCTCGTCCCGTTCGACGTGCACGGTGACGGCCACCGCCAGCACGATGATCGCCGCCGCGGCGACCGGAAAGTACCAGCGCCGCCGGCCGCTCGGCACCACGAGGGGTGCCGGCCGCGAGCGCGTCTCGCGGCGCGAGGCGGCGAGGATCGCGTCGTCGAGGTGGCGCGGCGGTTCCTCGCGCGCGAGCTCGCGATAGCGCTCGGAAATCTTGCGCTCGTCACTCATCGAGCGCCGCCTTGAGCTTGGCCATCGCGTAGCGCAGCCGGCTCTTCGCCGCCTCCTCGTTGCTGCCGGTCGCCGCGGCGATTTCCGCCACGCTCAACCCGGCCTCCTGGTGCATCAAGAAGGCCTCGCGCTGCGCCGCCGGCAATTTTTCGAGTATGTCGAGAAGACGGGCCAGGGATTCGCGCGCCTCGACTTGGCGCGCGGGATTCGCGCTGTCGAGCGGCACGTCTTCCGCGTCGAGCGAAACCAGGCTGAGTCCCTTTTTGCGCCAGTGGTCCACGAGCAGATTGTGCGCGATGGTGTAGAGCCAGGTGGTGAAGCGCGCCTGCGGGGCGTAGCGGCTGCGCGACTCGATCACGCGGATCCAGACCTCCTGGAACAGCTCCTCGGCGGCGGATCTTTGCTTGATGGCGCGCAGCACGAAGCGGTACAGCGGGCCGCGGTGGCGCCGGTACAGCGTCTCGAAGGCCCCCGCGTCGCCCTGGCCATAGGCGAGCATGAGCTGTTCGTCCCCCGGCGCCTCCACATGGCGAGTTTACCCCCGGGGGTCGGGCACGAACCCCGGGAAGGGCCGCGGCGTGACGTGCACCGGGTCGCGGATCACGCCGCGCGCCAGCAGGTTGGCATGGCTGTCGTAGTACAAGGTGAGCATCTCGGCCGGCGCGCTGGTGGCGCGCTCGAAGGTCACTCGCACCGCCGGCGAATGCTCGCGCCGCCCGTGGCCCGTCCCCAGGCTCGATTCGGCGCGAGCCGGCGCCGGCGCATCGGAGATCGAAGCAGCCGCCTTCCTTCGAAAAAGGGCGACGCCGATGACACCGACATCCTCGGGCCGGCCGCTGCGCGCCGCATACGAATCCGGAAGCGACGTGAAATAGAACGCCGCGGTCTGCGACAGGTTCTTGCGCCAGCCCTGGATCTCGACCGAGCCGTGCGGCGAGACCACGTAGCCGCTCTGCGCCGGGTGAGCGCTTTCGCCGGTGATCACGTTGACGCCGTCGACCGAGACGACCGCGAGCAGGTCTTCGCCCAGCCGGTTCGTCACGCGAACCTGGTACTCGTGGCCGGGCTTGCCCACGACATAACTGCGGCCCTCGTGGCGGTAGACCTGCAGCCAGCGGCCTGCGCTGCGGTCGTACACCGAGACCTCGGCGAGGCGCTGCGCGAAGCTTGGCGCCGAAGCGAGGATTGTCGCTGCGGCAACTACAGTGGTTAGCGTTTTCATCTCTTCCCTTTCGAGGGTGGACAACAGGGAATGAAACGAAACCGCTCAGCGAAAGGGTTAAGGTGATAAAGTGCGCGCCGCTCGCGTACAGTCCTCTCGCCAATGAAAACGAACGGCAAGCCCTTCCCCATCCCGGTGCGCAATCGCTACTCGTGCTCCAAGTGCCCGGCCTACTGCTGCAGCTATCCCGAGATCGAGGTCACCACGCGCGACATCGAGCGCCTGGCGAAGCATTTCGACCTGCCGTACGCGGTGGCGGAGGAGCGCTTCACCAAGTACGACGCGAAGGAAAAGGTGCGCGAGCTGCGCCACCGGCAGGACCGCATCTTCACATCGGTCTGCATGCTGCTCGACCAGAAAACGCGGCGCTGCACCGTGTACGAGGCGCGCCCGGCCGTTTGCCGCGAGTACCCGGACACCAAGAGCTGCGGCTACTACGAGTTCCTCAAGTTCGAGCGCGCCCAGCAGGACGATCCCAAGTTCATTGCCCTAACGTGAACTGAGCTTGAGGGATTTTTCTCTGATCGCGCTGAGCGTGGTGGCCGGCGTGATTGCATCCGGATCGATCTTCAGCTCGACGATGGCCGGCTTGCCGGACGCGGCGGCCCGCTCGTAGGCGGAGGCAAAGTCCGCGGTGCGCTCGACCGTCTCGCCGTGCCCGCCGAAGGCGCGGGCGTACGCGGCGAAGTCCGGATTGCGCAGCTCCGTGCCGTACACGCGGCCGGGATACTCGCGCTCCTGGTGCATGCGGATGGTGCCGTACAAGCCGTTATTCACCACCACCGCGACGAAGTTCGCGCCGTATTGCGCGGCGGTGGCGATTTCCTGCCCGGTCATGAGGAAGTCGCCGTCGCCGCACAGCGCGAACACGGTGCGCTTGGGCTCCGCCAGCTTTGCCGCCACGGCGGCCGGATAGCCGTAGCCCATCGAGCCGTTGGTCGAGCCGAGCTGCGTGCGGAAGCCCTTGTAGCGGAAGTGCCGGTGCAGCCAGCCGGCGAAGTTGCCCGCGCCGCCCGCGACGATGGTGTCCTCGGGCAGGCGGTCGGACAGCCAGCGGATGATCTCGCCGTATTGCACCTGCCCGGGCATCGGGCGCGGCTCGGTCCATTCGAGGAACTCTTTGCGGGCGGCGGCAGCCTGGTCTTTCCACCCGGCGAATTTCAAGTTCTGAATCGCGTCGACGAACTGCGCCATGCCGGAGTTGATGGCGAGCGCCGGCCGGTACACGCGCCCGAGCTCCTCGGCGCCGCCGTGCACATGGATGAGCGTCTGCTTCGGCACCGGCGCGTCGACCAGGGTGTACGCGCTGGTGGTCATCTCGCCGAGGCGCGCGCCGATGACGAGCAGCACGTCGGCGTCCTTCACGCGCTGCGCGAGCTTCGGGTTGATGCCGATGCCGACGTCGCCCGCGTAGTTGGCGCTGCGATTGTCGAACAGGTCCTGGCAGCGAAACGAGGTGCCGGCCGGCAGGCCGTTCGCCTCGACCCACGCCTGCAGCTTCTGCGTCGTGGCGCGGTCCCAGCCGCCGCCCCCCAGCAAGACAAAGGGCGCTGTGGCTTTTTCAAGAAGCGTCTTCAACTGCTCGACCTGGGAAGGCGATGGCGCCGCGCGCACGACGTGGTGCTTCGGAGCGTCCGCCACCGCGGCTTCGGAGAACAGCGTGTCCTCGGGTAGCGCGAGGACCACGGGCCCCGGCCGCCCGGCGACCGCGGTGTGGAACGCGCGGCTCACGTACTCGGGGATGCGCTCGACGCGGTCGATCTGCGCCACCCACTTCGCCATCTGGCCGTACATGCGCCGGTAGTCGATTTCCTGGAACGCCTCGCGCTCGGCGAACTCGTTCGGCACCTGGCCGATGAACACCACCATCGGCGTGGAGTCCTGCAGGCCGGTGTGCACGCCGATCGCGCCGTTGGTCGCGCCCGGCCCGCGCGTCACGAACAGCACGCCCGGCTCGCCGCTCAGCTTGCCGTACGCCTCGGCCATGTAGGAGGCGCCGCCTTCCTGCCGGCAGACCACGAAGCGCAGCCGGTCCTGCAGGTCGTGCAGGCCGTCGAGCACCGGCAGGTAGCTTTCGCCGGGCACGCCGAAGGCGAGCTTCACGCCCTGCGCGGCGAGCGCGTCGGCGAGGATCTTCCCGCCGTGCCGGGTCTTCAGGTCGGATTTCATGCCGCCACCCTTTCGAATGCCTTGCGCAGCTGCGCGCAGCACTCGGCGACCGCCTCGTTCGCCGTGTCGAGCACGCCGCCCATCAGGATGAAGCCGTGGATCATGTCGGGATATTCGCGATACGAGACTTCGACGCCGGCGCGCGCCAGGAGCTGCGCGTACTGGCGGCCTTCATCGAGCAACGGGTCGAACCCCGCGGTCAGGATAAAGGCCGGCGGCAGCCCGGCATGGCTCTTCGCGAGCGCCGGCGAAGCGCGCCAGTCGGCGTAGTCGGCCGGACGCGGAAGGTAGTTGGCGCGGAAGCGCTCCATGAGCGGGCGGGTGAGCAGATAGTTCTGGCCGTTGCGCCGCAGCGAATCGGTTTCCATGTTCTGGTCGGTGGCCGGATAGATGAGGAGCTGGAAGCAGATCGATTCCTTCATCTGCAGAGCCACCACCGCAGCAAGATTGCCGCCCGCGCTGTCGCCGCCCACCGCGACACGGCTCGACAGCTTCGACACAAAGCGCGTCGCCGCGACGCAGTCGTCGAGCGCGGCGGGAAACGGGTGCTCCGGCGCGAGGCGGTACTCGACCGAGAACACTTCGCAGCGCGCGCCGCTCGCCAGCTCGCGGCACAGCACATCGTGCGTATCGAGATCGCCGATGGTCCAGCCGCCGCCGTGGAAGTACACGAGCGCCGGCAGCGCATCGGTCTTCGCGACGCCCGCGGGCCGGTAGGACCGCACCGGCACGTCGCCCGGCGCGAGCAGGAGCCGCGTCTGCGTGTCCGGGATTTTCTTCGGCGCCACCGTCCTGCAGCGCTCCGCGTAAAGCCGCCGCGCGGCGAAGGCCGGCAGCTTGTCGAGCGTGGGAAGCGGGGAGCGCGCCGCCGCCTCGAGCAGCGCCTGGACCTGCGGATGCGGCGTCACGCCAGGGGGTCTGAGGGGGAGATGTATTCCCCCTTCCTACTTCACTGCAGCGAGCATTTTCTTCAGGCGCTCGACGAAGAAGGGCGCGCACTTCAGGATGCGGTTCTCCTGCGTCTCGGTGAGCGGGCGCGTCTTGGCGACGTAGGCCTGCCACGCGGGGTCGGCCTGCATGGCGGCGCGGCACCTGTCGCGCTGATCCAGGCTGTCGTACGCCCACATGTGCACCACCGTGTTGAGGCCGCCGATCTCGGTGGAGTAGTAACCCACCATGTGCGGCAGGTGCTTGAGCTGGATCGCCATGCCGATCTCCTGGTACAGCTTCATGTATTCCGGCACGGCCCCGATCTTCAGACGGTACATGCGCTCTTCGACGAACATCGTTCGATTATAGTGGCCACCCTATGGATGACATCAATACGCTGCGACGCATCCTGCGCGAGAACAAGGTCATCGCGGTGGTGGGGCTGTCCGCGGACTGGTTCCGCCCCAGCTACTTCGCCGCCAAGTACATGCAGGAGCACGGTTATCGGGTGATCCCGGTCAACCCGAAGTACGAATCGATCCTGGGCGAGAAGTGCTACCGCTCGCTGCGCGACATCCCCGAAAAGGTCGACATCGTCGACGTATTTCGCAAGACCCAGGACGTGCCCCCGATCGCCGACGACGCGATCGCGATCCGCGCCAGGGTCCTGTGGCAGCAGCTCGGGGTGCGCAATGAAAGCGCCGCAGCAAAAGCCCGCGCCGCGGGAATGGACGCGGTGATGGACCGCTGCGTGAAAATCGAGCACGGGCGCCTGTTCGGGGGCCTGAACTGGGTAGGGGTCAATACCCGGGTGATTTCGGCCAAACGCCCCCGCTGGCTGGCCTACTAAGGTATCCTTTCTTTATGGGGAGGCTGGTTCGAATTCTGGAAGGCAGATTCGGCCGCCTGGTGCTGAGCGACCTGGCGCCGGGCGAGAGCTGCGCTGCGCAGGCCGATCCGGCCATCGTGATGCAGCCCGGCGATGCCGAGCTGGTATTCCTCAACCCCGGCGAAAGCTTCGCCGCCGCCACCGCCACCCGCGTCCTGGTGCTCCACGCCGCCAGCGACTGGCTGCGCTCGAGCTTCCCGGCGGTGTTCGCAGCTGGCGACGCGCGGCCCTTCCTCGATGCGCGCGAGCCGATCACGCCGCGCATCCGCCGCCTCGCCGACACGCTGGCGGTGGAGGTGCTGAACGACCGCTTCGTGTCCGCCGAGCGCCTGGATTTCATGCTGCAGGAGCTCTTGCTCTCGATAGTCGAGACCTATCTGGCGCGCCGCCGCGTGGCTTCGCCCGCGTGGCGCGGCTCGCGCT
>DASVFV010000064.1:0-11351 GCA_036379875.1 Burkholderiales bacterium | reverse complement strand
CCTGTTCAGTCGGCAGGCGCTCGCCGGGCGCGAGCTTGCCGCTCTTGATCTGCTCGGCGAGCTGCTCGAACAGTCCGTGCGAAAGCTTGCTCGCGGAAGCGAGGGGTCGGATGCGCATCATCTTGCTGAGCGGCCCCGCGGAGTTGTATGATGACTGAGAATCTTATCAGAGGAGGATTCATGTTCCACCGTCGTTTCATCGGCGCGACTATCGCCGCCGCGTGCTTCAGCGCGCTGCCTGTGCAGGCGCAGACCATCATCAAGGCCACCGACGTGCACCCGCTCGGCTATCCGACCGTCGAGGCGATCGTGCGCATGGGCAACAAGCTCGAGAAGGCCACCAACGGCAAGTACAAGATCCAGATGTACCCGTCGATGCAGCTCGGCGGCGAGAAGGAGATGACCGAGCAGGCGCAGGTCGGCGCGCTGCAGATCGCGCGCATCTCGGTCGGCCCGATGGGCACCATCGTCGACGAGTTCAACGTCTTCAACATGCCGTTCGTGTTCAAGGACGAGGCGCAGATGCGCAAGGTGATCGACGGCCCGATCGGCACCGAGATGCTGACCAAGCTCAGCAACAGCTCGGCGCGCCTGATCGGGCTGGGCTGGATGGACGCCGGCACGCGCAACGTCTACACCGACAAGCCGATCACCAAGCCCGCCGATCTGAAGGGCCTGAAGATCCGCATGATGGGCAACCCGCTGTTCGTCGAGACCATGAACGCGATGGGTGGCAACGGCATCGCCATGGGGTTCAACGAGCTGCACCAGGCGCTGATGTCCGGCGTGGTGGACGGCGCCGAGAACAACGAGCCGACGGTGTTCGCGCAGAACCACTACCAGACGCCCAAGGGCAAGGTCTACAGCCTCACCGGCCACCTGATCATCCCCGAGATCTTCGTCTACTCGAAGGTGAGCTGGGACAAGCTGCCCAAGGGCGACCAGGACCTGATCAAGAAGCTCTCGCGCGAGGCGCAGCTCGAGCAGCGCAAGCTGTGGGACGCGTACGTCGCCGAGGCCACCGGGAAACTCAAGGCGGCCGGCGTGCAGTTCGTGAACGCCGACAAGGAGGCGTTCTACAAGGCGACGCAGCCGGTCCGCGACAAGTACGGCGCCAAGTACGCCGCGCTGATCCAGCGCATCCGGGACACCAAGTAGTCCCGCGCAGAGAAACACGGGGCCGCCGCACAGCGGCCCTTTTTTATGCGTGACCAGTACCGCAAGGCGATGCAGTGGCTGTACCTCGCTTGCATCGCGCTCTCCGGCATCGCGATGGTCGTGATCACGCTGTTCATCCCGGCGGGCGTGTTCATGCGCTACGTGATGAACGATCCGCTGCAGTGGCCCGAGCCGGCGTCGGTGATCATGATGGTGTTCTTCTCCTTCATCGGCGGCGCGGCGGTCTACCGCGCCAACCAGCAGATCGCGGTCGAGGCGCTGATGAAGGCGGTCAACCCCGCCAGCCGCGCGGTCATGCAATGGGGCGTGCATGCCTGCATGCTGCTCATCGCGGCGTTCATGCTCGGCTACGGCGTGCACCTGTGCGTGGTCACCTGGGGCAACACGATCGCCGAGTTCCCGTGGCTGTCGACCGGCGTGGTGTACATGCCGATCCCGATCGGCGGCGCGCTCACACTGCTCTTCATCGTCGAGAAGATCTGGCTCGGCGATCCGCCGAAGGATGACGTGATGTATAGCGACGCGGCCGCGGATCTCGAGTAGATGGATACCCTGGTCCTGCTCGGCGGCTTCGCCGTGCTCTGCGCGCTTGGCGTGCCGGTCGCCTATGCGCTCGGTCTCGCCGCGCTGTTCGGCGCGCTGTGGGCCGACATTCCGCTCGAAGCGGTGATGCTGCGCATCTCGGACGGCACCGACGACTTCGTGCTGCTCGCCATCCCGTTCTTCGTGCTGGCCGGCGCGATCATGGCCGAGGGCGGCATGGCGGCGCGCCTGGTGATGCTGGCCAAGGTGTTCGTCGGCTTCATCCGCGGCGGCATGGCAGTGGTGAACGTGCTGGCGAGCACGCTGTTCGGCTGCATCTCCGGCTCGTCGGTCGCGGACACCTCGGCGATCGGCTCGGTGATGATTCCGCAAATGGTCAAGCAAGGTTACACGCGCGTGTTCGCCACCAACGTGACGATCTGCGGCTCGGTGCAGGCGCTGCTCATCCCGCCCTCGCACAACGCGGTGATCTACTCGGTGGCGGCGGGCGGCACGATCTCGGTGGCGAGCCTGTTCCTCGCCGGCGTGTTCCCCGGCATGCTGTTCGGCATCTGCCTGATCGGCCTGGTGCTGTGGACCGCGCGCCGGCGCAACATGCCCAAGTCCGAGCCGATCCCGCTCAAGGAAGTGCCGCGCATCGTGCTCGAGGCGCTGTGGGGCCTGATCACCATCGTGATCATCATCGGCGGCATCCTGTCGGGCGTGTTCACGCCCACCGAATCGGCCGCGGTGGCCTGCGTGTACGCGTTCCTCGTCACCTTCTTCGTCTACCGCGACTACAAGTGGCGCGACCTGCCGCACCTGGTGCACCGCGTGGTGAAGACCGTGGCGATGGTGATGATGCTGATCGGCTTCTCGGTGGGCTTCGGCTACATGATGGCCCTGATGCAGATCCCGGCCAAGGTGACCGCGTTCTTCCTCAGCATCTCGGAGAACAAGTACGTGTTCCTGATGCTGGTGAACATCCTGCTCCTGCTGCTCGGCACCTTCATGGACCTCGCGCCGATGCTGCTCATCTGCACGCCGATCTTCCTACCGGTGATCGCCAAGCTCGGCATCGACCCGGTGCACTTCGGCATGATCATGATCCTGAACCTGGGCATCGGCCTCATCACGCCGCCCGTGGGGCCGACCCTGTTCGTCGGTTGCGCCATAGGAAAGGTGACCATAGAGCAGGTGACGAAGGAGCTCTGGCCGTTCTACGGCGCGATGTGCATCGCGCTCTTGCTGGTGACCTACATCCCCGCGCTCTCGCTATGGCTGCCGGGGCTGATGAAATGAGCTGGCAGCCCAGCAGTCGCGTGCCCGACGCCGCGGTGCGCGAGGTGGACGCCTCGTTCGCGCGCTATCGCCTGCCGCTTTGCAAGGTCGAGCGGCTCGCCGGCCCCGCCACGCGCTGGGCCGAGGGCCCGGTGTGGATGGGCGACGCGCGCTGCCTCTTGTGGAGCGACGTGCCGGGCAACTGCATGTGGCGCTGGGACGAGGAGACCGGCGCCGCGAGCGTGTGGCGCAAGCCCTCCGGGTTCGCCAACGGCAACACGCGCGACCGGCAGGGGCGCCTGCTCACCTGCGAGCACGGCGGGCGCCGCGTCTCGCGTACCGAGCCGGATGGTCGAATCGTCACCCTGGCGGATTCGTTTGAAGGAAAGAAACTCAACTCGCCGAACGACATCGTGTGCAAGTCCGACGGCTCGGTGTGGTTTACCGACCCGAGCTTCGGCATCCTCGGCAACTACGAGGGCACGAAAGCCGAGCCCGAGCTGCCGACCAACGTCTATCGCTGGGACGGAAAGCTCACCGTGGTGGCCGAAGGCATCAACCAGCCCAACGGCCTCGCTTTCTCGCCCGACGAATCGATCCTGTACGTGGTGGAGTCGCGCTCGGTGCCACGCAAGATTTTGGCTTTTGACGTTAAGCAGAAAACCCTGGGGAATCGACGCGTGCTCATCGACGCCGGCCCGAAGGGCACGCCGGACGGCTTCCGCGTCGACGTGGACGGCAACCTGTGGTGCGGCTGGGGCATGGGCGAGGCCGGCCTCGACGGCGTGCACGTGTTCAATCCGGACGGGCGCCTGATCGGCTGCATCGACCTGCCGGAGCGCTGCGCCAACGTGTGCTTCGGCGGCCTGCACCGCAACCGCCTGTTCATGGCCGCCACCACGTCGCTCTACGCCCTGTACGTCAACACGCAGGGCGTGGCGTACTTCTGAGCGCGCTCAAGCAAAAGCTCGCCGCCGGGCAGCCGGCCTTCGGCTCGATGGTGTTCGAGTTCTTCACCCCCGGCATCGCGCGCATCTGCGCCAATGCCGGCGCCGAGTTCGTCATGTACTGCATGGAGCACACCGGCATCGGCTTCGAGACGCTCAAGCCGCAATTCGCGCTGTGCCGCGCGCTCGGCCTGGCGCCGCTGGTGCGCGTGCCCGCCACCGAGTACCACTTCGTGGCGCGCGCGCTCGACTGCGGCGCGCTCGGCGTGATGGTGCCGCTCGTCGACACGCGCGAGCAGGCCGAGCGCATCGTCTCGTTCACGCGCTATCCGCCGCAAGGACGCCGCGGCGCGGCGTTCGGCTTCGCGCACGACGAGTACGGCGGCGGAGACGTGCTGGAAAAAATGAAGGCGATCCACGCGCGCACGCTGGTGATCTGCATGATCGAGACGCGCGCCGGGCTCGATAACGTGGAGGCCATCGCGGCGGTGCCGGGCGTGGACGTCCTGTGGCTCGGCCACTTCGACCTGACAAACTTCCTCGGCATCCCGGCGCAGTTCTCGCACCCGATGTACCGCGACGCGGTGCAGCGCATCGTCGAAGCCGCGAAGAAGCACGGCAAGAGCGCCGGCTACATGGCGGCGAGCGAGGAGCTCGGGCGCGAGTACCTCGGCCACGGCTATCGCATGATCGCCACCGGGACCGATCAGGGCTTGTTGCAGAACGCGACTTCCGGGCTCATCTCTTCGTGGAAAACTTCAAAGTAGGCGTAACCAGCGACATCCTCGACTCGCGCGGCGAGCCGGCCTTCGGCCGCGAGCCGCTGAAGGCGCTCGATCAAGTGCAGTGGGAATGGTTACCCAAAGGGCTGCGCGAGATCACCGCTGATCACGCCGCGCAGTTCGACGCGCTGTACGTGAATTCGCCGCGCGTGCCGGCCGCCGCGGTCGCCCGCGCCGACCTGCGGCTCAAGCTCGTCTCGCGCCACGGCGTGGGCTACGACAGCGTGGACGTGGAGGCGATGACGCGCGCCGGCGTGCTGGTCGCCAACACGCCGAACGCGGTGCCGCGCCCGGTGGCGACCATGGCGCTGCTCTTCATCCTCGCGCTCTCGCATCGCCTGTTCGCCAAGGACCGCATCACGCGCGCAGGCAACTGGCCGGCGCGCCTGGACCTGATGGGCACCGGGCTCACCGGGCGCACGCTGGGTGTCATCGGCGCCGGGCGAATCGGCAAGGAGCTTCTTCGACTTTCCCGGGTTCTCGACTTGAAGCTTCTTGCGGCCGATCCGTACGCGGAAACGCTGGAGCTCAACTACATCGGCGCGCGCCACGTGCCGCTCGACGAGCTGATGCGCGAGTCCGACTTCGTGGTGGTGGCCTGCCTGCTGAACGACGAGACGCGCGGCCTGGTGGGCGCGCGCGAGCTTGCGCTCATGAAGCCGGGCGCCTACTTCATCAACGTGGCGCGCGGCCCGATCGTGGACGAAAGCGCGCTCTACGAGGCGCTGGCCGCGCGGCGCATCGCCGGCGCGGGCCTCGACGTGTTCGAGCAGGAGCCCGCGCCCGCGGACAATCCGCTCCTCGAGCTGGACAACGTGATCGTCACGCCGCACGCGCTGTGCTGGACCGACGAGCTGTTCGGCAACATCGCGCGCACCGCGCTCGGCGCCGTCCTCGCGGTGCACAACGGGCGAGCACCGGAATTCGTCGTCAACCGCGCCGCGCTCGCGCATCCGCGCGCCAAGGCGTGGCTTAAGTAGTAGAGTTCCGGTTCCACCTTAGAGGAGGGGGAAACAATGGCACGCATCACCCGTCGCAAGTTTCTGCAGTATTCCGGCGCCGCGGGCATGGCGGGAATTCTCGCCTCGCATCGCGCACCGGTCTTCGCCCAGGCCAACCAGGTTCACATCCTGCGCTGGAACGACTTCGTTCCCGCCGCGGACAAGGTGCTGCGCGAAGTGTTCGCGCCCGAAGTGCAGAAGGCGCTCGGCATCAAGCTGAACGTCGAGACCATCAACGCCAACGACATCCCGGCGCGCGCCACCTCGTCGATCCAGTCGGGCAACGGCCCCGACATCATCATGGTGCTGAACAATTACCCGCACTTGTACGCGTCGGCCGCGGTCGACGTCAGCGCGCTCGCCGACGAGGTGGGCAAGGCGCAGGGCGGCATCTACGACGCCAACGCGCAGCTGAACCGGGTCGGCGGCAAGTGGGTGGCCATGCCCTGGTCGGTGGTGCCGGCGTGCGTCGCGTACCGCAAGTCGTGGTTCGAGGAAGCGGGCGCCAAGAGCTTCCCGAAGACCTGGAAGGAGTACCACGAGGTCGGCAAGAAGCTGAAGGCCGCGAAGCACCCGATCGGCCAGACGCTCGGCAACACCTTCGGCGACGCACCGACCTTCACCTATCCGCTGCTGTGGTCCTACGGCGGGCAGGAAGTCGACGCCAAGGGCAAGGTGGTGCTCGACTCGAAAGAGACGGTGGAGTCGGTGCGCTTCATGGCGCAGTTCTGGAAGGACGCGCACGACGAGGGCGGCCTGGCCTGGGACGACTCGAACAACAACCGCGCGTTCCTGTCGGGCGACATCAGCGCCTCGCTGAACGGCGCCTCGATCTACGTCGCGGCGCTGAACGGCGCCGACAAGTTCAAGACCGAGAAAGGCGCGCCGCTGCACACCGACATCGCGCACTCGCTGCTGCCGGCCGGGCCGAAGGGCCAGCATGCGTACCACACCGCGTTCAACCACATGGTCATGAAGTACTCGAAGAACGCGAAGGGCGCGATCGAGTTCCTGCGCTGGGCGCACAAGAAGGAGAACTACGAGAAGTGGTTCACCGTGCAGAAGGGCTTCGCGGTCGGGCCGACCAAGGAATGGGAAAACCACCCGATGTGGAAGAACGACCCGGTGATGGCGCCGTTCCGCACCGCGCCGCAGGCGCAGAAGCGGCTGATGGGCTACCAGGGCCAGCCCAACCAGAAGGCCGCCGAGGCCTGGAACAAGTTCATCGTCACCGTGATGTACGCGCAGGCCTGCAGCGGCAAGTCGAAGCCCGAGGAGGCCGTGAAGTGGGCGGCGGGCGAGCTGGGCAAGATCTACACCGGCGCCTGATCCGCGTTTGAACGAAGCAATCGCCGCAAGCGGGAGACGCGTCCAGCGCGTCTCCCGCCTGACGCGCATTCTCGAAAGCGAGAAGGTGCTCGCCACCGCGCTGCTCGGGCCGGGCGTGATCATCCTGCTCGTGTTCATCGCCTATCCGTTCGTGATGGCGCTGTGGTACTCGCTCACCTCGATCCGCGTCGGCGACGCCGGCCAGTTCGTCGGCCTGGCGAACTTCAGCAAGGCGATCCAGGACACCATCTTCCAGCAGGCCTTCAAGAACACCGTGTTCTATACGTTCTGGGCCACGATCTTCAAGCTCGCGCTCGGCATGTGGCTCGCGCTGCTGCTCAACCGGCATTTCCGCTTCAAGCGCATCGTGCGCGCCTCGATGCTGCTGCCGTTCATCATCCCGACCGTGCTGTCGGCGTTCGCCTGGCGCTGGATGTTCGACCCGACCTTCAGCGTGATGAACTGGGCGCTCTATCACGGCGGCCTGATCACCGACCGGCTGCCGTTCCTGTCGAGCGGCGACTGGGCGATGTGGTGCGCCGTGGTGGTGAACACCTGGCGCGGCATGCCGTTCTTCGCCATCACGCTGCTCGCCGGCCTGCAGACCATCAGCCCGGACCTGCACGAGGCCGCGGCGCTCGACGGCGCCAACGCCTGGCACCGCTTCTGGCACGTCACCTGGCCGCTGCTGCTGCCGGTCACGCTGGTGGTGGTGGTGTTCTCGGTGATCCAGACCTTCTCCGACTTCCAGCTGATCTACGTGCTGACCGGCGGCGGCCCGGCGAACTCCACGCACCTGATCGCCACCTACGCCTACCAGATCGGCGTCGGCTCGGGCCTGCTCGGTGAAGGCGCGGCGCTGTCGCTCTTCATGTTCCCGGTGCTGTTCGCCGTGGTGTGGGTCCAGCTGCGTTATCTGAAGAGAATGGACAACGCCTGATGTTGATCGAGCGGAAATGGAAGAAGTGGATTTACTTCTACGTGCCGATGGCGGTGTTCATCGTCTTCACC
This sequence comes from Burkholderiales bacterium, assembly GCA_036379875.1. Classification (GTDB taxonomy): domain Bacteria; phylum Pseudomonadota; class Gammaproteobacteria; order Burkholderiales; family SG8-39; genus SCGC-AG-212-J23. Next base: position 3,299 of record DASVFV010000064.1, on the reverse strand, counting down.
TTGTTCCCGTTCTACTGGATGGCGGTCACCGCGTTCCGCCCGGACAACGAGCTCTACGCCACCTGGCGCCAGCCGAACGCCGCGCCGCTCTGGACGCTGCAGCCCACCCTCGAGCACGTGATCGGCCTGCTGAAGACCACGGCGTTCCCGCAATGGCTGTGGAACACCATGGCGATCGCGATCGTCTCGACCGGCATCTCGCTGGTGTGCGGCACGTTCGCCGGCTATGCGCTGGCGCGGCTGCGCTTCCGCGGCTCGGAGTTTCTCGGCACGGCGATCTTCATCACCTACCTCGTGCCGCAGACCCTGCTCTTCATCCCGCTTGCCGACATCATCCGCGACATGCAGCTCGGCAACACGCCCTGGGCGCTGATGCTCACCTATCCCACCTTCCTCATCCCCTTTTGCACCTGGCTGCTGATGGGCTATTTCAAGACCATCCCGCGCGAGCTCGAGGAGTGCGCGCGCATCGACGGGGCGACGCGCTTCGGCGCCATGGTGCGCATCATCTTCCCGGTCGCGATCCCCGGCATCCTGTCGGCGGGCATCTTCGCCTTCACCCTGTCGTGGAACGAATTCATCTACGCGCTGGTGTTCATGGCCTCCGCCGAGCAGAAGACCGTGCCGGTGGGCGTGGTGTCCGAGCTGATCCGCGGCGACATCTTCTTCTGGGGCCAGCTGATGGCCGGCGCGCTGCTCGGCTCCGTGCCGGTCGCGATCGTGTATTCGTTCTTCGTCGAGTACTACGTGACGGGCCTGACCGGATCGGTGAAGGGATAAGGATGGCCAACGTTTCCATCCGGCGGCTCAACAAGAAGTACGACAACGGCTTTCACGCGGTGAAGGACGTGAACCTGGAGATCCGCGACAAGGAATTCCTGGTGCTGGTCGGGCCGTCGGGCTGCGGAAAGACCACCACCTTGCGCATGGTGGCGGGCCTCGAGGAGATCAGCTCGGGCGAGATCCGCATCGGCGACACGGTGGTGAACGACCTGCCGCCCATGGACCGCGACATCGCCATGGTGTTCCAGAACTACGCGCTCTACCCGCACAAGACCGTGTTCGCCAACATGGCCTTCGGCCTGCAGATGCGCGGCTATACGAAGGAAGAGATCCGCAAGCGAGTCCACGAGGCCGCGGAGATCCTCGGCATCCAGGCGCTGCTCGAGCGCAAGCCGCGCCAGCTCTCCGGCGGGCAGCGCCAGCGCGTCGCGGTCGGGCGCGCCATCGTGCGCCATCCGCAGGTGTTCCTGTTCGACGAGCCGCTCTCCAACCTGGACGCCAAGCTGCGCGTGCAGATGCGCGTGGAGCTGAAGCGCCTGCACGAGCGCCTCGAGACCACCGCCATCTACGTCACGCACGACCAGGTCGAGGCCATGACCCTCGGCAGCCGCGTGGTGGTGATGAAGGACGGCTTCGTGCAGCAGCTCGGCGAGCCGCTCGAGCTCTACAGCCGGCCGGCCAACAAGTTCGTCGCCGGCTTCATCGGCTCGCCGGCGATGAACTTCGTCGATGTCTCGATCTCCGGCGACGGGCGCTGGGCCGAGACGCAGGGCTTGCGCGTGCAAGTTCCCGAGCGCCTGCACGCGCACGGCGGCAAGCGCGTGACGCTCGGCGTGCGGCCGGAGGCGCTGCGCGTCGTGAACGGTGCCGACGCCTCCAGCTTCGCCACCGAGGTCGACGTGGTGGAGCCGCTCGGCAACGAGATCCTGCTTAACTTCCGCGCCGGCGGCGTGCCGATGGTGGCGCGCGTCGACCCGGGCGTGCGCGTGAAGGCGCACGAGAGCATCCGCTTCGCGCCCGATCCGGAGCGGCTGCACTTCTTCGATCCGCAGTCCGAAGCCGCGCTCTGATCAAGGTCGCAGACGCCCACCTGCACGTCTGGGATCCGCAGCGCCACTACTACCCCTGGCTCTGCGACCCGCAGCCGATCGAGTTCCGCTACGGCGACTACCGCGCGCTGCGCCGCCCTTACCTCGTGGATGACTACCGCGCCGACAGCGCCGACTGGGACGTGGCGCGCGGCGTGTACGTCGAAGCCGAGTGGGACCCGAGCGATCCGGCGGGAGAAATGGATTTCATCGCGCGGCTGCGCGATCAGAAGAGCTTTCCTTCGGTGGCGGTGGCGCAGGCCTGGCTCGACCGCGAAGACTGCGCGGCCGTTCTCGAGTCGCACGCGCAGCGCGATTTCGTGCGCGCGATCCGGCACAAGCCGAAGCGCGGCATGATGGACGACGCGCGCTGGCGCGCCGGCTATGCGCGCCTGCGCCCGCTCGGCCTGCACTTCGAGCTGCAGGCGCCCTGGCGCCAGCTCGACGAGGCGGCGCGCCTTGCGCGCGCGTTCCCCGACACCACGATGGTGCTCAACCACGCCGGCCTGCCGCTCGACGCCGAGCTCGACGGCTGGCGCGAAGCGATGGCGGCGCTCGCCGCTTGCCCCAACGTGGCGGTGAAGATCTCGGGGCTCGGCCGCGTCACGCGCAAGCGCGACGTGGTGCTGGCGATCATCGACCTGTTCGGCACCGCGCGCGCCATGTTCGCGAGCAACTTCCCGGTCGACAGCCTGTGCGCGAGCTTCGACGCGATCTACGCCGGCTTCGAGCAGATCACCAACGGATTCTTCGAGGAGGAGCGCCGCGCGCTCTTCCACGACAACGCGGTACGCATCTACAGGATGGAACAGCCATGAAATTCCCGCTCGGCTACGTCGGCGTCGGACTGATGGGTGGCCCGATGACCAAGCGCCTGGCCTCGCTCGGCTGGCAGGTGCGCGGCTACGACATCGTGCCCGAGCGCTCGAGCGTCGCCTCGGTCGCCGACGCGGTGACGGGCGCCGACGTAGTGCTGCTCAATCTGCCGACCAACGAGGCGGTCAACGACGTGCTCGGCAAGCTCCTCCCCGTAATGCGCGCGCCGCAGCTCGTGGTCGACTTCTCCACCATCCCGGTCGACGCCTGCCGCGAGCACGCCGCGCGCCTCTTCGAGGCGACCGGCTGCCGCTGGGTCGACGCGCCGGTCTCCGGCGGCCCGCCCGCCTCTGAGGCCGGGACGCTGACGGTCATGGCCGGCGGCGAGGCCGCGGACCTCGAGCGCCTCGCCCCGCTCATGCGCGACATCTCGCAGCGCTGCACGCATATGGGCCCGCTCGGCGCCGGCCTGGCGGCGAAGATGATCAACCAACTGATCGTGGGCGTCGGCCACGCGATGCTCGGCGAGGCGGTCGCGCTGTGCGAGCGCGCCGGCATCGACGTGGCGCGCATACCGGAATGCCTTGGCGGCGGCTACGCCGACAGCAACGT
>DASVFV010000063.1:0-3520 GCA_036379875.1 Burkholderiales bacterium | reverse complement strand
CGACGCCCTGATGGCGCAGCCCCTCCTCGCGCGGCTCGGCGGCACCATCGACGTGCTCGCGCCGCCCTGGGTCGCGCCGGTGGTCCGGCGCATGCCCGAAGTCGCGGAGGTCATCGAAGCGCCCTTGCGCCACGGCGCGCTGCAGCTCGGCGAGCGCTGGCGCCTCGCGCGCGAGCTCAAGCGCCGCGGCTACGACCGCGCGGTGGTGCTGCCGAACAGCTGGAAGTCCGCGCTCGTCCCGTTCATGGCCGGCATTCCGGAGCGCATCGGCTATGTCGGCGAGATGCGGTATGGGTTGTTGAATTCCCTCCATAAGAATACGAAAGACCCGATGCCGCAGCATTACGCCCGCCTCGGCGGCGGAAACGGCAAAGCGCGTCCGCTTCAAGTCTCCAAACCGGAAATCGAGCAAGCCAAGGCGCGCCACGGCATCGAAGGCGACTACTTGGTGCTCTGTCCGGGCGCGGAGTACGGCCCGGCCAAACGCTGGCCCTACTTCGGCGAGCTGGCAGCCGCGGTGCAGATGCCGGTGGTCCTGCTCGGCTCGAAGAACGACGAGCAGGCTGCGGCCAGGATCGCCGGCAAGAACCTGGTCGGCAAGACCTCGCTCGACGACGCGCTGCGCCTGATCGCCGGCGCATCCGCGGTGGTGAGCAACGACTCGGGCCTGATGCACGTCGCGGCGGCGCTCGACCGGCCGCAGGTGGCGCTGTTCGGCTCCTCGAGCCCCGAGCACACGCCGCCCGCCTCGTCCAAGGCGCGCGTGCTGTGGCTGCGCGTGGAATGCAGCCCGTGCTTCGAACGCGAATGCCCGCTCGGCCATTTTCGTTGTATGAAGGAGATGGGCGTCGACCAGGTGCTATCGGCTTTGAAGGGCTTGTGAGCGCAAAGATCTTTCCCACGGCGCAGGACGCGGAGAGCGCCTTCTACGAGGCGCTCGAGCGCTGCGACCTCGAAGGCATGATGGCGGTGTGGGCCGAGGACGAGGAGATCGTCTGCGTCCATCCGGCGGGCGCGCGCCTCACCGGCCAGGACCAGGTGCGCGAGAGCTGGGCCAAGATGTTCGCCGCCGGGCCGCGCGCGCGGCTCGTCATCGAGCAGCAGGTCGCGATCAGCGGAATGATGCTCGCGGTGCACAGCGTGTACGAGCGCTTCACCATCCCGCAGGCCAAGCCCGAGCAGCAGCCCGTGCCGATCGTGGCCACCAACGTGTACCTGCGCACCGCCGCGGGCTGGCGCATGATCGTGCACCACGCCTCGCCCGCGCCGGCGCAGCCGCAGCCCGCGCCGCGCGAGGCGGGGCCGAAGATCCTCCACTGATCGGTCACCTGCAGACCATCTTCGCGGTGCTGCGCCCGCCACCGCGCGTGGCGCTCGAGCGCGAGCGCTGGGAAACGCCCGATGGCGACTTCATCGACGTGGATTTCGCCGGCCCGGCAACCGGGCGGCGCCTCGTGCTGTTCCACGGGCTGGAAGGCTGCTCCGACAGCCACTACGCGCGCGCCATCGCGGCGCACGCGAGCCGGCGCGGCTGGCACGTCGCCATCCCGCACTGGCGCGGCTGCTCCGGCGAGCCGAACCGCAAGCCGCGCGCGTATCACTCGGGCGATACCGCGGAGGTCGACTGGATCGTCCGTAAACTCGACCCGGAGTGCGCGATCGGCATTTCGCTCGGCGGAAATGCGTTGTTGAAGTGGCTGGGGCAGCACGGCGAAGCCGTACGATTGAAGCGCGCCGCCGCCGTGTCGGCGCCGATCGACCTGCCGGCGGCCGGCCGCGCGCTAGACCGCGGGCTGAACCGGCTGCTATATACAAAGCACTTCCTCGCCACGCTGAAGCCCAAGTCGCTTGCCAAACTCGAGACGTTTCCCGGGATCTACGACGCCGCGAAGGTGCGCGCGGCGCGCACCTTCCGCGAGTTCGACAACGTCGTGACCGCGCCGCTGCACGGCTTCCGCGACGTCGACCACTACTGGAGCGAGGCGGCGAGCGGGCCCTGGCTCGCGAAAATTCGCGTGCCGACTTTGTTACTCAACGCGCGCAACGACCCGTTCCTTCCGGAGCACGCGCTGCTCGCCGCGGCGCGCGACGCCGCGCCGTGCGTATTGCTAGAATTTCCGCGCAGCGGCGGGCATGTCGGCTTCCGGCATGCCTGGCTCGCGCAACGCCTTCTGGAATTCCTCGACCCGTGACCGTTCCCGCAGAAATCTTCCGCGCCTACGACATCCGCGGCATCGTCGGCCGCACGCTCACCGCGGCGCTGGTGCGCGACATCGGCCGCGCGCTCGGCACGGTGGCGCGCGAGCGCGGCGCGCCGACCTTCGCGGTGTGCCGCGACGGCCGCCTGTCCGGCCCCGAACTCTCCGCCGCGCTGATCGACGGGCTGAATGCCGCGGGCGCGGACGCGATCGACATCGGCATGGCGCCGACCCCGGTCGCTTACTTCGCCGCGCACCACCTCGGCTGCGGCAGCTGCGTCGCGGTGAGCGGCAGCCACAACCCGCCCGATTACAACGGCCTCAAGATCGTCGTCGGCGGCAGCGCGCTGTTCGGCGACGAGATCCAGGATTTGAGAAAACGCATCGAGGCCGGCAAGTTTTCCACCGGTCAGGGAAAGAAAAGCCAGACGAACGTGCTCGACGCATACGTCGATCGCATTGCGGGCGACGTGAAGCTGGCGCGCAAGTTCAAGGTCGCGATGGATTGCGGCAACGGCGTGGCCGGCATGCTCGCGCCGCGCCTCTATCGGCGCCTCGGCTGCGAGGTGACGGAGCTGTTCTGCGAAGTGGATGGCACCTTCCCGAACCACCATCCGGATCCCGCGCAGCCCAAGAACCTGGTCGATTTGATCAAAGCGTTGAAAAGCGGCGACGCGGAGCTCGGCCTGGCCTTCGACGGCGACGGCGACCGGCTCGGCGTGGTGACCAAGGACGGCGAGATCATCTACGCCGACCGCCAGCTCATGCTGCTCGCGCAGGACGTGCTGTCGCGCAACCCCGGCGCGGAGATCATCTACGACGTGAAGAGCACGCGCCTGCTGCCGCGCTACATCGAGCGCCACGGCGGCAAGCCGGTGATCTGGAAGACCGGGCATTCGCTCATCAAGGCGAAGCTGAAGGAGTCGAAGGCGCTGCTCGCGGGCGAGATGTCGGGCCATACGTTCTTCAAGGAACGCTGGTACGGCTTCGACGACGCGCTGTATGCGGGCGCGCGGCTGCTCGAAGTTCTTTCCAAGCACTCGGATGCGAACGCAACCTTGAAGGGCCTGCCCAATGCTCCCTCCACGCCCGAGCTGCACTGGGCGCTCGAGGAAGGCGAGCCGCACGCGCTGGTCGCCAAGCTGCAGGCGGCAAAACCATTCCCCGACGCCGAGCGCATCGTCACCATCGACGGCGTGCGCGTGGAGTATGCTGACGGCTTCGGGCTCGCCCGCGCCTCCAACACCACGCCGACCATCGTGATGCGCTTCGAAGCCGACAATGCCGCCGCGCTGGAGCGCATCAAGAAAGACTTCCGCGCC
>DASVFV010000062.1:0-29277 GCA_036379875.1 Burkholderiales bacterium | reverse complement strand
ACCTCGTCGCCGGCCTTGTTGTACTCGGGCTGCACCACGCGCTTCGCGCCTTCGCCGACCCCGGCCCACTCCGCGATCGGCAGCACCACCGGCGGCTTGGACAGGTCGCCGATGTCGAACACCGCGATCGACTGCGCGAGCTTGGGATCGGGGTTGAGCGGCGTGTCGACCCACAGGTTGCGCGACTTCGGATGGGTCTTGATGAACAGGTTGCCGCCGCCCTGGCCGTCGAGGGTCTGCACCACCTTCCACGCGTACTCCTTGCGCTTCTCCGGGTCGGTGCCGATGAGCGAGATCTTCTCGCTGCCGAGGTGGCCGGTGGCCCACACCGGGCCGAACTTCGGGTGCACGAAGTTGGCGCCGCGCCCGGGGTGCGGGATCTTGTCGACGTCGATCAGCTTGACCAGCTTGTTGTGCTTCGTGTCGACGACCGCGATCTTGTTCGACTGGTTCGCCGCCACCATGAAGTAGCGCTTGGTCGAGTCGAAGCCGCCGTCGTGCAGGTACTTGGCGCCCTCGATCTCGGTGGTCCGCAGGTTGCCGATGTCGCGGTAGTCGACGATCAGGATCTTGCCGGTCTCCTTGACGTTCACCACGAACTCCGGCTTGTGGTGGTTGCCGACGATCGCCGCGACGCGCGGCTCGGGGTGGTACTCCTGGTCGCCGACCGTCATGCCGCGCGTGGCGACGATCTTGAGCGGCTCGAGCGTGTCGCCCTTCATGATCACGAACTGCGGCGGCCAGTACGCGCCCGCGATCGCGAGCCTGTCCTCGTAGCCCTTGGCGCGCGAGGTCTCCACCGAGCGCGCTTCCAGGCCGATCTTGATCTCGGCGACGTTGTCGGGCTTCGCCATCCACAGGTCGATCAGGTTCAGCCGCCCGTCGCGGCCGATGGTGTAGACATAGCGCTTGGAGCCCGAGGTGCGCGAGATGTGCACCGCGTAGCCGGTCTTGACGATGTTGATGACCTTTTTCGTGTCGCCGTCGATCAGCGCCACTTCGCCGGTATCGCGCAGCGTGGTGGCGAAGATGTTGTCGGTGTTGAAGCTGTTCTCCTTCTTCTTCGGCCGCTTCTCGGGCGGCACGATGACCCTCCAGGTCTTCTTCATGTCGCCCATGCCCCACTCGGGCGGCTGCGGAGGCGTCTGCTGCACGTAGCGCGCCATCAGGTCGACGTCGGCCGCGGTCAGCTCGCCCGCGGTGCCCCAGTTCGGCATGCCGGCCGGCGAGCCGTAGTTGATGAATACCTTCAGGTACTCGGTGCCGCGCGCGAGCGTGATGTCGGGCGTGAGCGGCTTGCCGGTGGCGCCTTTCCGCAGCACGCCGTGGCAGCCGGCGCAGCGCTCGAAGTAGATCTGGCGCGCCTTGTCGAACTCCGCCTTCGTCATCTGCGGCGCCTTCGGATTGATGTCCTGGTGCATCTCGACCGACTCGAGCGGCGAGCCGCCCGCCTGGTAGCGGATCTCGGGCTCGGTGACCGGCGCGCGGCCGGGCTGCGTGGGCTGGGCGTACGCGAGCGCCACCGCGAGGGACAGCGCGAGCGTCAGCGAAATTTTCACGGGTGTTCTCCTGAGGGTGGGTTCTGCGATTCCCGCCCACAATGCCCCTTAGGCACGCGGGGTTGCTTGATATGCATCAAAAAGTCTTACGCGCGCTCGATCAGGACTTCGAAGCCGCCGTCGGCGCGCGGCGCGCCGGAGTACGCGTAGCCGCGCTCCTGCAACAGGCCGTAAAGCGGCAGCGGCTCGTGCGGCAGGATGACGCGCAGCGGCGTGCCGGGGTTGCGCTCGAGCTCCTGGAAGATGCGCACGATCGGCTCCGGCGGCTGCAGGCCGCGCAGGTCGATGGGCGGCTCCTCGTCCATCCGCAGCGGCGGGGTGGGTCGCGTCGCGTAGTGCGGGTCGAGCGCCACTTCCGCGGCATGGTGGCGGATCAGCAGCGCGGCGAGCTCGTGCAGCTCGGCGACGCAGCCGTCGGGGTCGAGCTCCGGCGCCGCGGCGCCGAGCATCTCGAGCTGGCGGCGCAGCTGCGCGTGCTGCTCGCGCAGCGCGCCGATCGGCGCGGGCGCGCGCGGCTCGAGGGAAGGAAACACCACTTCCTCCTCGAAAGCCATGTGCTGGGTGATGCCCTCGCGCAGCGCGCCGAACAGGCGCCGGTACTCCGGCCAGCGGTGCCGCCGGCCGGCGTCGACCACCTCCACGATCATGCGGTCGATCTGCTCATGCTGGGCGTGCAGCGAGCCGTCGCGTTCGTTCATATGTCCACCACCATCGCAGCCGGACACGCCTATTCCCTTGATGTGAGTCAAGCCGCGCGAGCGAGGGCGTACGCCGCCGTGACAAGCAACGCAGCCGCCGCCACGACATGCGCCAGCGCCGCCAATGGTGAGAATTCGTAATGCAGGGCGCTGAAGCCGGCGAGCGGCGCGGCGAGCGCGAGCGCGACCAGCAGACGCTTGCCGCGCGCCAGCCACACGAGCAGCGCGCTCAGCACGAGCGCGAGCATGCCGTGCGCCGGCAGCGCCGCGCTGTAGAGCTCGACGATCGACAGCCACGCGCCGAGCGCGACCTGCAAGGCAAGCAGCAGCGCGAAAATCGGGGTCTGACCCCGATTCATCCGGGTGGGGTCTGACCCCGATTTTCCATAGATCCAGGCGAACAGCGCCGCGAGCGCGAGCCCGCCGAGCAGGTTGGCCGCCGCGATCGCCGGCGGCGGCTGCTGGCCGCCGATGATGCCGATCACCGACAGCAATGCCGTCAGGCCGAGCGCGACCTGCACCGCGCGCCTGCGCCACGCCATCCAGGCGAGCCACAGCACCACCACCACTTCGAGCGACGCGGCGATGCGATGCACGACGCGCAGGCCCGGGATGCCGGTTTCGAGGCGAATGCCCGCCGCGGCGATGACGACCAGGAGAACGAGCGTCAGGCCGAGCGCTGCGGCCAGCCGCTCACGCGGCCGCATACGCGGGTCCGAAAGCAGCCCGGACACCTGTTGCGTGGTGCGCGTGCCAGAGCGCGGCACCGAGCAAGAGCACCGCGCCGCCCTGGTGCGCGGAGCCGAAGCCGACCGGCACGCCGAGCAGCAAGGTGGTGATTCCCAGGCTTGCCTGCATCAGGAACGCCCCTAGAAGGACGTTTCCGGTCGCCGTGTGCCGCGCGCGCCACCACGCAAGCGGAACGAGCAGCGCGAGCACCCAGAAGAACGCGCGATGCACGAGCTGCACCGTCGCCATGTTGTAGAGGAAGTTCTTCCACCACGGCTCGAGCAGCAGCACTTCCGGCGGCACGAGGTGGCCGTTCATGAGCGGGAAGGTGTTGTACGCGTAGCCCGCGCGCAGCCCGGCCACCATTCCGCCCGACAAGGCCATGAGGAAGATGAGGGCGGGGATGAACAGCCGCCGTGGCGAGATTTTTTTCCGGGAAAGAAGCTGCAGGGCGAGCCACAGCTCGGCCGAGAAGATCGCGAGCGCGAGGCCGAGGTGCGCCATGAGCCGCACCGGGTTCACCTTCGGGTCGTCGACCAGGCCCGACTTCACCATGATCCAGCCCATGGCGCCCTGCGCCGCGCCGAGGAGAAAGATCCCGCCGAGCTGCCAGGCCAGAGGCCGCGTGAGTTTTTTCCGCAACAGGAAATACAAATAAGGGAAGAGGAACACCAGGCCGATGCCGCGCGCGAGCAGCCGGTGGACGTACTCCCACCAGAAGATCGCCTTGAAGCCCGCCAGCGTGATGTCGAAGTTCACCAGGCGGAACTCGGGCGTCTCGCGGTACTTGGCGAACAGCGCCTCCCAGTCGGCTTGCGAGAGCGGCGGCAGCGCGCCGACCAGGGGCTGCCATTCGACGATCGACAGCCCGGAGCGCGTGAGGCGGGTAACCCCGCCCACCAGCACGATGCAGAACACCAGGAACGCGCACAGGAGGAGCCAGCCGGCCACCTGCCGGCGGTCGCGATCAGTCATGGGGCCGCATGATGCACCGCGAGAAGCCGAGTTTTTTTGATCCGTATCAAACCAGCCGCGCGGTGGCTCTTCTAACGTCGCCCCACCACAACGCGGAGGGCGCATGGCGACCACTACCCAGCACGACGACGATCTCCTGCCGGACGACGAGCCGGTCCCGGCGATGCAGCAGCTGCTCGACAACCCGTTCCTGCTGCTGTTCATCGGCATCGCGATGCCGACAGTGCTGTACATCGTGTGGGGCGTGATGGAAATCGTCTCCCTGCCGATCGCCAAATAGGGAGCCGCCCATGACCATTTCGTACAGCTCGGAACGCGTGTGGTGGAAGGAGCCGCTCGAGCGCACCGAGCTGATCTGGATCGTGATCGCGCTCGTCTGGTGCCTGATCATGTTCTTCATGATGCCGTACTGGCACATCTACGGTCAGCAGAACCTGGCGAACGAGGCCTACCGAGCGAAGCCCGAGGACTTCGCGAAGAAGGCCGAGGACATGATCGCCAAGCACAAGGTGCGCGAGGAGGGCCCGGAGAACATGAAGGTGCCGGTGGTGCGCCCGCCCGCGGGCAGCGACGTGTACCTGATCGCGCAGCTGTGGCGCTGGTACCCGCAGCTCGAGCTCGAGGCGGGCAAGTCCTACCGCATCCACCTGATGTCCATGGACTGGCTGCACGGCTTCTCGCTGCAGCCCGAGAACATCAACATCCAGGTGCACCCGGGCTACGAGCACGTCGTCACGGTCACGCCGACCAACCCGGGCACCTATTCGATCATCTGCAACGAGTACTGCGGGGTCAACCATCACACGATGGCGAGCCGGCTGTACGTGGTGAAGTAAGGGAGACCAGACAATGGCAGTGAACCGGATGTTCAGGACCGACCCGGCGAGCGGGCTGGTGTTCCACGAGCCGGCCGAGAAGCTGATGCGCTGGAACGCCGTCGCGGCGGTGGTCTCGCTGCTGGTGGGCGGGGTGCTCGCGATCGGCGTAGTGCTGACGCGCTGGCAGGCGGTGCACCTGCTGCCGCCCGACATGTTCTACCAGGTGCTGACCGCGCACGGCATCAACATGCTGATCTTCTGGATCATCTTCTTCGAGATCGCGGTGCTCTACTTCGCCGCCTCGACGCTGCTCAAGTGCCGCCTCGCGACGCCGCGCATCGCCTGGGCGGCGTTCTGGCTCATGGTGGTCGGCGCGGTGGTGAACAACTACTCGGTGCTGCGCGGCGATTCCAGCGTCATGTTTACCTCGTACGCGCCGATGGGCGCGCACCCGACCTTCTACCTGGGGCTGATCCTGTTCGCGGTCGGCGCGCTGATCGCCTGCTTCGTGTTCTTCGGCACCCTGGTGGTGGCGCGCAGCGAGCGCACCTACCGCAACTCGGTGCCGCTGGTGACCTTCGGCGCGATCACCGCGGCGATCATCGCGGTGTTCACCATCGCGGCCGGCGCGATCATCCTGATCCCGACCTTCCTCTGGTCGGTGGGCCTGGTGGGCTACATCGACTCGCTCATGTACAAGACGATCTGGTGGGCGTTCGGCCACAGCTCGCAGCAGGTCAACGTGAGCGCGCACGTCGCGGTGTGGTACGCGATCGCGGCGATCGTGTTCGGCGCCAAGCCCATGTCCGAGAAGGTGAGCCGCAGCGCGTTCCTGCTCTATATCTTCTTCCTCCAGCTGGCCAGCGCGCACCACCTGCTCACCGACCCGGGGCTGACCTCGAACTGGAAGATCTTCAACACCAGCTACGCGATGTACCTCGCGGTGCTCGCCTCGATGGTGCACGGCCTCACGGTGCCGGGCGCGATCGAGGTGGCGCAGAGGAAGAAAGGCTACACGCAGGGCCTGTTCGAGTGGCTGCGGCGCGCGCCGTGGGGCAACCCGTGCTTCTCGGCGATGTTCATCTCGCTGATCGGCTTCGGCTTCCTGGGCGGCATCTCGGGCGTGATGATGGGCACCGAGCAGCTGAACCTCATCATCCACAACACCATCTACGTGCCCGGCCACTTCCACGCCACGGTGGTGATCGGCACCACGCTCGCCTTCATGGGGCTCACCTACTTCCTGATCCCGGTCATGTTCCGCCGCGAGCTGGCATTCCCGACCATGGCCAAATACCAGCCCTACGTGTTCGGGCTGGCGATGTGCGGCGTGGCGCTGTTCCTGATGGGCGCCGGCACGCTCGGCGTGCCGCGCCGGCACTGGGACATCGGCTTCGCCGGCAACGCGTTCCCCTACGAGTTCCCGGGCGCGGCCTGGCTGATGATGGCGCTCGCCGGCATCTCGGGCCTGATCGCGATCGTGGGCGGCGGCATGTACCTGCTGATCACGGTCTGGTCGGTGTTCCTCGGCAAGAAAATCCAGACGCCGGGCTTCCAGCACGTGCGCGCGCGCGACGGCATGGCGCCGGCGGCGAGCGGCGGCCCGGTGATCGCGGGCCATGGCTCGGCCGGGATGGTCGCGCCGGGCACCTTCGTGCTCGCGCTCGTGTTCCTGACCTCGTTCGTCCTGTACTACTTCGTCAACTGGAAGTACCTGTCGACGGTCTGGCCGCTCAAGTAGGGGCAACGCCATGAAAGCCGTGCTCAATCTCTTCAAGGTCAGGATCGGCGTCGCCATCGCGCTCGCGGCGGCCGCCGGTCTGGCGGTGGAAGACGGGGTGCTGGGTTTTCAAAAATCCTTCATCCTGGTTCTTGCCGTGCTGGCCGCCTCCGCCGCCGCCGGCGCGTTCAATCAGTACGTGGAGCGCGACCTGGACGTGAAGATGGCGCGCACGAACACGCGGCCGTTCGTGACCGGCGCGCTGAAGCACGGGCCGTTCTGGCTGTGGATCATCTTCTTCATGATCGTGGGGTCGGTGGCGGCGGCATCCTTCGCCACCAACATCCTCGCCGGGATCTACGTGTTCCTGGGCGCGTTCACCTATGGCGTGGTGTACACGGTGTGGCTGAAGCGCCGCACCTGGTGGAACATCGTGGTCGGCGGCCTGGCGGGCAGCTTCGCCGTGCTTGCCGGCGCCGCCGCGGTATCGCCCGCGCCGGGCCCCGAGGCGCTCGCGCTCGCCGTGGTGCTGTTCCTCTGGACCCCGCCGCACTTCTGGAGCCTCGCCATCGCCTGCCGCGCCGATTACGCGGCCGCGGGCGTGCCGATGCTGCCGGTGGTGGTGGGCGATGCGCGCGCGGCGCGCGCCATTCAGCTCAGCGCCTGGCTGCTGGTCGCCGCATCGCTCCTGCCCTTCTTCTTCTCCATGGGCATCACGTACCTCGCAACGGCCGCGGCCGGCGGCGCCTTGTTCCTCGTGCGCTGCAACGCGCTGGTTCGGCAGCCGGGCCGCGCAACCGCGCGCGCCGCATTTCTCGCCTCGCTGGTGCAGCTCGCCGCGGTGCTGTTCGGCGCGATCGCCGATGTGGCGCTGCGCGCTTAGCCTTCTCCTCGCGGCCGCTCCCGCCTTCGCCTTCGACGAGAAGGCCGCGCTGCGGGAAAGCCAGGCCGCGATCGGCCGCCAGGTCGGCGATTACCGGTTTATCGATTCCAATAATCGTGTAGTCAAGCTGGCGGACCTGCGCGGCAAGCCGCTGGTCGTCAACTTCATCTACACCGGCTGCTCGCAGGTCTGCCCGGCGACCACGCAGTTCCTCGCCGGCGCGGTCAAGGACGCCGAGCGCGCGCTCGGGCCCGGCGCGTTTCGCGTCGCGACCATCGGCTTCAACGTGCCGGTGGACGACCCGGCCTCGATGCGCGCCTTCGCGCGCAAGTTCGGCCTTGGCTCGTCCGCCTCCCAATGGCTGTTCCTCACTCCCGAAGCGGGCGAGGTGGCCGCGCTGGCCGCCGAGCTCGGCTTCCGCTACGAGGCCACCGCGGCGGGCTTCGACCACCTGCTGCAGGTCAGCATCCTCGATCGCGACGGGCGCGTGTACCGCCAGGTCTACGGCGACGCGTTCGAGGCGCCGCTCTTCGTCGGGCCGCTCCTGCAGCTCGCGCAGAACGCGCCCGTGCCGCAGGACAACGCGCTGGAAGGCGCGTGGGAGAAGTTCAAGCTCCTGTGCACGGTCTACGATCCCGCGGCCGGCCGTTACCGCGTCAACTACGTGATCGTCATCGAGCTCCTGGTCGGCGCGAGCGTGATGCTCGGCGGCATCGGCTTCGTGCTTTGGGAATGGCGCCGGCGCCGCCGCACAGTTGATTCAAATCAAATTCCTTCGGCGCGCCGACCCCTAGCATCCTAGGGTGCTGAGGCGCATCCAGGGCCTGCTGCAGTGGTGCTTCTTCCGGGTCGAGGGCGTGTTCAACCTCGCCTTCGGCGAGAAGCTGAACCCGCTCTATTACATCGGGCCGATCTCGTATTACCTGATGTGGCTGATCGTCGCGAGCGGCCTGTATCTCTACGCGTTCTTCGAGACCAGCGTCACCGGCGCATCGGCGTCGGTGGAAGCGCTGACGCACGGCCAGCCGTGGGCGGGCGGCGTGCTGCGCTCGATCCACCGCTACGCCTCCGACGGCATGGTGCTCACCATGCTCCTGCACATGACGCGCCACTGGGCGTTCGACCGCTACCGCGGGTTTCGCTGGTTCTCCTGGGTGAGCGGCCTCGTGCTGCTGTGGCTGGTCTACGTCGCCGGGATCAACGGCTACATGCTGCCGTGGGACCGCCTCGCCAAGTTCACCGTGGTCGCCACCGCCGAGTGGCTCGACTGGCTGCCGCTCTTCAACGGCACGCTGGTGCGGAACTTCATCTTCGAGGCGAACGTGAACGACCGCCTGTTCTCGCTCTTGTCGTTCATCCACATCGGCGTGCCGCTCGCGGTGCTGGCGCTGCTCTGGGTGCACACGCAGCGCGTGCCGCAGGCGCGCACCGCGCCGCCGCTGCCGATCATGCTGACCCTCACCGCGGCGCTGATCGTGCTTTCCATCCTGAAGCCCGCCGTGAGCCAGGCCGACGCCGCGGGCGCGCTCGGCTTCGACTGGTTCTACCTGCCGGTGCTCGCGCTCATGTACCGCTGGGCGCCGGCGGAGGTCTGGCTCCTGGTCGGCGGCGCGACGCTGGTGGTGCTGCTCCTGCCGTGGCTGCCGCCCAGGCGCCGCGGCGCGGACACGCACATGCTGGTGCGCCCGGACAACCGCATCGTCGCGGTGCGCGCCGGCGAGACGCTGCTCGATGCCGCGCTGCGCGAGGGCATCGCGCTGCCGTTCGACTGCCGCAGCGGCGGCTGCGGCGAGTGCAAGGCGACGCTGCGCGCCGGAACGGTGGAGTTCGGCGCCTACCAGCCCGGCGTGCTGAGCGCGGCCGAGCGCGCGGCGGGCAAGATCCTGCCCTGCGTGTGCACGGCGCGCGGCGATGTCGAGCTCGAATACACGGGGGCGCCGGCGGCGGCGCGGGCGCGCGTGTGGGGCGCGACGGTGGAGGCGATGCGCCCGCTCGCGCCGGACGTGATGCAGGTGATGCTCAAGCTGGACGGCGGCGAGCGCATCGCCTTCTACGCCGGCCAGTACATCAACATCCTGCTGGAGGACGGCGCGAAGCGCAGCTTCTCCTTCGCCACCGCCCCTGCGGTGAACGAGCGCATCGAGCTGCACATCCGCCGCATCCCCGGCGGGCGCTACACCACGCACGTGTTCGAGGCGATGCGTCCCGGCGAGCGGGTGCGCTTCGAGGGGCCGCTCGGCTCGTTCTTCCTGCGCGAGGACTCCGAGAAGCCGATCATCTTCGTCGCCGGGTCGACCGGCTTCGCGCCGGTGAAGAGCATGCTCGAGTACGCGTTCGCGCGCGGCATCCAGCGCCGCATGTTCCTGTACTGGGGAGTGCGCCGGCCCGAGGACCTGTACCTGCGCGAGCTGCCCGAGCGCTGGGCGCGCGAGCATGAGAACTTCACCTTCGTGCCGGTGATCGCCGGGCTGGTGCACGAGAAGATCCTCGCCGACTTCCCGAGCCTGGCGGGCTACCAGGTGTACGCCTGCGGCTCGGCCGGGATGGTGCAGGCGGTGCACCCGGCGTTCAGCGCGCAGGGGCTCGGGCCCGACGACTGCTTCTCCGACGCTTTCGTGGCGCGGCCCGACATGGTGCGGCTCGGGGGAACGGCGTGAAGGCGCTGCGTTTCATCGCGCAACTCGCGCTCTACGCGCCGTTCATGGCGCTGATCGGCTATTTCTCCACCGAGCCGCGCTTCTCCGCGGTGGCGGCCGACCAGGCGCTGCTGCGCGTGTCGGTGATCCATGCGACGCAGCGCAAGGCCGCGTGCCGCGAGCGCAGCGCCGAGGAGCTCGCCAAGCTCGCGCCCAACATGCGCGCCGCGCTCGACTGCCCGCGCGAGCGCGCGCCGCTGCTGGTGGAAGTGGAGCTCGACGGCGCGCTCGTGCTGCGCCGCGAGGCGCAGCCCTCCGGCATGCGCCGCGACGGCAACGCCGCGGTGTACGAGCGCCTCGCGCTGCCGGCCGGGCGCCATCGCATCGTCGCGCGCCTGCGCGACGGCGCCGGGGCCGCATTCGACTACGTGCGCGACGAGACGCTCGAGCTGCCGGCCGGGCGGGTGCTGATCATCGACTTCAACGCGGCCAAGGGTGGATTCGCATTCCTCCTTTGACACGGCACCTCGGCGCGCTCGGCTTCCTGCTGTTCTGGATCCTGGCCGCGAGCGGCGCCTATCTCTACCTGCGCTTCGACACCAGCGCGGCGGGCGCCTACGCGTCGATCGGCGAGCTGGAATGGTGGTTCGGCGGCGTGCTGCGCAGCCTGCACCGCTACGCGGCGGATGCCTTCGTGGTGGTCACTGCCGCCCACATCGTGCGCGAGGTTTGGCTGGGCCGGTTCAAGAGCTGGCGGACCTTTACGTGGATTTCCGGCATCCCGCTGGTCTGGATGCTCTACGCCTCGGGGCTGGTGGGCTACTGGCTGGTGTGGGACGCACGCTCGCAGTTTTCCTTCCTCGCCACGATGGAATGGCTGGGGCTCGGGGCGCGCGCCGCCCAGGCGCCCGACCGCCTGTTCTCGCTCTTCGTCTTCCTGCACATCGGCCTGCCGCTCGCGCTGCTCGCCGGGATGTGGGTGCACGTGCAGCGCCTCGGCCGGCCGAAGACGCAATCGCCGCACGCGCTCGCCGTGCTCGCGCTGCTCCTCGGCCTCGCGCTGCTCTGGCCCGCGACCTCCGAGCCGCAATGGGACGCGGCGCGCGCGCCGCACGACGTGGCGGTGGACTGGTTCTACCAGTTCATCCACCCGCTCATGTACGCGACGTCGCCGGGCTTTCTCTGGATCGTGGCGCTCGGCGCGACGGCCGCGCTGCTTCTTCTGCCTTACCTGCGCAAAGAGAAAGTCATCGCCGCGCTCGTCGATCCGGCCAATTGCAATGGCTGCGGGCGCTGCGTGGCGGACTGTCCGTACAACGCGGTCGAGCTGAAGGGCAAGGCCGTGGTGCTGTCCGAGCGCTGTGCGGCTTGCGGAATCTGCGCGGGCGCATGCCCGTCCTCGACACCGTTTCGCAGCATTCGCGAGCTGGTCTCCGGCATCGAGCTTCCCGACCTCACGATCCGCGACCTGAGAGAAAGGATGCGCGGCGCGCTTCCGGCCGCGGAACTCGTGTTCTGCTGCGAAAAGCAGCCCGTGCGCGGCGCGATCGCGCTGCGCTGCCTCGCGATGCTGCCGCCCGCGTTCGTCGAGTACGCGCTTCGCAACGGCGCCGCCAGCGTGAGGGCGGTGGGCTGCGAGGGCGAGTGTGCGTACCGGCTCGGCATGGAGCTCACCGACGAGCGCCTCGCCGGCCGGCGCGAGCCGCATCTGCGCGCCACGGTGCGCTTCGAAAGGAAGGGCCATGAGTATCGCTTCGTCCTGGTTCGCTGAAAAAAGGGTGCCGAGCCCTTTTTCGCTGGCGGTGCCCGCCGACGCGCGCAAGGCGCTCGCGACCGGATGGCTGCTGCTCGCGATCGGCGCGCTGCTCGCCTCGGGGGTGTTCTCCATCCTGCTCGTGCTGTCGCGCGCGCCCTACGTGAAGGACGTGTTCCCGCTGGTCGACTTCTTCCGCGTGGCGCTGGTGGTGCACGTCGACCTCTCGGTGCTGGTGTGGTTCTCGGCGTTCGCGGGCCTGCTCTGGAGCCTGCACGGCGCGCCGCGCCTGCTGTGGCTCGGCTGGGCGGGGCTCGCCGGCGCGGCCGCCGCCACGCTCGCGCTGTGCGCCGCGCCGTTCGTCGAGCCCGGCATGGCCTTGATGAGCAACTACATCCCGGTGCTCGACAGCCCGCTCTTCCTGCGCGCGCTCGTGCTGCTCGGCGTCTCGTGCGCGCTCGTCGTGGCGCGCGCGCTCGCCGCCGCGCCGCGCGTCGGCACGCGGCCCGACGGCGCCGCGGCGCTGCGCTTCGGCCTCAACGCGGCGGCGATTTCGGCGGCGGTCGCGCTGCTCGCGTTCGCATGGTCGTACGCCGCGGTGCCGGCCGGCATCGAGCGCAAGGCCTACTTCGAGGTGCTGTTCTGGGGCGGCGGGCACGTGCTGCAGTTCACCTGGACGCTCTTCATGTTCGCCGCGTGGCTGTGGCTCGCCGAGGCGATCGGCGCGCGCAACCCGCTGTCGCCGCGCGTCGCGATCCTGCTGTTCGCCATCGCGCTGGTGTCCGTGTTCGCGACGCCGCTCATCTACCTCGCCTACGACGTGGTCTCGGTGCAGCACTACCGCATGCAGACCTGGCTGATGCGCGTCGGCGGCGGCCTCGCCATCGTGCCGTTCGCCGCCGCGGTGACCTTCGCGCTCGCCGGCGCGCCGAAAGCTTCCTCGGCGACCGCGCCGCTCAAGGCCGCGCTCGCCTGGTCGCTCGTCCTGTTCGGCTCCGGCGGGCTGATCGGCCTCGCGATCAGCGGCAGCAACGTGAAGATTCCCGCGCACTACCACGGCAGCATCGTCGGCGTGACGCTCGCCTTCATGGGGCTGGTGTACTACCTGCTGCCGCGCATGGGGTTCGGGCGGCCGCAGGGCCGGCTCGCGCGCCTGCAGCCCGCGCTCTACGGCGGCGGGCAGCTCCTGCACATCGCGGGCCTGCTCTGGTCCGGCGGCTACGGCGTGCAGCGCAAGGTGGCCGGCGGCGAGCAGGTGCTGCGCAGCGCCGAGCAGGTCGCCGGCATGGGCCTGATGGGTCTGGGCGGCCTGCTCGCGGTCGCCGGCGGCGTGCTGTTCGCCGTGGTGGTCATCCGCTCGCTATGGACATCGTCTACTTCACGATCGTAGCGATCGGGCTGTACTTCGGCGCCGACTGGCTGCTCGAGCGCATCGAGCGGCAGCGCGGCAAGCGCTTCGAGAACCGCCAGGTCGCCTTTTTCGCCATCATCCTGCCGCTCGCGCTCCTCACCTTCTGGCTGCTGCGCCGCTAGGTTACGGCCGCGCCCCCCGGTTGCAGCCGGGCAGTGGCGTCCCCATATAGCTCAAGACCTATGAAGTACAAGGATTACTACAAGATCCTCGGGGTTGAGCGCGGCGCGTCCGAGGACGAGATCAAGAAGGCCTACCGCAAGCTCGCGCGCAAGTACCACCCCGACGTGTCCAAGGAGGCGAACGCCAAGGAGCGCTTCCAGGAGGTGTCGGAGGCCTACGAGACCCTGCGCGACAAGGAAAAGCGCGCGGCCTACGACAGCCTGGGCAGCGGCTTCCGCCCCGGGCAGGACTTCCGGCCGCCGCCCGACTGGTTCGACCGCTTCGGCGGCGGGCGCAGCGAGGACCTGCACGGCGTGGACCTCGGCGAGCTGTTCGAATCGATGGGCCTCTTTGGCCGCGCCGGGCGGCGCTCGAGGCGGTCGTTCGCCGGCGAGGACTACGAGGTGGCGGTGCGGCTCACGCTCGACGAGGCGGCGCGCGGCACCGAGCGCAGCGTGCAGCTCGACGGGCGCAGCTTCACCGCGCGCATCCCGCGCGGCGCGACCGACGGCCAGCGCCTGCGGCTGCGCGGCAAGGGCGCGCCGGGCGTGAACGGCGGGCCGCCGGGCGACCTCTACCTGCAGATCGCGCTCGAGCCGCATCCCCTCTTCCGCGCCAACGGCCACGACCTCGAGATCGAGGTGCCGATCGCGCCATGGGAGGCGGCGCTCGGCGCCGAGGTGGAGATCCCGACGCTGGAAGGCCGCGTGACGATGAAAGTGCCGGCCGGCACGCGCGCCGGACAGAAGCTGCGCCTCGCGGGAAAGGGCCTGCCCAGGCCTGCTTCGGCCGCTCACCCCTCCGGCGGCGCGGGCGACCTGTATGCCGCGCTCACCATCGCGGTGCCCGCCACGCTCACCGAGCGCGAGAAAGCGCTCTACGAAGAGCTGCGCACCGCCTCGCGCTTCGACCCGCGGGCGCGGTTCAGATAGGCACGCTGCTTGCGGCGCGGGGTCGCATGGCACTCACCCCACAACAGACGCAGGAACTGCAGGGCGCGATCGAGCGCCGGCGCGCGGCGCTGCTCTCCGAGCTACGCGAGGACATGGAGCGCGTGCGGCGCGACCGCCACGAGGACCTGGCCGGTCCGGCGGGCGACCCGGGCGACGAATCGGTCGCCACGCTGATCGCCGACCTCGACCACGCCGACCTCGGGCGCGACCTCGGCGAGCTGCGCGGCCTGGAAGCCGCGCGCGGGCGCCTGTCGGATGGCAGCTATGGCGTATGCCTCGACTGCGGCGGCGAGATCGGCTTCGAGCGTCTGCGCGCCAATCCATCCGCGGTGCGCTGCATCCACTGCCAGACCGTGCACGAGAAAACCTACTCCGCGCCTAGCGGCTCAAGCCTTTAACACGCACTTCTCGTAAAGGCGCGGAAACGCGCCTGCGGGATCGTACTTGCGCTTGAGCGCATCGTAGGCCGCGCCGCCGTAGCGCTGGTAGAACTGCGCCTCGGGAAAATAGGAATCGGAATAGAGCGACTTGATGCCGCCCAGCTCGTGCACCTTGTCCTCGATCCGGCGGTTGAAGTGGCCCGGCGCGTGCGCCTCGCGCGTGCGCTTCACGTCCCAGAAGCCGAAATTCACGTACCAGCCGGGCTTGACCGGATAGAGCACGAACTCGCTCCTCGACACGCCGATCGGGCAGATCCACAGCGGCCACAGGCCGATCTCGCGTGCGTAGAACTCGAGGAACTCCCCGGCGCGAGCGATCGGGATGTCGACGTCCTGGATCACCGACTCCGAGTGCATGCCGAGCAGCCGCTCGAGCTTCTTGGTCACGCCGGCCCGGCTGTTCCAGCGCATGATCTTCGTGTACGTCCTCGAACCGAGCTTGTCTTTTCCGAACACGAACTTCCTGAAGAACCGGTTCTGCGCGAACACGTTCTTCGAGCACCAGAACCAGTCGGTGTCCCAGCGCCAGATGTAGTCGCTGATCGTCAGGTAGTCCTCGCGCTTCTCGCCGATCGAGCGGTAATAGATGTTCTCGAAGGTGTAATCGCTCGTGTAGGGCGCCTGATCCACGAAGCGGCCGAGGGTGATGAATTTCTTCCGCGGCTCGAACACCGTGCCGTCGACGAAGTCGGCCTCGCCCGCCTCGAGGATCCGCTCCAATTCGGAGAAATCCCCGAACGGCCGGTGCTCGAGCCGCACGAACGGCCGCACCGCAATGGTCTGCGCCTTCACGCGCAGCGCGTAGCCGAGCGTGCCGTAGGAGTTCGGAAAGCCGTGGAAGAGATCGGCGTGCTCGTTGGACGGCGTGCAGCTCACCACGCGCCCATCGCCGAGCAAGACGTCCAGCTCGAGCATGGTGTCGTGCACCAGCCCGTGGCGGTGCGAGGACGACTCGATGCCCACGCCCGCCACCGCGCCGCCGAGCGTGATGGTCTTCAGCTGCGGCACCACCGCCGGCATCACGCCCTGCGCCAGGCACGCAGCGGTCAGGTTTTCATACGCGATCATGCCCTCGGCTTCGACCCAGCCGGGGGAGATTCGAAGCACCTGATCAAAGCCCCGGACGTCGAGGCGGCGCCGCTGGCCCGCCTCGCGGTCGCGAAACAGGTTGGAGGTGTCCTTCGCGAGCGCGACCGGGCCGCTGCCTTGCCTGAGGGATGAAACGAGGGACTGCCGCTTGGCGGCGTGCGCCGCCAGCGCGTCAGCCATGCCCCGACACGCGCCGCGGCACCGCGGCCTCGCGCACTTTCTCGTAGAGGAAGTCGCGCGTCATCGGGTAGCTGGTGGTGTTGCCCTTGGAGAACACCACCTGGAACAGGTGCGTCTTGCCGGTCGGGGCGCGGAACATCTCGGCGCAGCCGTACAGGTACACGCGCCAGATGCGCCGGAAGCGCTCGTCGAAGCGCTTCGGGTCGAGCGCGCGGATCTTCTCCCAGTTGCGATCGAAGCGCTCGGCCCACACGTCGAGCGTGAGCGCGTAGTGGCGGCGCAGGTTCTCGATGTCGAGGATCTCGAGGCCGGCCTTCTCCATCTCGACGATCACGTCGGCGAGGCTCGGGATCCAGCCGCCCGGGAACACGTACTTGCGGATGAAGAAGTCGGTGTCGTAGTGCCCGACGTGGCCGATGAAGTGGATCAGGCCGAGGCCGCCCTTCTTCAGATAGCTCGCGTGCGCGCGGATCAGCTCGGCAAGCGAGTCGCGCCCGGCGTGCTCGAGGCAGCCGATCGACACCACCTTGTCGAACTGCTGCTCGCCCGAGCGGAAGTCGGCGTGCATCTGCACCGCGTTCTTGATGCCGAACTTCTCGATCTGGCGGCGCGCGTGGTCGGCCTGCGAGCCGGTGGTGTTAATGCTGGTAATGCGCACGCCATAGTGCATCGCGGCGTGCATCAGGAAGCCGCCGAAGCCCGAGCCGACGTCCACCACCTCCTCGCCGGGCTGCAGCCGCACCTTGCGTGCCACGTGGTCGGCCTTGGCGCGCTGCGCTTCCTCGAGCGTGCGCGTCTCCTCGGTCCAGTATGCGCAGGTGTAGAACATCAACGGGTCGTCGAGCCAGAACTTGTAGAACTCGGGCGGCAGGGCGTAGTGCGCCTCGGCGTTGGCGCGCGCCTGGGAGCGCGCGCTGTTCGAGTGGGTGAGCTCGTGCCAGCGGTTGCGCAGCCAGATGAGCGGCCCGCCGCGCTGGTCCATGCCGCCTTGCATGCCGGCCGCCAGCGTCTTGGCGAGGCTGCCCTCGATGTCGAGCTGGCCGTCGAAGTACGCCTCCAGCACGCCGACGTGTCCGTAGGCGAACATGCGCCAGTACGCGCCCGGATCGCGGAACACGATGGTGAATTCGGGCGCCGCGTCGCGCGTGCGCAGCTCCGCGCCGTCCGGAAAGCGCACCGCGAAGGGAATCGGGGTGCGCTCACCCACGGCGCGCAAGGTTTTCTCGACCCAGGCTCTCACGGCAAGCGAATTTTACCGTTGGCGGCCATTGGTGGAAGGCGGGGCATGACTTCTGCTAGCCTCGGCTCCTAAGCACCTGCACCGCAAGGAGTTACCCATGGCCGTCAAGAAGGACACGGAGCGCCGTTCCGCGGAGCGCCGCACCGCGCCGAAGGCAGCACCCAAGAGCACCCCCAAGCCCGCCTCGTTCGACAGCACCACCCGGTCCGACATCTCGGCTGATGAGCTGCGCAAGCTGATCTCGGAGGCGGCGTACTACCGCGCCAAGCAGCGCGGCTTCCAGCCCGGGCACGAGCTCGACGACTGGGTCCAGGCGGAAGCCGAAGTCACCCGCCGGCTGAACGGCCCCGGCCGCTAGAGCCCGGTCCAACCGGCCTATCGCGCCGGGTCGGCTTATTGCTCGGTTCCTGCGTTGCAGGAGCGTGCAATGAAGATCTGTGTATGGAGCCGACCGACGCGCCGCCGGGATTGCGAGCCCCGGGAGTTTCCGCGCGTGTTTCACCTCGGACAACGCCGCCACCCGGTGGTCGCGGTGCTCGAGCAATGGACTGAAGCGCAGTACCGCTATTTCAAGGTGTGCGTGGAAGACGGGCGCCGTTTCGTGCTGCGCCACGATCCGTCCACCGGCTCGTGGGAGCTTGCGGCCGCCTACGGCGGCGAGCGGCTTCCCGCCGCCGCCGCAGTGCGGATCTAGCGGCTCGTCGATCCCGCGCCGCCGGTGTTTCCGGCGCCCGCGGGTGACGTGGTGCCCGCCACCTGGCGGCTGCCCAGGACCTCGATCTCGACCCTGCGGTCGGGAGCCAGGCAGGACACCAGCTTCTTGTTGCTGCCGCGCTCCGGGCCCATCTTCTGGCACTCGCTGCCGGTCACCGGCTCGGACTCGCCCTTGCCCTCGGCGGTAATGGTGTTGGCCCGCGCGCCGCGCTGCCCGAGGTAATCCTTCACCGCCTGCGCGCGCTGCTCCGAGAGCTTCTGGTTGTAGCCCTCCGAGGCGATGCGGTCCGCGTGGCCCACCGCGATGATCTCGTCGACGTCGGCGTCCTTGATCTGGTCGGCCAGCTCGTCGAGCTTCTGCTTGCCGGAGTCCTTGAGCTCGGCCTTGTCGAAGTCGAACAGCACGTCGGTCGACAGGGTGAGCTTCTGGATCACGGGGCGCGGCGGCTCGGGTTGCGCGAGCGGCTGCGGCGCGGGCTCGGGCGCCGGCTGCACCTGCGGCGCGGGCGCCGGGGCGGCGGCGACCGGCGGCGGGGGCACGTCGGCGCGCGCGATGCTGTCGCACGGCTCCGCGGCCATCGCCGGCGTCCAGAAACCGGTCCGCACGCACTGGCCGAAGCCGCTCCGAACCACGTTGTCGCCTACGCCTTGCTGCACGTACCCGGGCGACGCCGGCGCCGCGCTTGCACCGGCCGCGGCAGGCGAGCCGGCGGCAGCGCTCGAGGCCGAAGGCCCGGTGGCGCGGCGCGGCGAATCGGCCTGCGCGACGCGCGTGGAATCGGCGGCGCGCGCCGCGCTCGCGGGCGGGCACACCGCGCCCGCGGGCTGCTGGCCGGAGCGCACGCAGTCGCCGTAGGTACTGCGCACCGGGTTGGCGGTGCCGCTATTCACTTGCGCGCTCGCCACGCCGGCGAACGCGACGAGCGCGGCGGCCACGGCGATGGCGCTCACGCGGTGCGCTGAGGGAGGGGTGGATGGCTTGATCATGGTCTGCTTCCTTTCCGGGGTCGGCATGCAAAAAGTTCCGCGGCGGGCCGCGGTCAAAGTGGCACCCCCGGAATCAGCAACTAACGTGCCTCTCGGACTACGTCGCTGCCAGACGCCATGTTGCGCTGCGCGCGTAGGCTTGCCGCATGAGCTACGCCTACACCGTGATCGGACTCGTGTGCATCGCGCTTCTCCTCGGTCTGGCGGCCTGCGAGCGCGAAGGACCCATGGAGAAGGCCGGCCGCAGCATGGATCGCGCGGCCAAGGACGTGCGCGACGCCGTGCGAAAGTAGTTGTTCTCTATCAATCGAATTACTAAATTCGATTTGATCTATTGAGCGCGGGCGCCTAGGCTCGTCCTCCCTACCGGAGGATTACCAATGGCAAAAGCGCTCAAAGGCAGCAAGACCCACGACAACCTGAAGGCCGCGTTCGCCGGCGAATCGCAGGCGAACCGCCGCTACCTGTACTTCGCCGCGAAGGCCGACGTCGAGGGCCACAACGACGTGTCCGCGCTGTTCCGCTCCACCGCCGAGGGCGAGACCGGACACGCGCACGGCCACCTCGAGTACCTCGAGCAGGTGGGCGACCCGGCGACCAACCTGCCGATCGGCAGGACTCGGGAAAACCTGAAAGCCGCGGTCGCCGGCGAGACCCACGAGTACACCGACATGTACCCCGGCATGGCCAAGCAGGCGCGCGACGAGGGCTTCGGCGAGATCGCCGACTGGTTCGAGACGCTCGCGAAAGCCGAGCGCAGCCACGCCAACCGCTTCCAGAAGGCGCTCGACGGCTTATCGGATTAGATGAGGGACTAAGCGGTGAGAGAAGGCTCGCTCGAAGCTCCGACCCGGCACCCGCTCGCCTGGAAGGAGGCGGACTTCTGGGATCAGCAGAAGGCCGAGAAGGAGCTCGAGCGCATTTTCGACATCTGCCACGGCTGCCGCCGCTGCGTCAGCCTGTGCACGGCCTTCCCGACCCTGTTCGATCTGGTGGACGCATCGTCCACCATGGAAGTGGATGGCGTGAAAAAGGAGGACTACTGGAAGGTCGTCGACCAGTGCTACCTCTGCGACCTCTGCTACATGACGAAATGCCCGTACGTTCCGCCGCATCCCTGGAACGTCGACTTCCCGCACGTCATGCTGCGCGCCAAGGCGATCAAGTTCAGGAAAGGCATCAAGTTCCGCGATCGCCTGCTGTCCTCCACCGACGCGATGGGCAAGCTGGCGGCGATCCCGGTGGTCGCGCAAACCGTTAACGCAGTCAACAGGAATCCCCTCGCGCGCAGCGCCATGCAGGCCGTCCTCGGCGTGCACAAGGAGCGCGAGCTGCCGCCGTACGCCCCGCAGAAGTTCCGCTCGGCGGCGCGCACCGAGTCCGCGTTCCCGGCGCGCGACGGCAAGAACACGCCCGGCAAGGTGGCGATCTTCGCCACCTGCTACGCCAACTACAACGAGCCCGCCCTCGGCCACGACCTGCTCGCGATCCTGCGCCACAACGAGATCCCGTACGAGATCGTCGAGAAGGAAGCGTGCTGCGGCATGCCGAAGCTCGAGCTCGGCGACCTGGACGGCGTCGATGCGCTGAAGCAGACCAACATTCCGGTGCTCGCCAGGTATGCGCGCGCCGGCTTTGCCATCCTCGCGCCCGTGCCCTCGTGCGCGCTGATGTTCAAGCAGGAGCTGCCGCTCATGTACCCGGACGAGCCCGACGTCGCGGCGGTGCGCGACGCGATGTTCGATCCGTTCGAGTACTTCGTGCTGCGCAAGAAGGACGGCCTGCTGAAGACCGATTTCAAGCAGCCGCTCGGCAAGGTCTCGTACCACATCCCGTGCCACTCGCGCGTGCAGAACATGGGCCAGAAGACGCGCGAGATGCTCGAGTCGATCCCCGGCACCGAAGTGAAGACCGTCGAGCGCTGCGCCGGTCACGACGGCACCTGGGGCGTGAAGACCGAGTACTTCGACAACTCGATGAAGATCGGCCGGCCGGTGTTCCGCATGATGGCCGAGGTCGAGCCGGCCGGGGCGCCTTTCCATGTCGCCTCCGACTGCCCGATCGCCGCGCGCCACATCAAGCAGGGCATGGGCGAGGACGGCGCGCGCGCCGAGAAAACCCATCCGCTTTCTCTGCTGCGCAAGGCGTACGGCATTTAGCCTGCTGGTCGCCGGCTGCGCGCAGACCGGCGCGAGCGGCGAGCCGGCGTTCGGCGTGCTCGGCGACGCGCCCTACACGCCGGGCGAGATCGAGCGCCTGGAGCGCGTGATCGACGAGATGAACGCGCAGCCGCTCGAGTTCGTGGTGCACGTGGGCGACATCGGCGGCAGCGCGGCGGCGTGCGCCGACCCATGGCTGCTCGAGCGCAAGGCGCAGTTCGCGCGCATCCGGCACCGCTTCATCCTGCTGCCGGGCGACAACGAGTGGAGCAACTGCCGCCAGCCGCTCGAGCGCCTGCGCCGCTGGCGCGAGATCTTCTGCGAGCAGCCGGGCGAGTTCTGCGAGCACCAGCGCTGGGAAAGCCATGGCTGGGTGTTTGTCGCGCTGAACGTGCCGGGCCACGACAACAACGTGCGCCATGTCGAGCACGGCCGGCGCATGAAGCGCGTGCTCGAGGATCTCGGGGCGGCCGCCGCCGCGGCGCGCGACAAGGAGGGCCTGGTGATCTTGATGCAGGCCAACCCTTTCCTGCCCCGCGGCTTCACGGAAATCCTGAAAGCGCTGGAAAGTCTCGCGGCGCAACGTCCCGGCCGCGTGGTGCTGGTCCACGGCGACACGCACATCTACAAGGACGACGAGCCGCTGCCGGGGCTGCGGCGCGTCGAGGTGTGGGGCTCGCCGTTCGTGGCCTGGACGCGCCTCGACTTCAGCGCACTATCGAGTCGATCGTTACGCTGACGCCCTGCGCGTCGTTCGCGACCGGGCCGCTCGCGCCCTGCAGGTCGCCGGGCTGCGCGGTCGGGCTGCCGGAGCGCGAGATGCGCGCCACGACCACCACGCGCGGATGCGCGGACAGGTTGAGGCCCGGCGCCATCGCCATCGAGTCGTCGAGCGCGAACCCGACCGGCAGCTCGCGCACCTTCACGCGCTTCACCGCGAGCGGCATCGGCGGGCCGTCGAGCGCGCGCGCGAAGATGAACACCGTGTCGTCGGGCGCGGCCTGCTTGCTCACCTTCGGCGACAGCGCCACCTGGCCGCGCAGCTGCGGCCCCGCGGCGGCTTTGGGGGCAGGTTGTCCGGCCAGCGCGCGCGCCTCCTGCACGTTCTCGCGGATCACGCGCGCGTCCTCCGAATCCGCCGGCACCAGCGCGAGCATGCGTTCCCATTGCGCGGCGGCGCGCGCGTAGTCCTTGCGCCCGTAGGCGGCGGTGCCGGACAGCGCGAGGGCCTTGAGATTGTTCGGGTCGAGCTCGAGCGCGCGCTCGACCAGCTTCTCCGGCTCGCCCAGCAGCGACTGTCCGCGCGCCATCGCGAGCACGTCGGCGAAGTCGGCGAGGAGCTGCGCGTCGCGCGGCGCGCGCACCGCGGCCTTGGCGTAGGCGTCGGCCGACTCCGCGTAGCGGCCGAGCACCGCGTAGGAGCGCCCGAGCAGCTTCCAGCCGTCCACGTCGTCCGGGTTGTCGCGCAGCTTGGCGGCGAGGCGCCCGACCATGCTTTCCAGCTGCTGCACCGTGACCGCATGCATGTCGTCGGCGGGCGATAGCGCGCCCGGCGTGCCGACCGCGAGGTACAGCGCGAGCGCGGCCACCGGCACCGCGGCCGCGATGCCCCAGGCGAGGCGCCGCCCGGCCGGCGCCGCCGGCGCGCTTTCGTGCGCCGCGTCCTCGAGCGCGCGTTTCTCCAGCTCGCGGCGCGAGCGCTCGTGGTCGGCCGGCGCGAGCAGCCCGCTCTTCAGGTCGGCGTCGAGCTCGCGCAGCTGGTCGCGGTAGATGGAGACGTTGGCGTCGCGCCGCGACACCGCATTTCTGTTCCGATTCCACAGAAAGGGTCTTAGCGTGAGAAACAGCGCGGCCGCGGCGAGCGCGGCGCCGGCCAGCCAGAACAAGGTCATTCGAGGAGCTTCGCGGCGCGTGCGCGCTCGGCTTCGGAGAGCTCGGGCTCGGCGGCGGGACGCCGGCGCAATCGGCGCACCAGGACCCAGGCGCCGAGCGCGAGGATCACGAACGGGCCGGCCCACAGCGCCACCGTGCTCGCCTTGAGCGGCGGCCGGTACAGCACGAAGTCGCCGTAGCGCGCCACCAGGAACTCGACCACGTCGCGGTCGCTCGCGCCGGCCTTCATCTGCTCGCGGATCTGGTTGCGCATGTCGATGGCGAGCGGCGCGTTCGACTCGGCGAGGGTCTGGTTCTGGCACACCAGGCAGCGCAGCTCGGTGGCGACCGCGTGCACGCGCCGATCCAGGTCGGCATCCTGCGCAAAAGAACTTCCCAACCAGACCATCAGAAACAAAAACCTAGCCACGCGTGCGCAGCTCCTGCACCAGCGGCGCGAGCTTCTTCTGCGCCACCTCGGGCGTGAGCGGCCCGATGTGCTTGTAGCGGATCACGCCCTTCTGGTCGATCACGTAGGTCTCGGGCACGCCGTACACGCCGTAATCCATCGCGATGCGGCCGTTCGCGTCGAACAGCGCGTACTTGAACGGATCGCCGTTGCGCTTGAGCCACGGCAGCGCGTCCTCGCGCGTGTCCTTGTAGTTGAGGCCGACGACCGGCACGGTCTTCGAGAGCTGCGTGACCACCGGGTGCTCGACCAGGCAGGGCGGGCACCACGACGCCCACACGTTGAGCACCCACACCTCGCCCAGCATGTCCTTGTGCGAGAAGCGTTTGTCGGGCGCGTGCAGCAGCGGCAGGTCGAACGCCGGCGCCGGCTTGCCGATCAGCGGCGAGGGCACCTCGCGCGGGTTGAGGCGCAGGCCGAGTGCGAGCAGCAGCACGAGCGCGATGAAAGCGAGCGGCAGCCAGGCCTTCTTCATGCGTATTGCGCCGCGGTGCTGCGCTTCTGCGAGAAGCGGTAGCGCCGGTCGCTCGCGGCGAGCAGCCCGCCCAGCGCCATCACCAGGCAGCCGCCCCAGATCCAGTCGATGAACGGCTTGTGCTGCACCTTGAGCAGCCACGCGCCGCCCTCCAGCGGATCGCCCAGCGACACGTACAGATCGCCGGTCAGCCCGGGATCGATCGCCGCTTCGGTCATCACCTGCTCCTGCACGGTGTAGACGCGGCGCTCGGGGTAGAGCGTGGTGACGGGCTTGCCGTCGCGCGTCACGCTCACCGTGGCGCGCGCCGCGCGGTAGTTCGGCCCGTCCACCGGCGCGACGCCTTCCAGCCTGAACACATGGCGCCCGAGCGCGATGCTCTCGCCCGGCCGGATATTCGCGTCGCGCTCCGATTCGTAGCCCTTGACGAGCGTCACGCCGACCACGAACACCGCGACGCCGATATGCGCAACGACCATGCCGTAATGAGCTCTTGTTTGCTTAAACGACTTGCGCAACGTCAAGAGGGCGCTGACGACAATCCAAATTGCGAGCGCCATGCCGAAGCCGACCATGCCGCTCCAGTTGCCGAACGCGAGCGGCGACAAGAAGCCGAGCGCGAGGCTCACGCCGAGCGCCCAGCGCAGGCGCACCGCGAGCTCGGGCAGGCTGGCGTTCTTCCAGCGCGCGAGCGGCCCGACGCCCATCAGGAACAGCGCCGGCGCCATGAGCGGCACGAACACGGTCTCGAAGTACGGCGGCCCGACCGAGATTTTTCCCACCCCGAGCGCGTCGATCGCGAGCGGGTAGAGCGTGCCGAGGAACACCGTGCCCGCCGCCGCGGCGAGCAGCACGTTGTTCGCGAGCAGGAACGATTCGCGCGACACGGCGGAGAACGACCCGCCCAGGCCGATGCGCGAGGTGCGCCAGGCGTACAGCGCGAGCGCGCCGCCGATGAACACGGCGAACAGGCCGAGGATGAAGATGCCGCGCTTCGGGTCCACCGCGAAGGCGTGCACCGAGGTGAGCACGCCCGAGCGCACCAGGAAGGTGCCGAGCAGGCTGAGCGCGAAGGTGGTGATCGCGAGCAGCACGGTCCAGCTGCGGAACCCGCCGCGCTTCTCGGTGACCGCGAGCGAGTGGATGAGCGCGGTGCCGACCAGCCAGGGCATGAAGGACGCGTTCTCCACCGGATCCCAGAACCACCAGCCGCCCCAGCCGAGCTCGTAGTAGGCCCAGCCGCTGCCGAGCGCGATGCCGAGCGTGAGGAACACCCACGCGACGGTGGTCCACGGGCGCGACCAGCGCGCCCAGGCGGCGTCGAGCCGGCCGGAGAGGAGCGCGGCGACCGCGAACGCGAAGGCGACCGAGAAGCCGACGTAGCCCATGTAGAGCATGGGCGGGTGCAGCACCATGCCCGGGTCCTGCAGCAGCGGATTGAGGTCGCGACCGTCGGCCGGCGCCGGGAACAGGCGGTCGAACGGGTTCGAGGTGAACAGCATGAAGGCGAGGAAGCCCGCGCTCATCAGGCCCATCACGCCGAGCACGCGCGCGGTCATGTCCTCGGGCAGGTGCGCGCTGAACGCGCTCACCGCGAGCATCCAGACCGCGAGCATCATGCACCACAGCAGGAACGAGCCTTCGTGCCCGCCCCATACCCCCGCGACGCGGTAGTGCAGCGGCAGCGCGCTGTTGGAATGCATCGCCACGTACTGCACGGAGAAGTCGTTGCTGACGAACGCGTAGGTCAGGCAGCCGAACGCGAAGGCGATGAGCAAAGCCTGGGACTGCGCAGCCGCTCGCGCCAAGGAAGCAGAGCAATTGACGAGGGTAAAGGACTGCACCAGCGCCACGGCGAGCGCGAGGCACAGCGCGAGTTGTCCGAGCTCGGGGATCATTTGGTTTGCAGGGTTTTCTGGGCTTGCTCCACGGCGTGCGCGGCGTCGGGCGGCATGTAGTTCTCGTCGTGCTTGGCGAGCACCTCGCGCGCGCGGAACACGCCGTCGGCGCCGAGCTGGCCCTGCGCCACTACGCCCTTGCCCTCGCGGAACAGATCCGGCAGCGCGCCGCTGTAGACCACGGGGATGCTCTTCGCGGTATCGGTCACGATGAACCGCACCTCGACGCCTTCGCGCTTCACGCTGCCCTTCTCCACCATCCCGCCGATGCGGAAGGTGCGCCCGGTGGGCGCCTCGCGCGCCGCGACCTGCGAGGGCGTGAAGAAGAACACCAGGTTGTCCTGGAACGCCGTGAGCACCAGCGCGGCCGCCGCGCCGAGCGCGGCGAGCCCGCCGACGATGGCGATCAGTCGCTTAGTTCTTGGTTTCACGCTTCACCAGAACGACGATCTCGACCAGCAGGCAGGCGAAGGTCACGCCGTAGGACCCCCAGACGTACCAGCCGTAGCCGCCCATGTGGAAAAACTCAGCCACGCTCACGAATGATCCCCCGTACGCGCAGCATCGCGGCCGCCACGCTGTACATCCAGAACGCCAGCGCCATGACGAGCATCCCGGCGAGCATGGTCTTCGCCATGCTCGGCGCGCGCGTCAGGCTCACCGAGGCGCCCTGGTGCAGCGTGTTCCACCACTGCACCGAGTAGTAGATGACCGGCACGTTCACCACGCCCACCAGCGCGAGCAGCGCGCTCGCGCGGTCGGCGCGGCGCGGATCCTCGATCGCCGCGCGCAGCGCCATGAAGCCGAAGTAGAGGAACAGCAGAATGAGTTCCGAGGTGAGCCGCGCGTCCCACACCCAGTAGGTGCCCCAGGTCGGCTTGCCCCACAGCGAGCCGGTCCACAACGCGATGAAGGTGAACAGCGCCCCGGTGGGCGCGAGCGCGGCGGCCATCATGCCGGAGAGCCGCGTGTTGAGCGCCAGGCCGAGCGCTGCCCAGAACGCCATCACCACGTAGATGAACATGGACATCCACGCCGCCGGCACGTGGATGAAGATGATGCGGTAGGCCTCGCCCTGCTGCGCGTCGGTGGGCGCGACGAAGAAGCCGATGTACAGGCCGGCGAGCGCCAGCAGCACGGCCGCCGCCCCGGCCCAGAGCGCGATGGTGCGCGCGAGCGGGAAAAAAGTCTGCGGCGAGGCGTACCAGAACCATTTCATTCCGAAGAAATCCTCAAAGCGCCGGCGATCGCCCACGGGGCGAAGGCGGCGGCGACGATCGCGAGCGCGGCCAGGATCAGCAGCTGCCCCTGCCCCCCCAGCCCCGCCGCGGCCATCTCCACCGCGCCCGCCCCCATGATGAGCACCGGCACGTACAGCGGCAGCACCAGCAGCGCGAGCAGCACGCCGCCGCCGCGCAGCCCGAGGGTCAGCGCGGCGCCGATCGCGCCGATCAGGCTCAGCACCGGCGTGCCCAGCAGCAATGATAAGGCAAGCACGCCGTAGAGCGGCGGCGCGAGGTCGTACTGGAGCGCGATGAGCGGCGCGATCACGACGATCGGCAATCCCGACACCAGCCAGTGCGCGAGCGCCTTCGCCGCCACCACCGCGCCGAGCGGCGCGGCGCCGAGGAGCAGCTGCTCGAGCGTGCCGTCGGCATGGTCGGCCTCGAACAGGCGCCCAAGCGAGAGCATCGAGGAGAGCAGCGCAGAAACCCAGATCACGCCGGGGGCAATGGCGCGCAGCAGGTTGGGCTCGGCGCCGACGCCGAGCGGAAACAGGCTCGCCACGATGACGAAGAACAGCAGCGCCACCGCGACGTCGCTCCGGCGCCGCAGCGCGACCAGCAGGTCGCGCCAGACGACCACGCGCAGCGCGGCGAGCACGCTAGAGCTCGACCACGCGGCTGTCGCTCAAGCCGGCGTCCTGGTGGGTGGTGTAGACGATCGCGCCGCCACGACCGATTTGATTTCGAATGAGGTTCCTCGTGACATCGGCGGCGGCGCTGTCCAGCGCGGTAAAGGGCTCGTCGAGCAGCCAGAGCGGCACGCGCTCCGAGAGCACGAGCCGCGCGAGCGCTGCACGCCGGCGCTGCCCCTGCGACAGCTGCTTGACCGGCTTGTCGGCGGGAATGCCGAATCGGTCCAGCGCATCCCCGACCGTGCCGTGGATTCCGGCGAGCGTGCAGGTGACGTGCAAGTTCTCGGCCGCGGTGAGCTCGTCCTTCACCGCCGGCGCATGGCCGAGGTAGACGAGCTGCCGCGAATATTCTTCTTTCAGGGACTTGATGGAACTGCCCTGCCAGCGCACCTCGCCCGCCGCCGGGGTGAGCAGCCCGCACAGGATCCTGAGCAGGCTGGTCTTGCCGCTGCCGTTCGCCCCGGCAATGCGCAGCAGCTCGCCGCCGCGCACGGAAACGCTGAGTTTCCGGAACAGCGCACGTCCGCCGCGCTCGCAATCGAGCTCTGCCGCCTCCAGCACGGCGGCTATTGTTGCAGAAACGCTCTACGGCAACTTCACCGCGCGGATGTCCCCGGCGGCACCGATGCCGAGCGTGCGCACGAACGAGACGTGGTGGCCGCGCGTGGTGATGTTGTCGTCGTGCACGGCGAAGCCGATGCTGTAGGTTCCGCCCTCGCGCAGCGCCTTGTCGTCGTCGTTCGCCAGGCCGAGCGGCCGGATGATGAGCACCGTCCATTCGCCCGCCTGCCAGGTCCCGGTCGCCTTGTTGTCGGCGGCCGAGCCGCTCGCCGCGGCCGGCTGCAGGAAGTTGCTCGGCAGCATGTCGCCTTCCTTCCACCCTGCGTCCGCCGCGAACGGCACCGCATTCACGCCGCTCACCAGGAACTCGCCCTTCTTCCCCGGCTCGAACATGAAGCGCGGCTGCTTCGCCTTGCCGTCGAAGTTCGAGGCGAAATGATTGCGCCCGGAATCGAAGTTGCGGAATTCCAGCACGTAGCCGTCGTCGGCGGCGCCGACCGGATTGCTGCGGTTCGCGCGCCACTGCATCAGGTCGGTGAAGCCGCCGGCGGCCTTGATCGCCGCCAGCTCGGCGGCGGGCTTGACGGTGCGCCAGTCGGCCGGGTTGGTACGGCTCGCCGGCAGATACTTGCGCACGTCGTCCTTCTTGATCGCGGCCTGCGCCTCGGCCTTGGTGGCGCTGCCCGGCATGTCGCGCGAGCCGTTGTGGCAGGTGAGCCAGCAGCCCTGCCGCGCAAAGCCGGGAACCTTGCCGTCGTCGAGCATGATCGAGAGCCGGTCCTCATACACGCCGGGCTCCTTGCCTTCACGCACTTCCTCGTCGAGCTTCGGCCCGCCGTAGGACTTCCATTCCTTGCCGTCGAAGCGGTAAGCGGGGTACGCAGTGCCCGCACGGCTCGCGTTCGTGCGCCATTGGAAGCGCAGGTAGGCGTTGCGATCGTCGTAGGCCGCCTGCACCTTCAGGTCGATGTGCCCCTG
>DASVFV010000061.1:0-15338 GCA_036379875.1 Burkholderiales bacterium | reverse complement strand
AGGGCATCGATTTCGCCGCGTTCCTGCAGGATCCGAACACCGAGCAGATTCATTTCATCGGCAAGGACATCATCTACTTCCACACCCTGTTCTGGCCGGCGATGCTCAAATTCGCGGGCCAGCCGTACAAGGTACCCGATCACGTCTACGTGCACGGCTTCATCACCGTGTCGGGCGACAAGATGTCCAAGTCGCGCGGCACCGGTATCGACCCGCTGCGCTACCTGCGCCTCGGCATGAACGCCGAGTGGCTGCGCTACTACATCGCGGCCAAGCTGAACGCCAACGTCGAGGACATCGACTTCAATCCCGAGGATTTTCTCGCGCGCGTCAACAGCGACCTGGTCGGCAAGTACGTGAATATCGCCAGCCGCGCAGCGGCATTTATCAGCCGTCAATTCCAGGGCGAGCTGGTCGATTTCGAAGAATCGCCTGCCAGCAACTGGGGTGATGCGGTCTCCAGAGACCATGAAGTGGCGGCTGCCTACGAAGCTCGGGAATTCGGCAAGGTCGTGCGCGAGGTCATGGCCGTCGCCGACCGCGTGAACCAGCGCTTCGACCAGGCAAAGCCCTGGGAGCTCGCCAAGGATCCTTCCAGGCACGCCGAGCTGCATCGGATCTGCAGCGATGCCCTTCATTCATTCTTTACGCTGACGGTTTATCTGGCGCCGATGCTTCCCGCCACGGCTGCGCGGGTCGCGAAAGAGCTGTTCGGCATCGACCGTCCACTCGCCTTCGAGGATCGAAAGCAGCGTCCGCGCCGCATCCGGCCCTTCAAGCACCTCATCACGCGGGTGGAGGAGAAGCAGCTCGACCAGCTGTTCGATGCCGCATCCGTACCGCAACCCGCCGCGCCGCAGCGCCATGCCGAAAAGCAGCAGCACGCCGCCCAGGAGCACGCCGTGATCAACGAGATCACCATCGACGACTTCAACAAGCTCGACCTGCGCGTGGCGCGCATCGCGCGCGCGGAGCAGGTGGAGGGCGCGGACAAGCTGGTGAAACTTACGCTGGAAGTTGGCGAGAGCGGCACGCGCACGGTATTCGCGGGCATCAAAGCCGACTACACGCCTGACAAGCTCGAGGGCCGGCTGGCGGTGCTGGTGGCGAACCTTGCGCCGCGCAAGATGAAATTTGGCGTCTCCGAGGGTATGGTTCTCGCCGCATCGGGCGAGGGACCGGGTATCTTTTTGGTCTCGCCCGATTCCGGGGCCAAGCCTGGAATGCGCGTAAAATGAGATAGTTGCGGCTTATAGCCGCCAAAGGGGGAGACCGCTTGGAAAGCGCCGGCAGAACGCTCGTCTGCAGCGTCCTGTTCCTCGACATCGCCGAGTACTCGCAGAAGCCGGTTGCCGAGCAGCTGCAGCTGAAGCAGGCGTTCAACCAGGCCCTCGCGGTGGCGCTCGAGCACGTCGCGCCGCGCGATCGCATCATCCTCGACACCGGCGACGGCGCGGCGATCACCTTCATGGGCGACCCGGAGGACGCGCTGTTCGCGTCGATGGGGATGCGCGATCTCTCCGCCACCGTGCCGGTGCGCCTGGGCGTGAACCTCGGGCCGGTGCGCCTGGTGAAGGACCTGAACGGGCAGATGAACATCATCGGCGACGGCATCAACGTCGCGCAGCGCGTGATGAGCTTCGCGCGTCCCGGCCAGCTGCTCGTGTCGCGCTCGTTCTACGAAGTGGTGTCCTGCCTGTCGCGCGACTATGCCAACCTGTTCCGCCACGAAGGCTCGCGCACCGACAAGCATGTGCGCGCGCACGAGGTCTACGCGGTGGTGGGCGCGACGCCCGCGCCGCGCCGCGTCGACGAGGCCGAGCAGCGCAGCGAGAGCCTGCCGCCCGGCGCGGCGCGCTGGTTCGCCGGCACCGGGCCGCTCGGGCTGCGCCGCTCGGCGCTGGTCGCTGCGCCGCTGCTGTTCCTGCTGATCGTCGCGGGCGGCGTCGGCGCGCGCGCCATGCTGCCCGAACCGCCGCCGCCGAAAGCGCAGGCGCCCAAGCCGCTCGCCGCCGCGCCGGTGCTCCAGGCTGCGCCGCCGGCGCCGGCCGCCGGCGGCGGCGCCGGCGTCATCGAGGAGCCGCGCCCGGCCAAGAAGCTGGTCGCCAAGGCGGAGGCCCAGGCCGAGCAGCCGCGGCCGAAGCCCGGCGCGCCCGGCCGGCTGGAGATCGTCGCCGCGCCATGGGGCGAGGTGCTGGTCGACGGCAAGAACCGCGGCCGCAGCCCGCCGCTGCTGGTGCTCGAGGTGCCGCCGGGCGCGCATACCGTCGAGATCCGCAACTCCACCTTCCCGGCGCACGTCGCGCGCGTCGAGGTGAAGCCCGGCGAAGCGGTGAAGATCCAGCATCGCTTCCGCTGATGCGCGCCGGCCTGCTCCCCTTCGTGCTCGCCGCCCTCGCCGGCTGCGCGCAGCTCAAGGACATGGTGGAAAGCGCCAAGGCGCAGGCCACGCTGGTCGAAGGCTTGCGCCAGTACGACGCGGGCGAGCACGCGAAATCGGCGAAAACGCTGACGCGCGCGCTCGAGATGAACCTCGGGCCGAAAGACCAGGCGCTCGCGCACAAGCACCTCGCGTTCATCCACTGCACGGCGGAACGCGAGCGCCAGTGCCGCGAGGAATTCCGCAAGGCGCTCGTCGCCGATCCGGCCACGCGCCTCGAGGCCGCCGAGGCCGGGCACCCGGTGTGGGGGCCGATCTTCCGCTCGATGAACGGCCCCTCCGCGCTCAGCGCAGGGGTCAAGATGTACGAAGCGGGCGAGTACGAAGAGTCGGCCAAGAACCTGCAGGGCGCGATCGAGCTCGGCCTGCCCGAGAAAGATCGCGTGCGCGCACACAAGTACCTCGCCTTCATCCACTGCTCTTCCAACCGCGTCGGCCAGTGCCGCGACGAATTCCGCAAGGCGCTCGCGGTCGATCCGGAGCTCGACCTCGCCCCCGCGGAGGCCGGCCATCCGGTGTGGGGGCCGGTGTTCCGCTCGTTGAAGGCAGGCAAGTAGCCGCCGCAGTCGCAGTCCGGCAAATCGCCAACTCCCGGTAGACTGCGGGCCCATGGAGCAACCGCAGCTCGGCCGCTACGTCATCGATTCGGAGATCGGCCGCGGCGCCATGGGCGTGGTGTTCAAGGCCACCGATTCGGTGCTCCAGCGCACCGTGGCGGTGAAGACCGTCAACATGGCGATGGAGAAGGACCACGCCGACAAGTACGAGGCGCGCTTCTACCAGGAGGCGCGCGCGGCGGGCGGCCTCAACCATCCGAACATCGTCACCGTGTACGACGCCGGCAAGGCCGGCGACGTGGTGTACATGGCGATGGAGTACATCCAGGGCGTGGAGCTGCGCAGCCTGCTGGTCGAGGGCCAGCCGTTGGGCGTGGCGCAGGCGCTCTCGGTCGCCGCGCAGGTGGCCGAGGGCCTCGCCTACGCGCACCAGCAGGGCGTCGTGCACCGCGACATCAAGCCCGCCAACATCATGGTAGTCGCCGACGGGCCGGTGAAGATCACCGACTTCGGCATCGCGCGCATGCGCGCCTCGGCCGACCTCACGCAGACCGGCGTGATGCTCGGCTCGCCGAAGTACATGTCGCCCGAGCAGGTGATCGGCAAGCGCGCCGACCACCGCTCGGACATCTTCTCGCTCGGCGTGATTCTCTACGAGATGCTGACCGGCGCCGCGCCGTTCAGCGGCGAGAACGTCACCGCGCTCATGTACCAGATCGTCAACTTCGCGCCGCCCGCGCCGAGCTCGATCAACAAGCAGGTACCGGAGATGCTCGACTTCGTGGTGGCGAAGATGCTCGCCAAGCCCTTGGAAGAGCGCTACCAGGACGCGCGCGAGGCGGCGAGGGACCTGCGCGAATGCGAGCGCAGCCTTGCCGCGCCTCCCGCCGCGCACCCCGGGCGCCCCGCGGGCCTCGCGAGCGGCGTGCAGCCCGAGATGATGAGCACGCAGACCAAGTCGGTGGTGCTCGCGCAGACCGTGAACCGCACGCGCCAGCAGGACCAGGCCACGCAGGACCCGCCCACGCCGCCGGTCGCGGTCGGCGTCTCCAATTCGTTCGATTCCAACGAAGCGACGCAGCGCCTCGCCGCGTTGACCGGCAGCGTGACCCTGCCTCAGACCGCCACGCAGGCGGTCGGCGCGGTGCCGCACGCGCCGCGCGCCGGCTGGCGTCGGCGCGACTGGCTGCTGGTGGGCGGCGCTGCGCTCGCCGGCCTGCTAGTGGCCGGCGCCATCCTCAAGAAGAAATAAGCGCGATCAGCCTTTGCCGCCGCAGGCCGGCGGCATGGCGTCGACCGGGTAGCCCTTGCAGTTCCAGCTCGTCTTGCCGCCCTGCAGGCTGGGCGTGAGCGTGACCTCGATGGCGTTTTTCTCGTTCCAGGCGCGGATCGCGCCGTTCTCGCCGACGATCCACTTCATCTTGCCGTGCTTGGGATCGTCCTTTTCCACGACCTTGAGGCCGTTGCCGGAGCCGTTCAAGTTGCCCGACTTCTCGGCGGCACTCGACACCTGCTGCTTGGCCGGCTCGGCGCCCGCGACCAGGGCCTGGGCGGCGGCCTTGACTTCGGAGCCGGCCATGGCCGGCAGCACCCAGGCCACCGCCACGTAGCCGATCAGCGCGAGACCGGCAATCACCAGCAATGCAGCGCGCATCTTGTTATCCCCCCTGATTACCGCACTTCGGGCCAGCTTATCATGGAGTCTGATGGTGAGTTTGCGGCTGGAGATCAGCGGGCGCGTGCAAGGCGTGGGCTTCCGCTACTCGATGCGCGAGGAAGCCACGCGCCGCGGCGTGCGCGGCTGGGTGCGCAACCGGCGCGACGGCAGCGTCGAAGCGCTCGCGCAGGGCGAGGCCGCCGCGGTCGACGCGCTCATCGATTGGGCGAGGCGCGGACCGCCGGGCGCGCGAGTGACCGACGTGAGAACGAGCGCCGGCGAAGAAGCGGCGCACCAGGCCTTCGAGCTGCGGCCGACCGTCTAGCTGTTCTTGCGCCGCTTGAGCGCATTCACCGCCGAGAATTCCCAGGGCCGGCAGCCGGCCAGCAGGGCGACCGGCACGCGGCGGCCGGGCGGCAGCGCCGAGTCCGCCTCGGCGCATTCGGCGAACTCGGCGAGAAGCTGCTCGAGCTTGCGCTTCAGCGTGGCCGCCGATTCGGCCGACAGCTCGCGGCATTCGAAGCGCAGCATCTCGAGCGGCGCGTCGAAGCGCGCCTGCAGGAACTCCGCCATCGCGCGGCGCGCGTAGGCCTTCTTCGCCGGCCCGCCGGCGCGCCACACGAAATCGCGCGGCACGAGCAGGCGCGCGCGCTCGCGCGGTCCCCAGGCGATGAGCTTCAGCTTCTCCAGTTTCGCGAACGCGACCGTGAGCTCGGTACGCGTGATCATGAACGCCTCGACCATCTGGTCGAAGGTCCAGCCGTTCAGGATCAGCCAGAACACCGCGAGCAGGCGCTCGTCCTTCGCGAGGCCGAGCTCCTGCTCGTGGCTGAGCTGCGCCACGCCATTGCCATTGCCGCGCGTGAGGCGCGCCACCTCGTACAGGTCGAGATCCACGGCGGCGAGCACTTCCTCGATGCGCGCGAGCGTGAAGCTGCCACGCGAGAACATGCGCTTCACGCTCGCTTCCGAGAGCTGCAGCCTGCGCGCCAGCTCCGCGTACGTCAGGCCGCGCGCGCGCACGCTTCTCTTCAGCGCGTCGACGAAGCGGCTGGGCGCGGACATGCGACTTACGGTATCAGATAACGCCACCGCTCAAGAAGCGGTTGCCGCGCGATTCGGACTGCCGGAAGAATCGCCGCGAAAGGAGGAGATCATGCTCGCAACGCAATCTATCCCGCTGTCCGCCCCGGAGCTCACCGCCGCCATCCGCGAAGGCCTGCCGTACGACGCCACGCGCCTCGACCGCGTGCTGAGGATCGACGAGAGCCGCGGCCTGATCGAAGTGCAGGCCGCGGCGCGCTGGAAAGACATCGCGGCGGTGCTGCGTCCCGGCCACGCGCATGCCGCGCGCCTCGGCCCGGCCATGCAGACCGTCGGCGAAAGCCTGGCCTGCAACGCCGCCGGCCCGGACGGCCGTCCGGCGGTCACGCACGTCGAGTCGATCACCGTCGTGCTGCCGAACGGCGAGCTCGCGCGCGCGAGCCGCGAGCGGCAGGGTGAGCTCTTTTCGCTGGTGATCGGCGGCCAAGGCGTGTTCGCCGCGCTCTACAGCGTGACGCTGCACGTGGGCTCGATCGCGCTCGCGCTCAACGAAGCGGCCGAGGCCGAGGTGCTCGCTGCGCCGCCGCGCGATGCCGCGTGCCGCTCGCTGCGCGTGCTGGTGCCGCCGCAGGAGCTGCCGGGCTTCCTCGCCGAGGCGGTCGGGCATTGCGATGCGTGGCGCATGCCGCTCGCCGGGGTGCGGCTGCGGCGCACGCGCGAAGAGCACGATACCTTCCTGCGCTGGGCGCGCCGCGATTACGCCGCAGTCACGCTCCGGCTGGCCGAGCCGCCGGTGCTCGGTGTCGCGGTGCGCGCCACGCAGCTGCGCCGCAAGCTGCTCGACGCGGCGATCGCGCGCGGCGGCAGCTTCCCGGTCTACTGCACGCCGTGGGCGACGCGCGAGCAGGCCGAGGCGTGCTATCCCGAGCTGCCGCGCTTCCTCGCGGAGAAGCGCCGCGTCGATCCCGGCGAGCGCATGGCGAACGCCTGGTACCGGCACTACCGCAGACTCTTCAGCGCCCGGAAGTGCGCGGTGCGATGGGCTAACTAGGCCCCGAAGACCAGCTCGACGTTCTCGGGAGTGAGCCACTCGCCGAGATCGGAGATGAGCTTGCTGTCGGGCCTGACCTTCCAGCCCTCGCCGAGCACCACCTCGCACGCCGCGGCGCCGTTGCCATACGCCACCA
This sequence comes from Burkholderiales bacterium, assembly GCA_036379875.1. Taxonomy (GTDB): domain Bacteria; phylum Pseudomonadota; class Gammaproteobacteria; order Burkholderiales; family SG8-39; genus SCGC-AG-212-J23. Next base: position 8,453 of record DASVFV010000061.1, on the reverse strand, counting down.
CCACCTGGCAGGCGCCGCTGCCGTTGGCGCGATAAGGCGCGAGCACCTGCTGCAATCGCTTGGCGTCGGCGCCCCCGTTCATCGAGATTTTCAGTCGCGCAGCGTAGCGCGCCCTGAGCGTGTCCAGGTCGAGCAGCTCTTCGGCGAGCACGCGCAGCCCGCCCGAGAACTGGTCGTCCTGCACCTTGCCGCACACCACGAGCAGCGCGTCTTCCTTCAGCTTCTCGCGGTGCTTCTCAAAGAGCTCGTTGAACACCGAGATCTCGACCTGCGCGGTGGCGTCGTCGAGCATCACCACCATCATGCGGCCGCGCCGCGTCATCTGCACGCGCGCCGCCACCACGATGCCCGCCATCCAGATGCGCTCGGCCGGCGCCAGCTTGGCGAGCGGGGTGCGCGGGAAGCGCGCAAGCTCGCGCTCGTAGATCGAGAACAGGTGCCCCGACAGGTAGAAGCCGAGCGCGGCCTTCTCCTCGAGCAGCTTCTGGCGCGCGTCCCAGGGCTGCGCGTCGACCAGGATGTGCGCGCCGCCGCGCGGCGCCTCGGCTTCGCCGAACAGGCTGACCTGGCTCGCCTGGCGCTCGGCCTGCTCGGCGGCCTCGAACGCCCGGCCGGCCGAGGCGAGCAGCCTTGCCCGGTGCGAATCGATCGAATCAAAAGCGCCGGCGCGGATCAGCGCCTCGAGCACGCGGCGGTTCACCATGCGCTTGTCGACGCGGCTGCAGAAGTCGAACAGGCCGGAGAACGGCTGCGCCATGCGCACCGAAATGATGTTGTCGATCGCGGTTTGGCCGGTGCCGCGCACCGCGCCCAGGCCATAGCGGATCGTGGTGCGATCCACCGGCACGAAGCGGAACTCGGAGGCGTTGATGTCCGGCGGCAGGATGGTGAGGCCGTTCGCGAGCGCGTCCTCGTGGAACTGGCGCACCTTGTCGGTATCGTCCATCACCGCCGACAGGTTGGCGGCCGCGAAGGCCGCCGCGTGGTGCGCCTTCATGTACGCGGTCTGGTAGGCGAGCAGCGCGTACGCGGCGGCGTGCGACTTGTTGAAGCCGTAGCCGGCGAACTTCTCCATCAGGTCGAAGAGCTGCATCGCCTTCGCGTGCGCGAGACCGCGTTCTTTGGCGCCGGCGACGAAGATGTCGCGCTGCTGCGCCATCTCCTCAGGCTTCTTCTTGCCCATCGCGCGGCGCAGCAGGTCGGCGCCGCCCAGCGTGTAGCCGCCGATCACCTGCGCGATCTGCATCACCTGCTCTTGATACACCATGATGCCGTAGGTCGGGCCGAGGATCGGCTGCAGGCGCGGGTCCAGGTACTCGACGCGCTTCGTGCCATGCTTGCGCTCGATGTACTCCGGAATCAGGTCCATCGGCCCCGGCCGGTAGAGCGCCACCAGCGCGATCACGTCCTCGAAGCGGTCGGGCCGGGCGCGCTTGATGAGGTCGCGCATGCCGCGCGATTCCAGCTGGAACACCGCGGTGGTGTTGCCCGACGAGAGGAGCTTGTACGTCGCGGCATCATCCAGGGGGACCTTCTGCAATTCAAAGCTGGTTTCCCCAAGACCGCGCACGTAGCGCTCGGCCCAATCGAGGATCGTGAGCGTGGTGAGGCCGAGGAAGTCGAACTTGACCAGGCCGATCGCCTCGACGTCGTCCTTGTCGAGCTGCGAGATGACGTGCGCGCCGTCGGCCGCGTAGAGCGGGCAGAAGTCGGTGAGACGCCCCGGCGCGATCAGCACGCCGCCCGCATGCATGCCGACGTTGCGCACCAGGCCCTCCAGCTTCTCCGACAGCGCGAGCAGCTCGCCCACCTCGTCCTCGTTCTTCTCGCGCTCGGCGAGCAGCGGCTCCATCTTGCGCGCCTCGTCGAGCGTGATCAGCTTGCCGGGCTGCACCGGCACCAGCTTCGCGAGCTGGTCGCAGAAGCTGTAGGGCAGGTCGAGCACGCGCCCGGTGTCGCGCAGCACCGCGCGCGCCGCCATGGTGCCGAAGGTGGCGATCTGCGACACGCATTCCTCGCCGTACTTGTTGCGCACGTAGTCGATCACGCGGTCGCGCCCGTCCTGGCAGAAGTCGATGTCGAAGTCCGGCATCGACACGCGCTCCGGGTTGAGGAAGCGCTCGAACAGCAGGTCGTACTTGAGCGGGTCGAGGTCGGTGATGCCGAGCGAATAGGCGACCAGCGAGCCGGCGCCCGAGCCGCGCCCCGGCCCGACCGGCACGCCGTTCTGCTTCGCCCAGTTGATGAAGTCGGCCACGATCAGGAAGTAGCCCGCGAAACCCATCTGGATGATGGTTTTCAATTCAAATTCGAGGCGCTCCACCTTGTCGAGGCCGCGTTTCTTCAGCCCGGCGTGCGCCTGCGCGCGCAGGTAGTCCTCGACGCTCTCGCCGTTCGGCGTCGGGAAGGCCGGCAGCCGGCTCTTGCCGAGCTCGATGGCGAGGTTGCAGCGGCGCGCCACCTCGATCGAGTTCTCCAGCGCGTGCGGGATGTCCGCGAACAGCTTGGCCATCTCGTCCTGGCGCTTGAAGTACTGCTCCTGGGTGAAGCGCCTGGGCCGGCGCTGGTCGGCGAGGATGTGGCCGGTCGAGATGCACACGCGCGCCTCGTGCGCCATGAAGTCGTCGGGCTGGAGGAACTGCACCGGGTGGGTCGCCACCACCGGCAGCCCGACGCGCGAGGCGAGCGCCACGGAGCGCGCGACCAGTGCCTCGGCCCCCGGATGTCCCGCGCGCTGCAGCTCGAGGTAGTAGCGGCCCGGGAAAAGCCGCGCCCAGTCCTGCGCCAGCCGTTCCGCGGCCTGCGCGTGGTCGGCGGCCAGCGCCTGCCCGACGTCGCCGCCCGCCGCGCCGGAGAGCGCAATCAGCCCGTCCGTTTCGCGCAGCCATTCGCGCGAGATCTCCGCCCGGCCGCGGTGCTGGTTCTTCAGCCAGGCGCGCGACAGCAGGTCGCAGAGCCGCAGGTAGCCGGCGCGCGAGGCGCACAGCAGCAGCACGCGCGAGGGCTTGTCCCGGTCGGCGCTGTTCTCCACCCAGCAGTCGGCGCCGACGATCGGCTTCACCCCGGCGGCGCGCGCGGCGCCGTAGAACTTGACCATGCCGAACAGGTTTGCCGCGTCGGTGAGCGCGAGCGCCGGCATGCCGTCGGCCGCGGCGCGCTCCACGGCCTGCTCGATGCGCACGATGCCGTCGCTCACCGAGTATTCGCTGTGCATCCTCAGGTGAACGAAACGCGGCGCTCCCATGTCAAAAAATTCTACCCGGAAGAGGCCGTCGCATGAGCCGTTTAGCCTACCTGCTGCTGGTCTTTGTCACTTCAGTCGCAGCGCAAACGCAAAGCGCGCCCTCGGCGCTTGACAAAGCGTACGAAGAAGCGCGCGCGGCCTACCTCGCGCTCCAGGAAGCGGAGAAGCGCCGCGACGCCGGCATCGTGCCCGAATCCGGCGAGCGCCAGGCCACCGCGAGCGGCGGCACGCGGCCGACCGAGGCCTACCTCGGGCGCCAGGCGCAGCTCGAGCACGAGGTGGAGCTCGCGCGCCGGCGCTACGACGCGGCGCTCAAGCGCTGGAACGACCTGAAGTGAAGTAACCTGCGCGGGGCATGAACCCCGCGCTCTTCGCGCTGCTAGCCGGCGCGACCTGCATCGCGCTCTCGCCGATCTTCGTCCGGGTATCCGAGGCTGGTCCCACCGCGACTGCCTTCTGGCGAGTCGCCATCGCGGTTCCCGTGCTGTGGATTCTCTACCTGCGCTCGAGAAAGACCACACGTCGTTACTCGGGTAAATGGCCGCTGCTGCTGGCGGCCGGCTTCGCCTTCGCGGGCGACCTCGCGTTCTGGCACGCCTCGGTCAAGCTGACGTCGGTGGCGAACTCGACGCTGCTCGCGAATCTCGCCTCGATGTTCGTCACGCTCGCTGTATGGATCTTTTTGCGCCAGCGCCCGGGCGGACTGTTTCTGGCCGGCCTGGGCACCGCCCTCGTCGGCGTGTCGCTGCTGGTGCATACGAGCCTCCAATTCTCCGCGACCGGCCTGCTCGGCGACGCGCTCGGCGTGGTGACGGCGATGTTCTATGCCGGCTACATCCTGGCCGTGAAGGGCCTGCGCGATCGCGGCGAGACCACGCTGCACCTGATGGCGGTCACCACGACGATCACGACGATCTTCCTCTTTCCGGCCGCGCTGGCGTCCGGGGACCAGATGCTGCCCGCCACCGCATTCGGCTGGTGGATGCTGATCGGCCTCGCGCTCGTCTCCCACGCCGCTGGCCAAGGCCTGATCGCCTACGCGCTCGCGCACCTGCCGGCGGCGTTCTCGTCGGTCAGCCTGCTGTTCCAGCCGGTGATGGCGGCATTGTTCGCCTGGGTGCTGCTGTCGGAGGCCCTGGTGCCGCTGCAGATCCTCGGCGGCCTGGTGGTGCTCGCCGGCATCTACCTCGCGCGCCGCGGCTCGCGCCTCTAGACGATCACGGCCTCGGGCTCGCCGGAAGACTTCTCGATCGTGCCGATCTCGTAGACGCGCTCGCCCTCGCGCTCGAGCAGCGTGCGCGCGGCCTGCACGTCGCTGCGCGCCACCGCGGCGACCATGCCGATGCCGCAGTTGAACACGCGCCACATCTCTTCCTCGGCCACGTTGCCGGTTTTCTGGAGCCACTTGAAAACCTCGGGCCGCTCCCAGGCCGATTTGCTTATCTTCGCAACAACATTCTTAGGGAGCATGCGCGGCACATTTCCGACCACGCCGCCCCCGGTGATGTGCGCGAGGCCCTTCACCTTCACGCTCTCCAGGAGCTTGAGCACCGGCTTCACGTAGATGCGGGTCGGCTCGAGCGGGTCGAAGGGCGGGTTGCCGCGCTCGAGGATCCTGCGGATCAGCGAGAAGCCGTTCGAATGCGCGCCGCTCGAGGCGAGGCCGAGCAGCACGTCGCCCGGCGCGATGGAGCGCCCGTCGATGATGCGCTCCTTCTCCACCACGCCGACGCAGAAGCCGGCGAGGTCGTACTCGTTCTCGGGATACATGTCGGGCATCTCGGCGGTCTCGCCGCCGATCAGCGCGCAGCCCGCCATCTCGCATCCCTTCGCCACGCCCTGCACCACCTGCCGGCCGACCTCGATGTCGAGCTTGCCGCAGGCGAAATAGTCGAGGAAGAAGAGCGGCTCCGCGCCCTGCACGAGGACATCGTTCACGCTCATCGCCACCAGGTCGATGCCGACCGTGTCGTGGCGCCCCAGCGCGAAGGCGAGCTTGAGCTTGGTGCCGACGCCGTCGGTGCCGGAGACCAGGACCGGCTGCTTGTATTTCTTCGGGATTTCGCACAGCGCGCCGAAGCCGCCGATCCCGCCCAGCACCTCGGGGCGCATGGTGCGCCTCGCCAGCGGCTTGATCGCCTCGACCAGCGCGTCGCCGGCCTCGATGTCCACGCCCGCATCGCGATAGGAAAGACTTTTCGACATGCTAGATTGGGATTCTAGCGAGATGCAGCAGCTCGTCCTCAACATCGGGCCGCCCGCCGAGCCCGATTTCGACAACTTCGTCGCCGGACCGAATGCCGAGGCGCTCGCGGCGGTGCGCGGCTTTGCGGCCGGCGCGACGCGCGACGCGGTGCTCTACCTCTGGGGCGAGCGCGGCAGCGGCCGCACCCATCTGCTGCGCGCGGCGGCGAAGGCGAACGCGCGCCTCGTGCTCGCCGACGACGTCGACAAGCTCGACGAGGCCGGGCAGCAGCGCGTGTTCGCGGCGATCAACGCCGCGCGCCAGGGCGAGCCGCCGGTGCTGGCCGCCGGCGCCCAGCCGCCGGCGCAGCTCGTGCTGCGCGAGGACCTGCGCACGCGGCTCGCCTGGGGCCTGGTCTACCAGCTGAAGCCCCTCGCAGACGCGGACAAGGCGCTGCACCTGCGCGCCGAGGCCGCGCGCCGCGGCCTGCGGCTGCCCGACGAGGTGCTCGCCTACCTGCTCAACCGGCTACCCCGCGACCTGGGCAGCCTTACCGGCGTGCTCGAGGCCCTGGACCGCTACTCGCTTGCCGCCAAGCGGCCGCTCACTGTTCCCCTGGTCCGGGAAGCCCTGGAGCGTAAAAACGCGTAAGGCCGTGGCTCGGCCGCCACAAAGGCCAATGCTGCGCTTGCGCCGCGAGCACCACTCCCTCGACAAATGCAACGTCCGGCGAGTATGTTGGGATCACTCCCATGAAACTGCGGCCCGTCCTCCTCAGCTTGTGCCTGCTCGCCGGGCCGGCGCTCGCGCAGTCGGGCCTCAAGCCGACCTACCAGAGCGAGCCGGGACTCGACCCGACCTTCGCGCGCGGCTGGCTCGCGCCGGACTACGACCGCTTCGGCTTCGCGCTCTACAACTGGCGCGAGGCGGTCGGCTTCGCACCGGGCCAGCGCATGCAGCTCTCCTACAGCCCGAACGACCGCTACAACCTCGGCATGTCGATGGGCAACACCGCGTACTTCGACGAGGCGCGCCAGCTTTCGGTGTTTGGCAGCTACTCGCTCACACCCGACTGGGCGCTGTCGGCCGAATCGCTGTCGCGCGACCCCCTCGGCCTGTTCCTGCTGCGCGATTTCCGCATCGGCGTCCAGCGCCGGTTCTAGCGGGACATAGGTTTTAGCGCGGCCTCTCCGCGCTCCCTTAAACTCCGGGCGCGATGAAGCGCCTGGCCCTGTTCGACCTCGACAACACGCTCCTCAACGGCGACAGCGACTACGAGTGGGGGCAGTTCATGTGCGACCGCGGCGTGGTAGACCGCGCCTCGTACGAGGCCGAGAACCGCGTCTACTACGAGCAGTACGTCGACGGCACGCTCGACATCCACGAGTACCTCGCCTTCGCGCTGCGCCCGCTCGCCAACCACACGCCCGAAGACCTCGAGCGCTGGCACGCGGAGTTCATGCGCGCGCGCGTGGCGCCGATGATCCTGCCCAAGGCGCGCGCCCTGGTGCGCCGCCACCTCGAGGCGGGCGAGCTGTGCGCGATCATTACCGCCACCAACAGCTTCGTCACCGCGCCGATCGCGCGCGAGTTCGGCGTCGCGCACCTGATCGCCACGGAGCCCGAGCGCCGCGACGGGCGCTTCACCGGCCGGGTGGCCGGCACGCCGTGCTTCCGCGACGGCAAGCTGGCACGCCTCGAGCAGTGGCTGGCCGGCCTGGGGCGGCGCATGGCCGATTTCGAGGCCAGCACCTGCTACAGCGACTCGCACAACGACCTGCCGCTGCTGCAGCGCGTCTCGCGCCCGGTCGCGGTCGATCCGGACGACACGCTGGCCCGCGAAGCGGCGCGCCGCGGCTGGGAACGCATCTCGCTCCGGTAGAATCCGGCGCAAAATGATCAAGAGGTTCATCCGGCGGGTGCTCGGCCTGCAGTCCGAGCCGCTGCGAGTGCCCCGCGAGAAACACGGCATCGCGCGCGAGCGCGTGAGCCCCGCCGCCCTGAAGGTGTGCGCGGTGCTGCGCGAGGGCGGCTTTTCCGCCTACCTGGTGGGCGGCGCGGTGCGCGACCTCCTGCTCGGCATCGTGCCGGTGGACTTCGACATCGCAACCGACGCGCGTCCCGAGCAGGTCAAGCCGCTGTTCCGCCGCGCGCTCATCATCGGCCGGCGCTTCCGCCTGGTGCACGTGATGATGGGGCCGGAGACGCTCGAAGTCTCGACATTCCGCTCGGCCGACGGCGACACCTCGGAGAAGGACGAGCACGGCCGCGTGCTGCGCGACAACGTCTACGGCACCCAGGAAGGCGACGCCCTGCGCCGCGACTTTACGGTCAACGCGCTCTATTACGACCCCGCCACCGAGGAAGTGATCGACTTCCACGGCGGCCTCGCCGACCTGAAGAAGCGCCTGCTGCGCGTGATCGGCGAGCCGGCCACGCGCTATCGCGAGGACCCGGTGCGCATGCTGCGCGCGGTGCGGCTCGCCGCCAAGCTCGGCCTCACGCTGGAAGCGGACACGCGAAAGCCGATCAAGGAGCTCGCGCCGCTCATGGAGCGCGTGCCGCCGGCGCGCCTGTTCGACGAAATGCTCAAGCTGCTCCTCTCGGGCCACGCCAGCGCCTGCCTGCGCCAGCTGCGCGAGGTCGGGCTGCACAAGGGGCTGCTGCCGCTCCTCGACGTGATCCTCGAGCAGCCGCTCGGCGAGCGCTTCGTCACGCTGGCGCTCGCCCAGACGGATGAACGGGTCCTGAATGAAAAGCCCGTGTCGCCTGCGTTCCTGTTCGCGGCGCTGCTGTGGCACGAGGTGCTGGCGGCATGGCGCGTGCGCGAGCAGCGCGGCGAGCGCTCGCTCCAGGCCCTCGACACCGCCATGGACCAGGTGCTCGACACCCAGTGCGCCAAGCTCGCCATCACCCGCAAGCTCACCGCCACCATGCGCGAGGTGTGGGGCATGCAGCCGCGCTTCGAAGGCCGCTCGAGCACGCGCGCCTACCGCCTGCTCGAGGCGCCGCGCTTCCGCATGG
>DASVFV010000060.1:0-6251 GCA_036379875.1 Burkholderiales bacterium | reverse complement strand
CTGCTGTTCATCCAGGCGGTCAGCGTCGCGGACGTACCGGTGATGGCAGCCTACCTGTGCCTGATCGCGCTCTTTTTCGTCGTGATCAACCTGGTGGTCGATCTCCTCTACTATGCGGTCGATCCCCGGCTCCGCCTGCGACCGATATGACCAGCCCCGTCGAACGCATCCGCCAGTACCACCGCGAGCTCACCGCGATCCGCCGCGACCTGCACGCCCATCCCGAGCTGTCCTTCACCGAGCAGAGAACCGCCGGGGTGGTCGCCGACTACTTGAAGAAGCTCGGCGTGGAGACCCATACCGGCCTCGCGAAGACCGGCGTGGTCGGCGTGATCCACGGCAAGAAGAAGAACGGCAAGGCCATCGCGCTGCGCGCCGACATGGACTGCCTGCCCATGCACGAGTTGAATGCCTTTTCCCATCGATCGAAACACGAAGGGCGAATGCACGCCTGCGGGCACGATGGCCACACCACCATGCTGCTCGGCGCGGCGCGCTACCTGTCGGAGACGCGCAACTTCGACGGCACCGCTTACCTCGTGTTCCAGCCCGCCGAGGAAGGCGGCGGCGGCGGCCAGGTCATGGTGAACGAAGGCCTGTTCGACAAGTTTCCCGCCCACGAGATTTACGCCGTGCACAACTGGCCGGGCCTGCCGGCCGGGCAGATGGCGGTGCGCGCCGGCCCGGTGATGGCCGCCACCGACGAGGTCCAGATCACCGTGCGCGGCCGCGGCGGCCACGGCGCCATGCCGCACCTCGTCGTCGACCCGGTGGTGGCCTGCGCCCAGATCATCAGCGCGCTGCAGACCATCGCGAGCCGCAACGTGGAACCGGTCGACGCGGTGGTGGTGAGCATCTGCTCGATGCAGACCAGCCAGGTGGGCGCCTTCAACGTGGTGCCCGATGCGGTCAAGCTGGTCGGCACGGTGCGCAGCTTCCGCCCGGCCACGCGCGACCTGGCCGAACGGCGCCTCAAGGAGATCGTCACCAAAGTGGCCGAGGCCTTCGGTTGCTCGAGCGAGATCCAGTACACCCGCGGCTATCCGGCGACGGTCAACAGCGCCCGCGAGGCGCAGTTCGCGGCGCGCGTCGGCGAGCGCGTGTTCGGCAAGGGCAACGTGATCACCGAGCACGAGCCCACCATGGGCGGCGAGGATTTCTCGTACATGTTGCAGGCGCGCCCGGGCGCCTACGTGTTTCTCGGGCAAGGCGGCGCCCAGGGGGGCTGCTTCCTGCACAATCCCAACTACGATTTCAACGACGAGGTGATCCCTCTCGGCGCGGGCTACCTGGCCGCGCTGGTGGAGGAAGCACTACCGATCAAATGAGGAGGAGGACATGAGGAAACTGCTTCTGGCATTGGCGTTCGCGGCCGCCGTTCCCGCCTACGCCGCAAACCTGAAATGGGCCGCGCAGAACGACGTGCTGTCGCTCGACCCGCACTCGCAGAACCACGCTACCAGCAACGCGATCCTGCAGCACGCCTACGAAGGGCTGACGCGCTACGCCAAGCCGGTCGGCGGCGAGTACAAGATCGAGCCGGCGCTCGCGACGAGCTGGAAGCAGATCGACGACACGCACTGGCGCTTCAACCTGAGGAAGAACGTCAAGTTCCACGACGGCTCGCCGTTCACCGCCGACGACGTGGTGTTCTCGTACAAGCGCATCGTCCAGCCGCAGGGCACCATGCAGATCTACGTCACCGGCATCACGGACGTGGTGAAGGTCGACGACTACACGGTGGACTTCGTGCTGAGCGGCCCGGTGCCGATCCTGCTGCGCAACATCCGCGACTTCCGCATCATGAGCAAGAGCTGGTCGGAGAAGAACCGCTCGGCCAACGTGCAGGACTACGCGAAGAAGGAAGAGACCTACGCCTCGCGCAACGTCAACGGCACCGGCCCATACATGATCAAGGGCTGGGAGCCGGACAAGCAGATCGTCATGACCTACAACAAGAACTGGTGGGGCAAGCTGGACGGCAACGTCACCGACGTGGTCTACAACCCGATCAAGTCGGACGCGACGCGCGTCTCGGCGCTGCTCTCCGGCGACGTCGACATGGTGACCGACGTGCCGACCCAGGACGTGGACCGCCTGCGCAAGGACGCGAAGCTGAAAGTGCTCGACGGCCACGAGGTGCGCACCATCTTCATCGGCATGGACCAGCACCGCGACGAGCTGCAGTACGGCAGCGTGAAGGGCAAGAACCCGTTCAAGGACGTGCGCGTGCGCAAGGCGCTCAACATGGCGGTCGACCGCGAGGCGATCAAGCGCGTGGTGATGCGCGGCCTGTCGATCCCGGCCGGCATCATGGTCGCGCCCGGCGTGCACGGCCACACCAAGGACATCGACGTGCCGGTGAAGTACGACCCGGCCGGGGCGAAGAAGCTGCTCGCCGAGGCCGGCTATCCGGACGGCTTCGAGTTCACGCTCGACTGCCCGAACAACCGCTACGTGAACGACGAGAAGATCTGCCAGGCGCTGGTCGGCATGTGGGCCAAGGCCGGGCTGCGCGTCAAGCTGAACGCCATCCCGTTCTCGAACTTCATTCCCAAGATCCTCAATTTCGATTCCAGCGCCTACATGCTGGGCTGGGGCGTGGCGACCTTCGACGCGCTGTACACGCTGCAGTCGCTGGTCAAGACCAAGACCGGCGGCGCGGAGGGCAGCTTCAACCTCGGCCGCGTGAGCGATCCGAAGCTCGACAACGTCATCGACTCGATCAAGATCGCCACCGACACCAGGGCGCGCGACGCCCTGCTGCGCGAAGGGCTGCTCCGCACGCGCGACGAGTTCTACTACATCCCGCTGCACCACCAGCTGCGCCCGTGGGCGATGAAGAAGAACGTCACCACCGTGCACATCGCCGACGACCGGCCGGAGGCGCGCTTCACCCGCGTCGAGGGCGGCCACTGATCCTGCGCAGGCTCTGGGAGCACGACCTCGCCTGGAGCTTCCGCCGCTCGCCGGTCACCGTCATCGCCGCGGCACTTACGCTCGTCTGCGTAGGTGCCGCGCTGCTTTCGCCCTGGCTTTCGCCGCAGGACCCGTTCAACCCCGCCGCGCTTGACCTGAACGCCGCGTTCAAGCCGCCGGCCTGGAGCGAGGGGGGCGAGCGCGCCTACCTGCTCGGCTCCGACAACCAGGGCCGCGACATCCTCTCCACCATCATGCACGGCGCGCGCATCTCGCTCGGCGTCGGACTGGCGTCGGTGGTGCTGGCTCTCTTCTTGGGAGTCTCTTTAGGATTGCTTTCCGGCTACGTCGGCGGGCGCATCGATGCGCTCATCATGCGCGTCGCCGACGTGCAGCTATCCTTCCCCGCGATCCTGATCGCGCTCCTGATCGACGGCGTGGCGCGCGTCGCGATGCCGGCCAACCGCCACGACGAGATCGCCATCCCGGTACTGATCCTCGCCATCGGGCTGGCGGGCTGGGTGCACTACGCGCGCACGGTGCGCGGCTCCACCATGGTCGAGCGCGAGAAGGAGTACGTGCAGGCGGCGCGCGTGATCGGGCGCAAGCCGCTCGCCATCATGCTCGCGCACGTGCTGCCCAACGTGATGGGCCCGGTGCTGGTGCTCGCCACGCTCAACATCGGCACCGCGATCATCACCGAGGCCACGCTGTCGTTCCTCGGCGTGGGCGTGCCGGCCACGCGGCCTTCGCTCGGCACCCTGATCCGCGTCGGCAACGAGTTCCTCTATTCGGGCGAGTGGTGGATCACCGTGTTCCCCGGCGTGGCGCTGGTGGTGCTGGTGCTTTCCGTCAACCTGCTCGGCGACTGGCTGCGCGACGCGCTGAACCCCAAGCTCCGATGATCCTCGAGGTCGAGAACCTCACGGTGCAGTTCCCGACCCGGCGCGGAACTCTCACCGCCGTGGACTCGATCAGCTTTTCCATCGCGCCCGGCGAGGTGCTCGGCGTGGTCGGCGAATCGGGCGCCGGCAAGTCGATGACCGGCCTCGCGGTGATCGGCCTGCTCGAGCCGCCGGGGCGCATCGCCGCGGGCGAGGTGCGGCTGGAAGGCCGGCGCATCGACCGCCTGCCGCATCACGAGATGCGCCGCATCCGCGGGCGCAAGATCGGCGTGATCTTCCAGGATCCGCTCACCTCGCTGAATCCGCTCTACACCGTCGGCCAGCAGCTCGAGGAAACCATCCTCACGCATCTTCCGATGAGCCGAAATCAGGCAAAGGAAAGAGCCATGTCGCTGCTGCGCGAAGTGGGCATGCCGGCCCCCGAAGCGCGCTACGACAACTACCCGCATCACTTCTCCGGCGGGATGCGCCAGCGCGTGGTGATCGCGCTCGCGCTCGCCGCCGACCCGCAGCTCCTGATCGCCGACGAGCCGACCACCGCGCTCGACGTCTCGATCCAGGCGCAGATCATCCAGCTCCTCAAGCGCCTCGCCGCCGAGCGCGGCGCCGCGGTGATGCTGATCACGCACGACATGGGGGTGATCGCCGAGACCGCGCAGCGCGTGGCGGTCATGTATGCCGGGCGCATCGTCGAGATCGGCCCGGTGCGCGACGTGATCCACGCGCCGCGCCATCCCTACACCGTGGGGCTGATGGGCTCGATCCCAAGAATTTCTGCCGAACAGACCAAGCTGGTCCAGATCGACGGCGCCATGCCGCGGCTGAACGCCATCCCGCCGGGCTGCGCGTTCAACCCGCGCTGCCCGAGGCGCTTCGAGCGCTGCCTCGTCGAGCGGCCCGGCTTGATGAACGCCGGCGGGGCGAGTTCGCATACGCGCGCGGCCTGCTGGCTCCATGCTGCTTAAGGTCGAGTCGGTCACGCGCGACTTCGACGTATCGCGCCCGTGGTTGAACCGCGCGCTCGAGCGCGAGCCGCGCCGTATCCTGCGCGCGGTCGATCATGTCTCGTTCGAGGTCGCCCGGGGCGAGACGCTCGGCCTGGTCGGCGAGTCGGGCTGCGGCAAGTCGACCGTGGCGCGCCTGATCGCCGGGCTCTACGCGCCGAGCGAGGGCCGCATCGAATTCCGCGGGCGACGCTTGCAGATGATCTTCCAGGATCCGTACGCGAGCCTCAATCCGCGCTGGCGGGTGCGCAAGATCATCGCCGAGCCGATGGCGTTCCTCGAAGAGCGCAAGCCGGTCGAGCACTTCCTGGTGCAGGTCGGGCTCTCGCCCGACGACGCGGAGCGCTATCCGCACGAGTTCTCGGGCGGCCAGCGCCAGCGCATCTCGATCGCGCGCGCGCTCGCCGGCGAGCCGGAGCTCCTGATCTGCGACGAGCCGACCTCTGCGCTCGACGTGTCGGTGCAGGCGCAGATCCTCAACCTGATGGCGGAGCTGCAGGAGCGCCTCGGCCTCACCTACCTCTTCATCTCGCACAACCTCGCCGTGGTGTCGCTGGTCGCGGACCGCGTGGGCGTGATGTACCTGGGCCGCATCGTCGAGCTGCAAAGCTCGGCGAAGATTTTCAGCGAGCCGCGCCACCCCTATACGCGCATGCTGCTCGACGCGGTGCCCGACCTCGGCATGACCGGCAAGGCGCGCACCCCGGTGGCGGGCGAAGTGCCGAACCCGCTCGCCCCGCCGCCCGGCTGCGCCTTCCACCCGCGCTGCCCTTACGCGAACGAGCGCTGCCGCGTCGAAGCGCCGCGCTTCCAGAGCGGCGTCGCCTGCCATGCGGTCGAGGAAGGCCGGATCTAGACTGTCCACCCAAAGCTAGAGCGCGCGATCCAAAGTGCTCGAAAAATTGACCGTGTCCGTCATCGCATTCGTGGCAGGTGTCCTGCTTGCCTTGCCGCATGCCGCCGAGGCGCAGCACACGGCAACGATGGCTCGCATCGCTTATCTGTCTCAGGCTTCAGCCGAGAACGACGTGACCTACGTCGCGGCTTTTCGGCAAGGGCTTAGGGAGCTGGGATATTTGGAGGGCAAAACCATTGTCATCGAGCAGCGATATGCTGCGGGGCGGACCGAAAGGCTGCCTGCACTGGCGGCAGAGCTTGTCGGTCTCAAGGTCGACGTCTTCGTGGTGTTTGGAGTGGCTGCAGTCCACGCCGTCAAGAAAGCCAGCCCTAACGCGCCCATCGTGTTGCCGAACCTGACCGATCCGGTAGCGGCAGGGTTCGCTGCTAGCCTCGCACGCCCGGGTGGGAGCGTGACCGGACTGTCAGATTTTCATCCCGCCACGGTGACGAAACGGCTCGAGCTTCTCAAAGAACTGGTTCCGTCGGCCTCTCGCGTAGGAGTCCTTTTCAACCCGGCCAACCC
>DASVFV010000059.1:0-41839 GCA_036379875.1 Burkholderiales bacterium | reverse complement strand
AACGCGCTGCGCCTGATCCACGGCGAGTCGGACGGCCTGCCGGGCCTGGTGGTCGACCGCTACGCCGACGTGCTGGTGGCGCAATTCCTCGCCGCGGGCGTGGAGCGCTGGCGCGACCCGATCCTCGACGCGTTGCTCGAGCTTTCGGGCTGCGAGGCGATCTTCGAGCGCTCCGATGCCGAGGTGCGCAAGCTCGAGGGCCTCGAGCCGCGCGTCGGCTTCGCACGCGGCAACCGCAACGCGGCACGCTGCCCGATCATCGAGTACGGCCTGAACTTCCGCGTCGACGTGGAGCAGGGGCAGAAGACCGGCTTCTTCCTCGACCAGCGCGAGAACCGCCAGCGCGTGCGCGCGCTCGCCGCCGGCCGGGAAGTGCTCGACGGCTTCTGCTATACCGGCGGCTTCTCCATCGCCGCGCTCGCCGGCGGCGCGAAGCGCGTCACCGCGATCGAGAGCTCGGCGCCGGCGCTGCAGGTGGCCAAGGAGAACCTTGCCGCCAATCCGCTCGACGCCTCGAAGGTCGATTTCCGCCAGGCCGACGTTTTTTCCGAGCTGAGGAAGCTGCGCGACAGCGCGGCGCGCTTCGACCTCATCATTCTCGACCCGCCCAAGTTCGCGCCTACCGCCGCGCAGGTGAAGAAGGCGGCGCGCGCCTACAAGGACATCAATCTCTGGGCGCTCAAGCTCCTCGCGCCCGGCGGGCTGCTCGCCACCTTCTCATGCTCGGGCGGCGTGTCGGCCGAGCTTTTCCAGTCCATCGTGGCCGGCGCGGCGCTCGACGCGGGCGGCGACGCCAGGATCATCGAGCGCTTCGGCGCCGCCGCCGATCACCCGGTCGCGCTGGCATTCCCGGAAGGCGAGTACCTCAAGGGGCTGCTGGTCCTCAAGTAAGAGAGCCAGCCGCCCAGCAGCAGCATGCTGATCAGCGCGTGCTCGTGGTGCAGCGTGGTGTTCACCAGCCCGACGATCACCGCCACCAGCCAGGCCGCCGCCGCGCCGCCCCAGTAGCTCCATTCGAGCGGCGGCGCCGCCGCGCCTGGAATGCGCCGCGCGATCTCCACCGCCCAGAGCACGAGCACGGCGAGCAGCGCCGCGAGCCCGACCAGGCCCTGCTCGACCAGCGTGTTGAGGTAGAGGCTGTGCCCGTGCGAGGAGAACATCAGCCGGTCCAGGTCGAGGCGCTCGCCGCGCCGCTGCGCCGCGCGGCGCACCACCTCCTCGCTGATCCGTCCCCAGCTGTGCACGCCGACGCCGAACACCGGGTGCTCGCGCCAAGCGAGCAGGCCGGCGCGCCAGATGTTCTCGCGGAACGAGAGCAGCGTGCCGCTGCGCTCGACCTGCAGGTAATTCTTCTCCAGCACCTGCGGCTTGGCGGCGAGCCCAATCCCGGTCAGGACGGCGGCCGCGAGCGCGAGGCGGCGCACGCCGCGGCGGTGGCGCACCGCGTAGGCGAGAAGCAGCACCGCGACCACCACCAGCGCCGCGCCCACCGCAGCTCGGCTCTGCATCACGAAAAGCGAGACCGCGAACAGGATCGTGGTGACGACCCCGGCGATGCGCCACGCAGCGGCGGTGGATCGCCACCACGCGCGCGTTGCCATGAGCGTCGCGCCGAGCGCAATGGCGAGGTAGATCGCGCTGTGGTTCACATGGCCGACCGACTTGAGGCCGAGGTACTGGTAGTTCGTGGTGAGCAGGATGCGGTAGTAGCCGACCGCGAGCGCGGCAAGCGTGCCGGCGGCGAGCGCCACCAGCAGCGCCACCAGCACGCGGTCGGAGTAGCGCGAGCGCTTCATGAGCCACAGCACGCCGCCGTAGCGCACCACGTCCACGCAGTCACGCCACTCCGCCCCGAGCCCGCCGAACGCGACCGCGGCGAAAGCGGCGGCCATCCATGCCGCGATCACGCTGTCCCAGCGGTCCCATGGGCCGCCGAAATCGCGCGCGCGCGCGCGGTTGACGAACCAGGCGAGCACGTACAGCGCCCAGAACAGGCTCTTCGGCGCTTCGAGCAGCGGCAGCACCGCCGCGAGTCCGATCAGCGCGGCGAGCTCAAGCCGGATCATCGAGGGCTCTCCACACGTCGTCGAGCGCGATCGCTTCCATGCAGCGCGGCCGCGGGCATTCGGCGAGCGTGCGGCGGCAGGTTCGCACCCAGAGGATGTCGCGCCCGAACAGCAGCGGCTGGTCGCGGCAGGCGAAGTCGGCCACCGTCACCTCGGTGAACGGCGCATCCTTCCAGAACTCGCCGCGCCCGGTGAGCACCGCCGAGCTCGGCCCGAACAGGCACACGGTGCGCGTCCAGGTGAGCTTCGCCATGTTGGCGATGCCGCTGTCGGGCGCGACCAGCAGGCTGGCGTTCGCAAGCAGGTGCCAGACCTGCGGCAGGTCGAGGTTGCCGGGAAAAGCCGGGGCCGCACCGGGTGGGATCAGGTGGCTCTCGCCCGGCCCGCAGCTCCATACCACGGTGTAGCGCGCGGAGAGCCGCTCGGCGAGCGCGCGCCAGTTTTCCGCGGGCCAGTATTTGAGCGGCGTGCTCGCGCCGACGTGGAGGACTGCGTACGGCGCGCGCGGCAGCGCGAACGGCTTGTGGGCGGGCGCGGGCCAGTCGCCGGGCCGGTAGCGAAGCAGGTCGGACGATGCGAGGGAAGCGAAGATCTCGCCGAGGCTGGTCGGCTGGCGCGGAAACTCGACGAGCTCGTCCGCGCCCCAGTTCTTCCAGCCCGGGCGGCCGCCGGCCAGCGCGGCGACCCAGCGCGCGCCGAGCGCGCGCGCGGTGACGGTGTAGCGGTTCTCGCCCGGCACGATCGCGAGGTCGCAATCGCGCGCCGCTTGCAGGCCTTGCAGCGCGCCGGGCGCTCGCTCGTCGAACGCGAGCGCGGTCACGCCGTAGGGTCGTCCGGAAAAAAGCGGCAGGATTGCGGGCTTCACGGTGACCCAGATCTCGGCTTGCGGGTAGCGCTTGCGCAGGCGCGCGAGGAGCGGCGCGAGCATTACCGTGTCGCCGAGCAGCAGCTCGTGCAGCACCAGGATGCGGCGCGGATTCTCCGGCCGCGTGCGCGGCCGCGGGCGCGCGGCGCTCAACGCCGCGCGGCCGAGCGTGCGGATGCGGTTCAGCGCGCGAGCCGATGTCATCGTTTTACCGCCGACAGCAGACCGACCACGGCGCCGGGGCGCAGCACCTCGATTGCGTAGCCGGCTTCCTCGAGCGCGGCGCGCACGGGGTCCAGGCCGCGATGGTATTCCATGCGGATCTGGCGCGGCGCGAGATGGCGCAGGAAGCGCGCATCGGAAAGCAGGTGGTACTCCGCGCCCTCGCAATCGAGCTTGAGCAGCTCGACGTGCGGCGGAAGATGGGCCAGGGCGTACTGCACGCCTTCGACGAGGTGCAGCCGGTCATGCCGGGTGTCGACGTATTCATCTCGCTCGCCCAGGCCGACCTCGTGCAGGGTGACGCGCTCGGCGAGCCGGTTTGCCGCCAGGTTGCGCCGGATGAAGCCGCAGAAGGTCGCCGCAGGCTCGAACGCGTGCACGTGCGCGCCGCGGCGCGCGAAGGCGATCGCGCTGTCACCGACATACGCGCCCACGTCGACCACCACGCGCCCCGACAGGTCGCGGCCGCGAATGCCGTACACGTCGTCCAGGAACACCTCGCGGTAGTACGCCGCTTCGTCGCGCGTCCAGAGCGGCGAATACATGGTGAGGCCGTCGATGCGCACGCGCTTGGCGTCGTCGAGGAACTCGTACTCGGCGCCGATGCGCTCGAGGCGACACGCGCTCGGCAGCAGCGGCCACTGGCCGGCGCGCAGCCGCGCCGTGCGGCCGGTGCGGAAGCGCACCTCCACGCTGCGCTGCGCGCGCATCCAGGGCAGCCGCCACGCGAGCGAGGGCCGCGCGAGCATCTCCTGGAACAGCGGCCTCGAGCGGTAGTAGAGACGCCAGCGCCGTACGCGTTCGCGCAAAGTCACGCGATGCGGTAGTAGCCCTTGAACCACTCGGCGAAGCGCGCGAGCCCGGTGTCGAGCGGCGTGGAGGGCGCGAAGCCGACCGCTTTCTGCAGCGCGCTGGTGTCGGCGTAGGTGGCCTTTACGTCGCCGGGCTGCATGGGCTTCATCTCGAGCTTCGCTTCCTTGCCGAAGGCGCGCTCGAGCGCCGCGATGTAGTCGAGGAGATTCACCGGCTGGTGGTTGCCGATGTTGTACACCGCGTAGCGCGTCGGCTTGTCGAGCACGCGCAGCGTGCCCTCGACGATGTCGTCGACGTAGGTGAAGTCGCGCTGCATGTCGCCGTGGTTGAACACCGGGATCGGCTTGCCCTGCACGATGGCGTTGGCGAAGATCATCGGCGACATGTCGGGCCGGCCCCACGGCCCGTACACCGTGAAGAAGCGCAGGCCCGTGGTGTTCAGGCCGTAGAGGTGGCTGTAGACGTGCGCCATCAGCTCGTTGGATTTCTTGGTCGCCGCGTACAGGCTGACCGGGTGGTCGACGTTCTGCGACTCGGACCAGGGCAGCTCCTGGTTCGAGCCGTACACGCTCGAGCTCGACGCGTACACCAGGTTCTGCGGCGCGTGCGCGCGGCAGCACTCGAGCAGGTTGGCGAAGCCGACCAGGTTGGTCTGGATGTAGGCCGCCGGGTTCTCGAGGGAGTAGCGCACCCCGGCCTGCGCGGCGAGGTGCAGCACGCGCTCGGGCCTCTCCTTCTCGAACAGCTTGCGCAGCGCGGCCGCGTCGGCGATGTCGAGCTCGTGGAAGCGCAGCTTCGGGTGCTTGAGCTGGGCCAGGCGGTCCTTCTTGAGCTGCACCGGGTAGTACGGATTCAGGTTGTCGACGCCGATCACCTCGTCGCCGCGCGCGAGCAGGCGCCTGGCGCTGTGCATGCCGATGAAGCCGGCCACTCCGGTGAGCAGGACCTTCATGCCTTCTGCCCCCGCTGCAGCTCGACCAGCTTCGCGTACTTGAGGTAGGAAGTGAGCGCCTTCGCCACCGAGATGGTCAGGCCGTCCACGCCGGCGAGGAAGCCGCGCTTGAGGAAGTAGTGCTTCACGAACGAAGCGGCGCCGTGCAGGGCCGCGGTGCCGAGCGAGGCGCGCCGGCCCTCCTTCATCATCTCCTCGGCCTGCCAGGTGGAGTACTTGTTCGCGCGCGCGAACAGGTCGTCATAGTCGCGGTACGAATAGTGGGTGATGTGGCCGTCGATGCGGCGCGTCGAGCTCGCCTGCACGCGGCTGTGCGCGCGCAGCGGCGCGAAGTCGGCGCGCCGGCGGTCGAACACGCGGCACACGTAGTCGGGATACTGGCCGGCGTACGGCGTGAAGCGCCCGCCGATGAAGTTGCGCCGCCGGCACTCGAGCGCATCGGCGTGCCATTCGCCGTTCGCCTTGAGCGTGGCGACCAGGTCGGGCTCGAGGCGCTCGTCGGCATCGAGGTTGATCACCCAGTCGTGGCGGCTGTGGCGCAGGCCGAGGCTGCGCTGCGGCCCGTCGCCGAGAAAGGGCACCTGGACGATCACCGTCGCCCCGGCGCTGCGCGCGAGCTCCACGGTGGCGTCGCTGCTGCCGCCGTCCACCACTACGATGTCGTCGCATACCTGCGCGAGCGACTCGATGCACGCGCCGATGTTGTGCGCTTCGTTGTAGGCGATGATGAGGCCGCTGTACGCTTGCATGCCGATGCTATATTTGAACAGGAAACTCCATATTGTTCACACGGAGAGCTCCGGCGGCTGGGGGGGCCAGGACATGCGCGTGCTCGCCGAGAGCATCGGCCTCATGGAGCGCGGCCACCGCGTCACCATCGTGACCGCGGCGCGCCACCGGCTGCACCAGGAAGCGCGCAGGCACGGCGTGCCGGTCGTCGACCTGCCGCTGCACAAGAAGCGCCTGCCGGATCTCCTCGCGCTGCGCCGCTGGCTCGGCGCGCACCGCGCCGGCATCGACATCGTCAACACGCACTCGTCGACCGACGCGTGGCTCACCGCGGTGGCAAGCCTCACGCTGCGCGACGCGCCGCCGGCGATCCGCACGCGCCACGTGTCCTCGCCGGTGTCGCGACGCTGGGGCAGCCGCTGGATCTACCAGCGCGCGGTGCGCCACCTCGTCACCACCGGCGAAGCGCTGCGCCAGACCCTGCATCGCGACAACGGCATCCCGCTCGAGCACATGACCTCGGTGCCGACCGGCGTGGACCTCGCGCGCTTCATGCCGCGCGACCGCGCCAGCGCGCGTGCCCGCCACGGGCTCGGCGACGCCCCGTGGATCGGCATCCTCGCGATGATGAGCCACTTCAAGGGGCACCGCGACCTGTTCGCCGCGTTCGCCGCGCTGCTGCCGGCGCAACCGGCGCTACGCCTGCTCGTGCTGGGCGACGGCCCGAACCGCGCCGCGTTCGAGGAAGAGGTGCGCGCGCGGGGCATCGCGCACGCGGTGCGCTTCGCCGGCTACGTGAGCGACGCCGAGACCTGGCTGCCGGCGCTCGAGCTCTTCGTGCACCCGTCCACCGGCGACGAGGGCGTTCCGCAGTCGGTGGTGCAGGCGATGGCTTGCGGCCTGCCGGTGATCACCACCGCGGTGGGCAGCCTTTCCGACCTGGTGCGCCACGAGGAAACCGGGCTGGTAGTGCCGAAGTCGGACCCGGCGGCGATCGCCGCCGCGATTACCCGGTTGCAGGCCGACCCGGCGCTCGCCGCGCGGCTCGCCGCGGCGGGGCGCGCGCACGTCGAAGCCAACTTCAGCCGCCAGGCCATGCTCGACCGCATGGAGGGCGTGTTCCTGCGTTTCGCGCGCCCGCGAACATCCTGATGTTCCGCCGCGCGCTGGTTGTCAAGCTGCGCCATCACGGCGACGTGCTGCTGAGCGCGCCCGTATTCAGCGCGCTCGTCGCAGCGCAGCCCGGCATCGAGGTCGACGCGCTGGTCTACGAGGAGACGCGCGACATGCTGGACCTGCATCCGCATGTCGCGCGCGTGCACGCCATCCCGCGCGACTGGCGCCGCCTCGGTGTGCTCGCGCAGCTCAAGCGCTACTGGCGGCTCTACCGGGAGCTGAAGGCGCGGCAATACGATCTCATCGTTCATCTCACCGACCACTGGCACGGCGCACGGCTCGCGCGGCTGCTCCGCCCACGCGTCTCCGTCGGGCCGGCGGGAACGAAGCACAGCGCGTTCGCCAACCGGCTGTGGAACCGCTCGTTCTCGGCGCTCTTCCCGGTGCCGCCGGGCAACCAGCGCCACACCGTCGAGATGCACCTCGACGCGCTGCGCGCCATCGGCGTCCGCGTGGTCGACACGAAGCTCGCCTTCCATCCGGGCGCGCAGGCCGCAGATTCGGTGGCCAAGCGGCTCGCGGGGCGCGACTTCATCCTCGTGCACCCGACCTCGCGCTGGATGTTCAAGGCCTGGCCGGCGGCAAGCATGGCCGAGCTCGTCAACGCCCTCATCGCGCGCGGCGAGCGCATCGTCCTCTCGGCGGCGCCGTCCGCCGAGGAGCGCGCCTACATCGCGGAGCTGAAGCCCCGGCTGCGCGGCGACTACCTCGACCTGACCGGCAAGCTCACGCTGAAGGAGCTGGGCGCGCTGGTCGCGGCGGCGCGCCTCCTGATCGGCGTCGATTCGATGCCGGTGCACCTGGCGAGCGCGGTCGGCACGCCGGTCGTGGTGCTGTTCGGGCCCTCCGGCGACGTGGAGTGGGCGCCCTGGGGCGTGCCGCACCGCATCGTCACCGCGCCTTTGCCGTGCCGGCCGTGCGGCAACAAGGGCTGCGGCGACGGCGGGGTGAGCGACTGCCTGACCGCCATCGCGCCCGCGCAGGTGCTCGGCGCGGTCGACGCGCTGCTCGCCGAGGTGCGACGCGAGGTGCGCACATGACCCGGCCGCTGCGCCTCGCCATCGTGCGCCAGCGCTACAGCGTGCACGGCGGCGCCGAGCGCTTCGTCGCGCGCGCGGTGCAGGCGCTCTCGGCGCGCCAGGCGCTGGAGGTCACGCTGCTCGCGCGCGAGAAGCCGGCCGGCATCGACGGCGCCTGGCGCTTCGAGAAGATCGACCCGCCTTACCTCGGGCGCGTGAGCCGCGACCGCGGCTTCGCGCGCGCGGCGCAGCGCCGCTTCGGCGACTTCGACCTGGTGCAGAGCCATGAGCGCGTGCCCGGCGCGGCGATTTTCCGCGCCGGCGACGGCATCCACGCGGCGTGGCTCGAGCAGGAGGCGCGCCTGCAGGGCGGGGCGGCGCGCGCGCTGCGCAGCCTGAGCCCCTTCCACCGCTACCTGCTCGCCGCCGAGAGGGAGATGTTCCTGCACCCGGCGCTGCGCACCGTGATCTGCAACTCGAAGATCGTGCGCGACGATATCGCGCGCCGCTTCGGGCTGCCGCCCGAGCGTTTCGAGCTGGTCTACAGCGGCGTCGATACCGCGCATTTCCATCCCGACGTAGCGGCGCGGCGCGAGGGCGAGCGCCGCGCGCTCGGCATCCCGGCCGAAGCCGCGGTGCTCGCGTTCGTCGGCTCGGGCTTCAAGCGCAAGGGCCTTGCGAGCGCGCTCGCGGCGATCGCGCCGCATCCGCAAGTGCACCTCGTGGTCGCGGGCCGCGACAAGCACCTCGCGCGCTACCGCCGGCGTGCCGCGCCGCGCGTGCATTTCCTCGAGGTGGTGGAGGATATGCGCCGCGTGTACGGCGCGGCCGACGCGCTCCTCCTGCCGACCCTGTACGACCCGTTCCCGAACGCGTGCGTGGAGGCGATGGCGTGCGGCCTGCCGGTCTTCACCAGTCCCCTGTGCGGCGCGGCGGACTGGATCGCGAATGGCGCGAACGGATGGATCGTCGACGCGCTCGACGTCGAGGGCTACCGCCGCGCGATCGGCGCGTGGCTGGCGCTGCGCGGCGAGTGGCCCAGGCTGCGCGCCGCGGCGCGCGCCGCGGCCGAGCCGCATACGCTCGGCGCAATGGCGGCGCAGCTCGAGGCGCTCTACACGCGCCTGCTGTCGACGCCGCGGCGCTGAAGCTCGAGCAGCTTGGCGTACTTCATGTAGCTCGCCAGGCAGCCGAGCGAGATGTGCACCAGGCCGGCCAGGCCGTCCAGCGCGCCGAGGCGCAGCAGGTAGAACTTGAGGAAGCGCACCGCCGGGGAGAGGAAGAGGTGCAGCATGCTCGCGTGGCGGCCCTCGTCGAAGGCCTGGCGCGCGGCGAGCGAGGTGATCTGGTTCTGCCGCTCCATCCACGCCGACAGGTCGCCGGGCGGCTCGTGCAGCAGGTCGCCGCGCAGCGTGCCCGGCGTGACGGCGAACAGCACCTTCTCGTGCACCAGGTCGTCGCTCCAGCGCGCGTTCATGCGGTTGAAGAGGCGCGCGCTCCAGTCCGGGTAGCCTTCGCCGTGCGCGAGCCAGCGGCCGAGGAAGCGGTTGCGCCGCGCCATGCGGTACACCGGCGAGACCGGCGCGCCGAGCGCGCCTTCGATGGAGCGCGCGAGCTCCGGGGTGACGCGCTCGTCGGCATCGACGCACAGCACCCAGTCGTGGCTCGCCTGCTCGACCGCGAACTGGCGCTGGCGGCCGAAGCCGAGCCATTCCTTCTGCACCACGCGCGCGCCCTTGGCGGCCGCGAGCGCGGCGGTCGCGTCGCTCGAGCCCGAGTCGACCACCACGATCTCGTCGGCGAAGGCGAGGCTGTCGAGGCAGGGCTCGAGGACGCGGGCGGCGTTGCGGGTGATCAGAACGGCAGAGAGGCGGTTCAATGTGATTCAATTCTAGCCAATGAAAAGAATACTCTTCGTCAAGACCTCGTCGCTTGGCGATGTAGTGCATAACTGTCCGGCGGTCAGCGACGCGGCGCGCGCGCTGCCGGGCGCGGCGATCGACTGGGTGGTGGAGGAGCCGTTCGCCGCGATCGCGGCGATGCATCGCTCGGTGCGGCGCGTGATCCCGGTCGCGCTGCGGCGCTGGCGCGCCGCGCTGTGGAAGCCCGCGGTGTGGGAGGAGATCGGCGTTTGGCGCGCGGCGCTGCGCGCCGAGCGCTATGACGCCGTGGTCGACACGCAATCGCTCCTGAAAAGCGCGCTGGTGAGCCGCGCCGCGTTCGGCACGCGCCACGGGCTCGACCGCGCGAGCGCGCGCGAGTGGCTCGCGCCGCTCTGCTACGAGGCGCGCCACGCGGTGCCGCGCCACCTGCACGCGGTGCAGCGCAACCGCATGCTCGCCGCGCAGGCGCTGCAGTACGAGATCCCGCCGGCGGTGGACTACGGGCTGCGCGCGCCGGAGGCGAACAAGTCCGGCTACGTGGTGCTGCTCACCATGACCAGCCGCGCGGACAAGCTGTGGCCGGAGGAGCGCTGGATCGAGCTCGGCCACGCGCTCGGCGCGCCGGCGGTTCTGCCCTGGGGCAGCGAGGAAGAGCGTGCGCGCGCCGAGCGCATCGCGCGCGCCATCGGCGGCACGGTGCTGCCGCGCAAGAGCCTGGATGAGCTCGCGCGGCTGTTCGCGGCCGCGCGCGCCGTCATCGGGCTGGATACCGGGCTCACGCACCTCGCGGCGGCGCTCGGCGTAGCCGCGGTCGGCATCTTCTGCGGCTCCGACCCGCGCCTCACCGGCCTGTACGGCGCGCCGTACGCGCGCAATGCCGGCGCCGCCGGCCAGCCGCCCACCGTGCAGGAAGTTCTGCAGCTTCTCGGATGAGAAGCCTCTATACGATCGTCCTGCGACTTGCGCTGCCGCTTATCCTGCTCAGGCTGTGGTGGCGCGGGCGGCGCGAGCCGGGCTATCGCGCGCACGTGCAGGAGCGCTTCGGTTTCTACGCCGGCGACAGGCCCGACAAGGCGCTCTGGGTGCACGCGGTATCGGTCGGCGAAGCGCGCGCCGCCGCGCCGCTCGTGCGCGAGCTGAAGCGCGCGTATCCCGACCACACCGTGGTGATGACCTGCACCACCGCGGCGGGGCGCGACACGCTGAAGCAGGTGTACGGCGAAGCGGTGCTCGCCGCCTTCCTGCCCTACGACTATCCCGAGTCGGTGCAGGGCTTCCTGCAGCGCTTCCGCCCGCGCCTCGGCGTGCTGATGGAAACGGAGCTGTGGCCCAACCTGCTCGCCCAGTGCGAGCGCAACGGCGTACCCGTCGCGCTCGCGAACGCGCGCATGTCGGAGAAGTCGGCGCGCGGCTACCGGCGCCTGCGCGCGCTCGCCGAGCCGGCGCTGCGCAGCCTGGCGGTGGTGTGCGCGCAAAGCGAGGCCGACGCCGCGCGGCTGCGCGAGCTCGGCGCGCGGCGCGTGGAAGTGACCGGCAACCTCAAGTTCGACGTCGCGCTCGACGCCGCGCAGCTCGCCGCCGGGCGCGAATGGAAGGCGCGCCTGGGCCGGCCGGTGGTATTGCTCGCGAGCACCCGCGACGGAGAGGAAAGATTATTGATCGCGGAAAAAAACACCCCGGCCTTGCTGGTGGTCGTGCCGCGCCATCCGCAGCGTTTCGATGAAGTGGCGAGCCTCGCCGACAACCGCCGCACGCGCGCGCCGTTCCCGGCGCCGCAGGACCGCGTCTATCTCGGCGACACGATGGGCGAGATGGCGTTCTACTACGCGGCCTGCGACGTGGCGGTGATCGGCGGCAGCTTCATGCCGCTCGGCGGCCAGAACCTGATCGAGGCGCTCGCGGCGGGAACGCCGGTGGTGTTCGGCCCGAGCATGTACAACTTCGCCGAGGCGGCGCGCCTCGCGCTCGAGGCCGGCGCCGCGCTGCAGGCCACCGACCCGGGCGACGCGATGCGGCATGCGCAGGCTCTTCTCGGTGATGAGGCGAAGCGACGGCAGATGGCCGAGGCGGGAAAGCAGCTTTGCGCGGCGCACCGGGGCGCCACGCAGCGACATCTCGAGCTACTGCGTCAGCTCGCGTAGCGCCGCGAGCGCTTCGTCCACGCCGATGTCCGCAGCGCGGCGGCTTGCGGCGCGCAGCACGCGATGCGGCGCGCCCCACGGCCGCCACTGCGCGGGCTCCACGTCGCCGAAGAAGCACACGATGGGCTTCTGCAGCGCGGCGGCGAGGTGCATGGCGCCGCCGTCGCTCGTGACCACGGCATCGCAGGCGGCCAGCGCGCCGATCAGCTCGGCCAGGCGCTCGGTGCGGTAGGCCACCATCGACTGCGGGCCGGCGATGGCGGCGGCTTTTTCATCATCGCCCGGATGGCGCGGGTGGTTGGCCGGGCCGGGCGCCCAGACGAGCAGGGTGCCCATGCCGAGCGCATCGAGGCGCTGCGCGAGATCGGCGAAGCGCTCGGCCGGCCACTGCTGCGCGGGGCGCCGCGCGCTGATCTGCAGCGCGACGTTGAACGGCCTCTTCATCGCGGCCCTCGCCTTGGCCACCAGCGCGGCATCGGGCACCAGCTTGAGCGGCGGGATCGGTCCCTCGATGCCGAGCTCGGCGGCGAGGGCGAAGACGCGCTCCACCTGGTGCGCCGCGCTCATGCGCTCGAGCTTTTCCGGCGGCAGCGAGACGATGCGCTTCGGCGCGAGCGCTCGCGCCAGCGCGAGCGTGCGCGCCGCTTCGAGCGGGTTCGCCAGCACCACGCAGTCGAGGCGGCGGCGCCGCAGGCGCCAGAGGTCGCCGACGCGCGCGGCGAGCGCGCCGAGCGCGGAGCGGCCCGGCTCGAGGTGCTTGAGCTTGGTGTAGACCAGCACCTCGTCGAGGTCCGGGTTGCGGTCGAGGACCGCGGCGTTGTAGCTGTTGACGAGCGCGCCGATCCACGCGCCGGGACAGGCGCGGCGCAGCGCGGCGAAGAGCGGCGTGGTGCAGACCAGGTCCCCGATGTTGTCCCGGCGCACCACCAGGACGCTCCTCAAGCCTGCGGGTTCAGGGCGCGAGCGCGCGGTTCACTTCCTCGAGGTCCTCGTCGCGCAGCGCGCCGGCCGCGGCCTTGAGGCGCAGGCTGTTGTTGATGGTCGTATAGCGCGCGGCGAGCAGGTCGCGCCGGGTCTGGAACACCTGCTGCTGCGCGTTCAGCACGTCGATGTTGATGCGCACCCCCACCTCGTAGCCGAGCTTGTTCGAGTCGAGCGCGCTCTGCGAGGAGACCAGGGCCTGCTCGAGCGCGCTCACCAGCGAGATGCCGTTGCTCACCGCGAGGTAGGTCTGGCGCGCGGTGAGCACCGCGTTGCGGCGCGCGTTCTCCAGGTCCTCGCGCGCGCGCTCGCGCAGCGCGGCGGTCTCGCGGTCGCGCGAGTTGAGGCTGCCGCCCTGGAACAGCGGCATGGCGAGCTGCACGCCGACGGTGGTGACGGTGGTGTCGCGGCCGACCGTGCTTTCGGTGGTGGCGTTCTGGCCGCTCTGGCCGTGCGTGGCGACCAGGTCCACCGTCGGCCAGTGCGCCGCGCTCGCGCGCCGCGCCTCGAGCGCCGCCACTTCGCTCGCGGCCTCCGCGATCTGCACCACGAAGGCCTGCTTTTCCGCGAGCTCCACCCAGGCCTGCATGTCGGGCGGGTTGGGCGGAGTGAGGCGCAGGTCGGGGCGCAGCGGGCGCAGGTCGACCGGCTCCCGGCCGGTGAGGAGCTGCAGCGCGCGGCGCTTGCTTTCCAGCTCGTTCGCCGCCGCGATCTCCTGCGCGCCGATCAGGTCGAAGCGCGCCTGCGCCTCGTGCGTGTCGGTGATGGTCGCGGTGCCGACCTCGAAGTTGCGCTTGGCCTGCGCGAGCTGCTCGGCGGTGGCTTCCTTCTGCGCGCGCACCAGCGCCACGTTGTCCTGCTGCGCGAGCACGTCGAAGTAGGCCTGGGCGACGCGCAGGATCAGGTCCTGGTAGGCCTGGCCGAAGGTGGCCTCGGCCTGCCGCACCTGCCAGTCGGCCTGGCGGTACTGGTACCAGTTCTGCAGCCGGAACAGCGGCTGGTTGAACGTCAGCGTGTAGCCGGCCGATTCCGGGTAGCGCGTGGTGCTCGGCACGAGGAGCGGGTCGCGCGAGTCGATCTCGGTGCGGTTGCGCACCGCGTTGCCGCTGAGATTCAGCGTCGGCAGCAGCAGCGCGCGGCCCTGCGGCAGGCGCTCGCGGCCGGCCTCGAGGTTGTGCCGCGCCGCGGCGAACACCGCGTCGTAGCCCTGCGCCTCGCGGTAGACCTGCACCAGGTCCTCCGCGCTCGCGCCGAGCGAAGCGCTCGCAAGGAGCGCCGCGCTAGTAAGTCGGAACCGCCGGGTCAACCGTACGCGACCAGGCATCGACGCCCCCCTGGAGGTTGTGCACTTTCGAGAAACCGTTTTTCTCGAGGAACATCGCCACCTGCATGCTGCGGCCGCCGTGGTGGCAGATCGCCACCACCTCCCTGCCGCGCTCGATCTCCGCCACGCGTCCCGGCAGCTCGCGCATCGGGATGTGCTGCGAGCCCTCGATGCGCGCGGCCTGCCATTCCCAGGGCTCGCGCACGTCGAGCAGCAGCGGCTTTTCGCGCTGCGCGTCGGCGAGCCAGGCCGCCAGCTCGGTTGCGGAAAGCTGCCTCAAAAGCGGAATCTCGGCGCGCGCTCGGCGTTGACGAGCGGCGCGAGCACGGTCTCGAACAGGCCCGTGCCGTGCCACGCGCCGGGCGCGGTCTCGACGAAGAGCTGCGCGGTCATGACCGGCGGCTCGCCGACTACCGCGAACAGGCGCCCGCCCACGGCGAGCTGCTCGATGAAGCTGCGCGGCAGGATCGGCGTCGAGCCGGTGAGCACGATCACGTCGTACGGCGCGCGGCCTGGCCAGCCGTGCGAGGCGTCGCCGCTTTCGAGCGTGACGTTGTCGGCGCCGTGGCGCTCGAGGTTGGCGCGGCCGAACGCGGCGAGCGCCGGGCTGATCTCCACCGAGACCACGTGCGCGGCGCGGTGCGACATGAGCGCCGCGAGGTAGCCGCTGCCGGTCCCGACCTCGAGCACGCGGTCGGTGCGGCGGATGTTGAGCTCCTGCAGCACGCGCGCCTCGATCTTGGGCTGCCACATGCGCTGGCCCTCGCCGAGCGGGATCTCGAGGTCGGAGAACGCGAGCGCGCGGTGCTGCTGCGGCACGAACTCCTCGCGCGGCACCACGTACAGCAGGTCGAGGACGTCCTGGTCCAGCACTTCCCACGGCCGGATCTGCTGCTCGACCATGTTGGTGCGCGCTTGCTCGGGATTCATGGGCGAGCGGATTATAATCAAGGTCCTAGCGTTGGGGGTCCTGCATCGGTGGTCGATGTGGGTGAGACAAACCCTTCGAACCTGAAGCGGGTAATGCCGCCGGAGGAAACACGCGATGAACGCCAACCCGAAGTTTCTCGCCGCCACCGCGCACGTCGACGACGCGGCGATCAAGCCGCTGCCCAACTCGCGCAAGGTCTACGTCGGGCCGCTGCGCGTGCCGATGCGCGAGGTGAGCCAGGCCGACACGCCGTCCATGTTCGGCGGCGAGAAGAACCCGCCGATCTACGTCTACGACTGCTCCGGCCCCTACACCGACCCGGCAGCGAAGATCGACATCCGCTCCGGCCTTCCCGCCTTGCGTGAGGAATGGATCAAGTCACGCAGCGACACGCAGGTCTTGGATGGACCGACGTCGGCCTACGGGCGCGAGCGGCTGGCCGATCCGAAGCTGGCCGAGCTGCGGTTCAACCTGCACCGAAAACCGCGAAAAGCGCAGGCCGGTGGCAACGTCACCCAGATGCATTACGCGCGGCGCGGAATCATCACGCCGGAGATGGAATTCATCGCCGTGCGTGAGAATTTGCAGCGCGAGCAGTACATCGAAAGCCTGAACGAGAAAATGCGCGGGCTGCTGTTGAGGCAGCACCGGGGCGAATCGTTCGGCGCCGCCATCCCTGAAAAGATCACGCCCGAATTCGTGCGTAGCGAAGTGGCGCGCGGGCGCGCCATCATCCCGGCCAACATCAACCACCCGGAAAGCGAGCCGATGATCATCGGGCGCAACTTCCTGGTGAAGGTGAACGCCAACATCGGCAACTCCGCGGTCTCCTCGGGCATCGGCGAGGAGGTGGAGAAGATGACCTGGGCGATCCGCTGGGGCGCCGATACCGTGATGGACCTCTCCACGGGCAAGCACATCCACGAGACGCGCGAGTGGATCATCCGCAACGCGCCGGTGCCGATCGGTACCGTGCCGATCTACCAGGCGCTGGAGAAAGTGGACGGCAAGGCGGAAGAGCTGAGCTGGGAGATCTACCGCGACACGCTGATCGAGCAGGCCGAGCAGGGCGTCGACTACTTCACCATCCACGCCGGCGTGCTGCTGCGCTATGTCCCGCTCACCGCGAAGCGCATGACCGGCATCGTGTCGCGCGGCGGCTCGATCATGGCCAAGTGGTGCCTCGCGCACCACAAGGAGAGCTTCCTCTACACGCACTTCGAGGAGATCTGCGAGATCATGAAGGCGTACGACGTCTCGTTCTCGCTCGGGGACGGCCTGCGCCCGGGCTCGGGCTACGACGCGAACGACGAAGCGCAGCTCGCGGAACTGAGGACGCTGGGCGAGCTGACGCAGATTGCGTGGCGGCACGACGTGCAGGTCATGATCGAAGGGCCGGGCCACGTTCCGATGCAGCTCATCAAGGAGAACATGGACATCCAGCTGAAGGAGTGCCAGGAGGCGCCCTTCTACACGCTCGGGCCGCTCACCACCGACATCGCGCCCGGCTACGACCACATCACTTCCGCGATCGGCGCGGCGCAGATCGGCTGGTACGGCACCGCGATGCTCTGCTACGTGACGCCGAAGGAGCACCTCGGCCTGCCGAACAAGAAGGACGTGAAGGACGGCATCATGGCGTACAAGATCGCCGCGCACGCCGCCGACCTCGCGAAGGGCCATCCCGGCGCGCAGATCCGCGACAACGCGATCTCGAAGGCGCGCTTCGAGTTCCGCTGGCAGGACCAGTTCAACCTCGGCCTCGATCCCGACACGGCGAAGGACTTCCACGACGAGACGCTGCCCAAGGACTCGATGAAGGTGGCGCACTTCTGCTCCATGTGCGGCCCGCACTTCTGCTCGATGAAGATCACGCAGGACGTGCGCGACTACGTCGAGAGCGGCATGCAGGAGAAGGCGGTCGAGTTCGTGAAAAAGGGCGCCGAGATCTACCAGAAGACCTGAGGAAAATGCTCGAGTCCGCGGCGGTGATGGTCGCCCTCGTGGTGATCGGCCTGCCGCTGCTCGCGTACCTGGCGCAGGACAGCCTGATCTTCCACCCGCAGCCGCTTACCGAGCCGCAGCGTGTCGCGGTTGCAAGAAGCTCCGCCGCGCAGAGCGTCTTCATCGACGCGGACGGCACCCGGCTGCATGCCTGGCACATTCCCGGCGACCCGCTGGTGATCTACTTCGGCGGCAATGCCGAGGAAGTGTCGTGGATGCTCGATGAGGCGGCGGCGCGCACGCCGGGGGTGGGCTGGCTGCTGGTCGACTATCGCGGCTACGGCTCGAGCGGCGGCGCGCCGTCCGAGAAGGCGTTGGTCGCCGATGCGCTGCGATGGTTCGATCAGCTCAAGACCAGAGGAAAGGTCTACGTTTTTGGCCGCAGCCTCGGCAGCGGCGTCGCGGTGCAGCTCGCCGCGCAGCGCCCGCTCGCCGGGGTGATCCTGGTCGCGCCCTTCGACAGCCTGGTCGAGGTCGGCAAGCGCCACTACCCGTTCCTCCCCGTCGGCTGGATGCTCAAGCACCGCTTCGACTCGGTGGCGCTCGCGCCGCAGATCGGCGCTCCGCTTCTCTGCGTGGTCGCGATGGACGACGCGATCATTCCCGTGGAACATGCGAAGCGCCTGCACGACGCCTGGGGCGGCCCGAAGCGCTGGGTCGCGCTGGAAGGCGCGGGCCACAACAGCACCGACAACGCAGCCAACTACTGGACGAGTATCGTCGCCTTCCTTAAGTGAAGAACCTGTTCGACGCGCTCGTCCTCGGCATCGTCGAGGGACTGACCGAGTTTTTGCCGATCTCGAGCACCGGCCACCTGATCCTCGCCGGCGACCTGCTCGACTTCGACGCTCCGAGCCGCGACGTGTTCTACGTTGCGATCCAGACCGGCGCGATGCTCGCGGTGCTGTGGGAGTATCGCGCGCGCTTCTTTCGCGTCGACCTGCAGCTCTGGCGCAACCTCGTCGTCGCCTTCATTCCGGCCGCTGCGTTCGGCCTGCTGTTCGGCAAGATGATCAAGCAATACCTCTTCCACGCCGTGCCGGTCGCGCTCGCCTTCATCGTCGGCGGCGTGATCATCCTCCTGGTGGATCGGCGCGCTCGCCCGGCGCGAATCGAGAACACGCGCGACATGACGTGGCTCGACGCGCTCAAAGTCGGCTTTGCGCAATGCTTCGCCCTGATCCCGGGCACCTCGCGCTCCGGCGCGACGATCATCGGCGGCATGCTGTTCGGCCTTTCGCGCCGGGCGGCCACCGAGTTCTCTTTCTTCCTCGCCGTGCCGACGCTGATCGCCGCAGGCGCCTACGACTCCTGGAAGAACCGCGCGCTCTTCACCGTCAACGACGCCGGCATGTGGGCGGTCGGCTTCGGCGCCTCGTTCGTCTCGGCCTTCCTGGTGATCCGCTGGCTGATCCGCTACGTCGCCACGCACGACTTCCGCTGGTTCGCGTGGTACCGCATCGCCTTCGGCATCGTCGTGCTGCTGACCGCGTACTTCGGCTGGGTGGACTGGAAGGCTTGAGCGTGATTCAGCTCTGCACCCAGGGCAGGCCGGCCTTGCGCCAGCCGCCCACCGTGTTGCGGTGCTGCGCGGCGTCCTTGTCGCCCTCGAAGCCTTCCAGGACGTTGTAGGCCTCCTTCCAGCCGGCGCGCGCGGCGGCTTCGGCGGCGGCGTGCGAGCGCGCGCCGGAGCGGCAGAGGAACATGACCGGCGTGTCCTTGGGCACCGAAGCGGCGAGCTCGCCGATGAACTCCGGGTTCTCGCGGTTGCCCGGATAAGTCTGCCACTCGACCGCGAGGCTGCCCGGCACCCTGCCGACATATTGGATCTCCGGCTTAGTGCGCACGTCGACCAGCGTGGCGCCGGCCTGCATCAGCTTGTGCGCTTCGGCCGGAAGCAGGGCGCCCGCGTAGGTCAGGCCGAGCTGCCTGGCGCGTTCCCGCGCCGACTTCTTGATCTCTTCCATAAGCCCTCGCGATGCTCTCTCACAGTGCGCTCGAAGCGCCGATGCCCCTATTCAGTGCGCATTGGATGAGTAAAATGCCCCAGGAATCAGCAGGCGGCGTTTGGCATGGAACGTGCTGAAACGCCGGGCTACTACTCAAACCACACCGAACTCTAAACCGGCCGAGGAGACCCCGACGATGGCGATGACGCCCGATGACGTATTGAAGTTGATCAAGGACAAGGAGGTGAAGTTCGTCGACCTCCGGTTCACCGACACGCGCGGCAAGGAGCAGCACGTCACCGTCCCGGTCAGGTATTTCGGCAAAGACAAGTTCGAGGAAGGGCACGCCTTCGACGGCTCGTCGATCGCGGGCTGGAAGGGCATCCAGGCCTCCGACATGCTGCTCATGCCCGACGCGTCCAGCGCGCGCATGGATCCCTTCACCGACGAGCCGGTGCTGAACATCAGTTGCGACGTCTACGAGCCGCAGGACGGCAAGCCCTACGACCGCGACCCGCGCTCGATCGCGAAGAAGGCCGAGGCCTACCTCAAGTCGACCGGCCTGGGCGACGTGGCGTATTTCGGCCCCGAGCCCGAGTTCTTCATCTTCGACGGCATCACCTGGAACGTCGACATGTCGGGCTGCTTCGTGAAGATCAAGTCCGAGGAAGCGCCCTGGTCCGCCGGAATCGACTACGAGTCGGGCAACATGGGTCATCGCGCGCCGGTCAAGGGCGGCTACTTCCCGGTACCGCCGGTCGACACGCTGGGCGACATCCGCAATGCCATGGTGCTCGCGCTCGAGCAGCAGGGCGTGGAAGTCGAGGTGCACCACCACGAGGTGGCGGCGCCCGGCCAGTGCGAGATCGGCACGCGCTTCGCGCCGCTCGTGCAGCGCGCCGACTGGATGCAGATCCTCAAGTACACGGTGTGGAACACCGCCGCGTCCTACGGCAAGACCGCGACCTTCATGCCGAAGCCCGTGGTGGGCGACAACGGCTCGGGCATGCACGTCCACCAGTCGGTATGGAAGGGCGGCAAGAACCTGTTCGCCGGCAACGGCTACGCCGGGCTCTCCGATTTCGCGCTGCACTACATCGGCGGCATCATCAAGCACGCGAAGGCGTTGAACGCGATCACCAACCCGGGGACCAACTCGTACAAGCGCCTGGTGCCGGGCTTCGAGGCGCCGATCAACCTCGCATACTCGGCGCGCAACCGCTCGGCGGCATGCCGCATCCCGTACGTGAACAGCCCGAACGGCCGGCGCGTGGAAGTGCGTTTCCCGGATCCGACCGCCAACGCGTATCTCGCCTTCGCCGCGATGCTGATGGCGGGCCTGGACGGCGTGCAGAACAAGATCCATCCCGGCGATCCGATCGACAAGGACCTCTACCACCTGCCGCCGGAAGAGGCGAAGAAGGTGCCGAACGTGTGCGCCTCGCTCGAGCAGGCGCTCGATTGCCTGCAGGACGACCACGCGTTCCTCACCCGCGGCGGCGTGTTCTCCGAGGACTTCCTCGAGTCGTACATCGCGCTGAAGAACGACGAGCTCACCCGGTTCCGCATGACCACGCATCCGGTCGAGTTCGACATGTATTACGCGTCCTGATGCTGCGGACGCACAAGGCAAAGGGGGCGGCTCCGCTGACCATGGAGCCGCCCCTTTTCTTTTGCCTTGATACACTTAGCTCATGCTTCGGATCGCGGCGCTCGGCTTCGTGCTGCTCGGCCTGCCGGCCATGAGCGCGCTCGCCCAGGCCCAGCAGGGCGTCACCGAGATCTTCAAGTGCCGGAACGAGTCGGGGCAGATCACCTACACCAACGACCGGCGCCAGGCCGAGAAGCAGAAGTGCGAGCTGGTGACGAGCCAGATCAACGTCGCGCCGCCGTATCGTCCGGCGCCTTCACGCTCGGCGTCCAACTTCCCGCGCGAATCGCCGACCATGAGCGCGGCCGCGAAGGATCGCCAGCGCCAGATCCTCGAGCGCGAGCTCGCCTCGGAGCAGCGCGCGCTTGCCGCCGCCAAGCAGGCGCTCGCCGAGCAGGAGTCGGTGCGCTCGGGCGACGAGCGCAACTACGCGCGCGTCCAGGAGCGGCTGCAACCGTACGTGGACACGGTCCAGAACCACGAAAAGAACATCCAAGCGCTCCAGCGCGAGCTCGGCAACCTGAAATAAGTCAGTGGCCGCCTCGTTCGCCGGCCTCGACCTGCTGGCCACGGCCGTCGTGGTGCTCGATGACGAGTTCACCGTGCGCTACGCCAATCCCGCCGCGGAGAACCTGCTCACCACCGGCGCGCGCAGCCTGCTCGGCCAGCCGTTCCTCGGCTTGTTCGCCGAGCGCGAGGCTCTCGAGCGCTCGCTCGAGGAGGCGCGCGTCATCCACTGGGATTACTCGGCGCGCAACGTGACCTACGTGCGCACCGGGCGCCAGCCCGTGCCCTTGTCCTGCACCGTGACGCGCATCGACGCCTTCGGCGCGGCGCTGCTCGCCGAGCTGCGCCCGATCAGCGAGCAGCTGAGGATCGAGCGCGAGGCGCGCATCGAGTCGGAGCAGCAGTCCAACCGCGAGCTGATCCGCAATCTCGCGCATGAGATCAAGAATCCCCTCGGAGGCCTGCGCGGCTCCGCGCAATTATTGGAAAGGGAGCTGGAGAAACCCGAGCTGCGCGAATACACGCAGGTGATCATCAAGGAAGCCGACCGCCTGCAGACCCTGATGGACCGCATGCTGACCCCGCACCGCGCGCCGCACGTCGAGCCGCTCGGCATGCACGAGGTGCTGGAGCGCGTGAGGAGCCTGGTGAAGGCCGAGTTCGGTATCGAGATCGTGCGCGACTACGACCCGAGCCTGCCGGAGATCCAGGGCGACCGCGAGCAGCTCATCCAGGCGGTGCTCAACATCGCGCGCAACGCCGCACAAGTCGGTTCTGAGAATGTCTGCTTTCGTACCCGGGCGGTGAGACAGGTCACGATCCTCAGGCAGCGCTATCGGCTGGCATTAGAATTGCAAGTGATCGACGACGGCCCGGGCGTGCCGGAGGAGATCCAGGACCGGATCTTCAATCCGCTCGTTTCGGGCAGGGAAGGCGGCACCGGCTTGGGACTCTCGCTCGCGCAGACGTTCGTGCATTACCACCACGGCGTCGTCGAGTTCGAATCGCAGCCGGGCCGAACCATATTCAGGATCCTGCTGCCGATCAGATGAAACCGGTCTGGATCGTCGACGACGACCGCTCCATCCGCTGGGTGATCGAGAAAGCGCTCAGCCGGGAAGGCATCGCCTTCAACTCCTTCTCCTCCGCGCAGGAAGCGCTCGACGCGCTGTCCGGCGCGACGCCCGAAGTGCTGGTGTCCGATATCCGCATGCCGGGGCGCTCGGGGCTGGAGCTGCTGCAGGCGGTGAAGCAGCGCTATCCCGCGGTGCCGGTGATCGTGATGACCGCGTACTCGGATCTCGACAGCGCAGTGGCTGCGTTCCAGGGCGGCGCGTACGAATACCTGCCCAAGCCCTTCGACATCGACCAGGCGGTCGGCCTGATCCGCCGCGCGCTGGAGGAGCGGCGGCGCGAGAGCCAGGACGCGGAAACCACCGTCGAGACCAAAGACATCCTCGGCCAGGCGCCCGCGATGCAGGAGGTGTTCCGCGCGATCGGCCGGCTCTCGCAGTCGAACGCCACGGTTCTCATCACCGGCGAGTCGGGAACCGGAAAGGAGCTCGTCGCGCGCGCCCTGCACCGCCACAGTGCGCGCGCGCGCCACCCGTTCATCGCCATCAACACCGCGGCGATGCCGAAGGACCTTCTCGAGAGCGAGCTGTTCGGGCACGAGCGCGGCTCGTTCACCGGCGCGCAGCAGCAGCGCCGCGGGCGCTTCGAGCAGGCCGAGGGCGGCACGCTGTTCCTCGACGAGATCGGCGACATGCCGGCCGAGCTGCAGACCCGTCTACTGCGCGTGCTCTCGGACGGGACCTTCTACCGCGTCGGCGGCCACCAGCAGATCAAGGCCAACGTGCGTGTGATCGCGGCCACGCACCAGAACCTCGAGCAGCGCGTGCGCGAAGGCACTTTCCGCGAGGACCTCTACCACCGGCTGAACGTGATTCGCCTGCGGCTGCCGAGCCTGCGCGAGCGCGCCGAGGACATCCCGCTTCTCACCCGGCATTTCCTGGCGCGCAGCGCCCAGCAGCTCGGCGTCGAGCCCAAGCGCATCGCGGACGACGCGCTCGCGCACATCGCGCGCCTCGAGTTTCCCGGCAACGTGCGCCAGCTCGAAAACCTCTGCCACTGGCTCACCGTGATGGCGCCGGGCCAGGTGATCGATCTCGGCAACCTGCCGCCCGAATTCCGCGATCAGGTTGTGAGCGCCTCGGATTGGGTGGCGGCGCTCGAGCAGGAGGTGGAGCGCCGGCTCGCGCGCGGCGACACCGGAATCCTCGATTCCCTCGGGCGTCAGTTCGAGCGCGCGCTCATCGCCCGGGCGCTCGCGCGCACCGGGGGACGGCGCATCGAGGCCGCCAACCTGCTCGGCATGGGCCGCAATACGATCACGCGCAAGATCCAGGAGCTCGGCATCGAGGGAAACGACGCCGAGGAGACCTAGGCCGCTTTTTTCCGGTTCGCTTCGAGCCTCACGTCCACCAGGCCGACGATCTCGTCGAGGATCGGCAGCTTGAGGCCCTTCTGCGCGGCGATCGCCTGCACCAGCCGGTCGACGCGCTCGATGTACGGCGCGCCGGCGTAGAGCGCGCGCGCGGCCGACGAGGGGCTGCCGAGGCTCTGCGCCGCGGCGGCGTATTTCTCGAACGGCACGAGGTCGCCCTCCTGCGCACCGAGCATCAGGCACAGGTTCACCACCCACTGGTAGGTGGCGCGCGTTGCGTTCAAATCCGAATGCACCGCGTCCTTGATGGCGCGCGGACCTTCCTTGGTGATGCAGCGGTAGTTGCCGGCGATCAGCATCGCCCACTTGGCGAGCGGCACGAACACCGAGTCGTGCACCTTGAGCTTCACCGGGATTTCCAGCTTCTCGAAGCGCGCGGCCTCGATGCCTTGCTCCAGGTCCTTGAGGATCTGCGTGTGGGCATCGGAGGGAAAGCGCGCCGACTTGAAGTTGGTGGGCAGCCGCACCTGCAGCACGTTGACCTTCTCCTCGGGCGGGCGGAACGCCTGGGGGTCGGGGCTGCACAGCGTCATGAAGTTCGGATCGAAGCTGTCCCAGACCGTCGCATCCGTAAAGCAGGAGCGCAGCTCTTTGGTCGATACGCCCGGGATGCGCGCCAGGTAGGGGAGCGGCGGCATGTTCATGATCGACATGCACGGCACTTTCGCCTTGGCGATGCCGTCGAGGAGCTGGCGCACGCCGGGTGCGCGGTATTGCGGCTCCTGCATGGCGAGCGCGACGAGGTCGTACTCCGACGGCTTGACGGTGTCCGGCCCCTCCGCGTGCAGCTTGCCGGGCAGCTTCCAGGAATGGATTTCGAGCAGGCCCTCGCGTCCCTTGATCGGCATGCGCACGCGCACGCCCCCGGTGTTGATCGCGTCCACTTCCGCCGGCAGGCAGACCAGGTTGACGTTGTGCCCGGCCATCAGCAGCTTGGTGCCGAGCAGCGAGCCATAGGAGGCTCCGAGGATGAGGATGTTGTAGCTTTTCATGATGCGAAATCCAGCGCCGTGGGTTGAAAGGCGACCTTACTCCCTTCGGCCCAGCAAATCATGTTGCAGTGCCACATTCGCGTAATAGAATGGTGCAATGCACATGTCCCAACCTCTCCCTCAGGGCGTCGCGATCTCCGGCCCGATCAGCAAAGAGTTCGCGCAGATCCTGAGCCCGGAGGCGCTGGGATTCGTTGCCAAGCTGCACCGCAAGTTCGAATCGCGCCGCCAGGAGCTGCTCGCGCGGCGCGCGCAGCGCCAAAAGGAATTCGACGCCGGCGCGAAGCCCGACTTCCTCGCGGAAACGAAGAGCGTGCGCGAGTCCGAATGGAAAGTCGCCGTGCAGCCGAAGGACATGCTCGACCGCCGCGTCGAGATCACCGGGCCGACCGACCGCAAGATGGTGATCAACGCGCTCAACTGTGGCGCGTCCACCTTCATGGCGGACTTCGAGGACGCAAACTGCCCGACCTGGCACAACATGATCGACGGGCAGCTCAACCTGCGCGACGCAGTGCGCCGCACCATCACCTTCGAGCAGAACGGCAAGCAGTACAGGCTGAACGACAGGACCGCGGTGCTCATCCCGCGGCCACGCGGCTGGCACCTCGACGAGAAGCACGTGACGATCGACGGCAGGCCGGTGTCCGGCGGCATCTTCGACTTCGCGCTCTACTTCTTCCATAACGCGAAGGAGCTGCTGCAACGCGGCTCGGGCCCGTACTTCTACCTGCCGAAGATGGAGTCGCACCTCGAGGCGCGGCTTTGGAACGAGATCTTCGTCTTCTCCCAGAACGAAATCGGTATTCCGGCCGGCACCATCCGCGCCACCGCGCTGATCGAGACCGTGGTCGCCGCTTTCGAGATGGACGAGATCCTGCATGAGCTGCGCGAGCACTCGGCGGGCCTCAACATCGGGCGCTGGGATTACATCTTCTCCTGCATCAAGAAATTCCGCGCCAACCAGGACTTCTGCCTCGCCGACCGCTCGCAGGTCACGATGCTCGCGCCGTTCATGCGCGCGTACGCGCTCTTGCTCGTGAAGACCTGCCACCGCCGCGGCGCGCCCGCGATGGGCGGCATGGCGGCGCAGATCCCGATCAAGAACGACCCGGCGGCGAATGAAGCGGCGATCGAGAAAGTGCGCCAGGATAAGCTGCGCGAAGTGACCGACGGCTGCGACGGCACCTGGGTGGCGCATCCGGGCCTCGTGCCGGTCGCGAAAGCGGTGTTCGACGAGCATATGCCGCAGCCCAACCAGTACGGCCGCCAGCGCCCGGACGTCAACGTCAGCGCGCAGCAGCTCCTCGACTTCCAGCCCGAGCGCCCGATCACCGAAGCGGGCATTCGCAACAACATCTCGGTCGGCATCCAGTACATCGGCGCCTGGCTGGCCGGCAACGGCTGCGTGCCGGTCTACAACCTCATGGAAGACGCCGCCACCGCCGAGATCTCGCGCTCGCAGATCTGGCAGTGGATCCGCTCGCCCAAGGGCGTGCTCGAGGACGGCCGCAAGGTCACCGCCGAGCTGTTCAAGAAGCTGCTCGCCGAAGAGCTCGCCAAGGTGAAGAATGCCGGCGCCGAGGGCAAGCTCGACGAGGCGGCCGAGCTGTTCGAGAACATCACCACCGACGACCAGTACGTCGAGTTCCTCACGCTTCCCGCGTATCGGCTGATCGACTGAGCGTTGGCCGCCGGCGGGTTTAAAATCCCGCCCTTCGCTTAGGAGTTCGGCATGCAAGAGCAGGACATGGTGCCCGTCACCATCCTCACCGGCTTTCTCGGCAGCGGCAAGACCACGCTGCTCAACCGCATCCTCAAGGAGGACCACGGCCACCGCATCGCGGTGATCGAGAACGAGTTCGGCGAGACCGGCGTCGACGGCGACATCATCGAGAAGTCCGACGAGCAGATCGTCGAGATGAACAACGGCTGCATCTGCTGCACGGTGCGCGGCGACCTGATCCGCATCCTCGGCACGCTGAAGGAGAAGCGCGACAGCGGCTCGCTCCGGTTCGACCGCGTGGTGATCGAGACCACCGGCATGGCCGACCCGGGCCCCGTGGCGCAGACCTTCTTCACCGACGAGGAGATCGGCAACTATTACCTGCTCGACTCGATCATCACCCTGGTCGACGCCAAGCACGCGCCGAAGCAGC
Organism: Burkholderiales bacterium; assembly: GCA_036379875.1. GTDB lineage: Bacteria > Pseudomonadota > Gammaproteobacteria > Burkholderiales > SG8-39 > SCGC-AG-212-J23. The sequence goes on along the minus strand of DASVFV010000059.1, from coordinate 14,969 downwards.
TCGACGAATTCCACGAGGCGCAGGAGCAGGTGGGGTTCGCCGACCGCATCCTGCTCTCGAAGACGGACCTGGCGGCCGAAGCCGAGACCGACCAGCTGATCAAAAGGTTGAAAAAGATGAATCCGCGCGCGCCGATCAAGAAGGTGCATTTCGGCAACGCGCCGCTCAACGAAGTGCTCGACATCCGCGGCTTCAACCTGAATGCCATTCTGGAGCTGGACCCGGAGTTCCTCACCAGCATCGCGCACGAGCACCACGACGAGGTCGAGTCGTTCGTGTTCAAGTCGGACAAGCCGTTCGACGGCCAGAAGCTGGAGAGCTTCCTGTCCGGCATGATCCAGGTCTACGGCCCGGACCTGCTGCGCTACAAGGGCATCCTCTGGATGAAGGGCAAGAAGGAGCGCGTGGTGTTCCAGGGCGTCCACATGATGATGGGCGGGGACGTGGGCAAGCCCTGGGGCAAGAACGAGAAGAAGGGCTCGCTGCTCGTCTTCATCGGCAAGAAGCTGCCCAGGGACATCTTCATCGCCGGCCTCGAGGAGTGCCTGGCTAAATAGATGATTGCGGTCCGCGGCCTGGCGCACCGCTATGGCGCCGTGGAGGCGCTGCGCGTGCCCGAGTGGAAGGTCGCGCAGGGCGAGCGCTGGCTGGTGCTCGGTCCGTCGGGCTGCGGCAAGACCACCTTGTTGCATGTCGTCGCCGGCCTGATCCATCCCTCGGAAGGCGAGGTGGAAGTGGCCGGAGAGAAGCTGCAAAAGCTCGATGGCGCCCGCATGGACCGCTGGCGCGCCACCACCGTCGGCATCGTGCTGCAGGCGCTGCACCTCGTGAAGCACTTGAGCGTGCGCGACAACCTGCGCCTCGCCCAATACCTCGCCAAGGCGCCGCAGGACGACCGGCGAATCGATGACGCGCTCGGCGCTCTGGGGGTCGCGCAAAAGAGCGCACGGCGGCCGAGCGAGCTGTCGCAGGGCGAGCAGCAGCGCGTCGCGATCGCGCGCGCGGTGGTGAACCGGCCGAAGCTCCTGCTCGCCGACGAGCCGACCGCCAACCTGGACGACGGCGCCGCCGCCAAGGTCGTGGACCTGCTCACCGAGCAGGCGGCGCGCCACGGCGCGACGCTGGTCGTCGCGACCCACGACGCGCGCGTGAAGGGCAAGTTCCGCGAAAGGCTGGAACTTTGAACCTGGCGACGCTCTCGGCCAGCTACCTGCGCGCGCGTCCGCTCAACACCGCGCTCAGCGTGCTGCTTCTCGCGCTCGGCGTCGGTACCATCGTGCTGCTGCTTCTCGTGGTCGGGCAGGCCGAGGAGCGCATGCAGCGCGATGCTCGAGGCATCGACCTCGTGGTCGGCGCGAAAGGCAGCCCGATGCAGCTCATGCTCTCGGGCATCTATCACCTCGACGCGCCGACCGGCAACATTCCGCTGTCAACGGTGGCTCTGCTTTCAAAGAACAGAATGGTCAAGCGCGCGATGCCGCTCGCGCTCGGCGATAGCTGGCAAGGCAGCCGCATCGTCGGCGCCGAGAAGGCGTATGCGGAGCATTACGGCGCCGAGCTGCGCGCCGGGCGGTTCTACGACAAGCCGATGGAAGCGGTGCTCGGCTGGGAAGTCGCGCAGCGCACCGGCGCCGGGGTGGGCGCCACGTTCAAAGGCGCGCACGGCATGGGCAGCGAACCGGGCGAAGAGCACGAGGAGGGCTATACCGTGGTCGGCGTGCTCGCCAAGACCGGCTCGGTCATCGATCGGCTGGTGCTGACGTCCATCGAAAGCGTCTGGGACGTTCATGAAAAAGTGGCGGAGGAGGCGCGCGAGGTCACCGTGGTGCTGGTGCAGTACGCGTCGCCGCTCGCCGCGGCCGCGCTGCCGCGCCAGATCAATTCACAGAGCGAGCTGCAGGCCGCGTCGCCCGCGTACGAAACCGCGCGCCTGTTCCGCATGGTGGGCGTCGGCGTCGAGGCGCTGCGCGGCTTCGCCGCGGTGCTGATCCTGGCGGCCGGGCTGTCGGTGTTCATCGCGCTCTATAGCGCGCTCGAGGAGCGGCGCTACGAGCTCGCGCTGATGCGTGCGCTCGGCGCTTCGCCCGCGCGCCTGTTCGGCCTGCTGCTCGGCGAGGCGTTCGTCCTCTCGCTGCTCGGCGTGGCGCTCGGCCTGCTGCTGGGTCATGCGCTCGCTGCGCTGCTCGGCGCCTGGCTGGAACGCCAGCAAAGCTACCCGGTGACCGGGCTGCAATGGCGTCCGGAAGAGCTATGGGTGGCCGCCATCGCGCTCGCCGTGGGTGTGATCGCGGCGCTCGTGCCGGCCTGGCGCGCCTATCGGACCGACGTATCGCGAACACTCGTCCAGGCGTAGGATTGCACCCATGAGGCTCCTGACGCTGCTCGCCGCCCTCGCTTTCCCGCTCAGCGCCGTTGCGCAGCATCCGGCGCCGCCGGGCGCGGACCCGAACCAGTTCAAGCCGCTGCCGGAGCGCAAGGACGTGGTGTCCTGGAAGACCTTCTCGCAAGTCGAGCTGGTCAAGCAGAAGGACCGCTACGTGCCGCAGTTTGCCAAGGAAATCTCGGCGCTCGACCAGAAGGAAGTGAAGGTGCAGGGCTTCATGATGCCGCTCGAGGTCGGCGACAAGCAGTCGCACTTCGTATTGAGCGCGATGCCGCAGACCTGTGCGTTCTGCCTGCCCGGCGGGCCGGAAAGCATGGTGGAAGTGAAGAGCAAGACGCCGGTGAAATACACCTTCGACGCGCTGGTGCTGAGCGGCAAGCTCACCGTGCTCAAGGACGATCCGAGCGGCATCTTCTACCGCCTGACGGACGCAGTGCCCGCGAAGTAAATTTGCCGTGCCGGCGGGGTTGAATGCCCCGCCGCAACCCTCATCTGCCCCCGATGGAACAATTCCACGGCACCACCATTCTTTCCGTTCGCCGCGGCGCAGCCGTGGCGCTCGGCGGCGACGGCCAGGTCACGCTCGGCCAGGTCGTCGTGAAGGGCGGCGCGCGCAAAGTGCGGCGGCTCTACCAGGACCGCATCCTGGCCGGCTTCGCCGGCGGTACCGCGGACGCCTTCACCCTGTTCGAGCGCTTCGAAGGCAAGCTCGACAAGCACCAGGGCAACCTGATGCGCTCCGCGGTCGAGCTCGCCAAGGACTGGCGCACCGACCGCATCCTGCGCCGCCTCGAGGCGATGCTCGCGGTGGCGGACAAGGAGCGCTCGCTCGTGATCACCGGCGCGGGCGACGTGCTCGAGCCCGAGCACGGCATTCTCGCGATCGGCTCGGGCGGGCCGTACGCGCAAGCCGCCGCGCGCGCGTTGCTGGAAAACAGCTCGTTGTCCCCCAGGGAAATCGTGAGCAAAGCGCTTTCCATTGCCGGAGAAATCTGCATCTACACCAACCAGCAGATCAGCATCGAAAGCCTCGAGTGAGCGGGATGACGCCGCAGGAGATCGTGCACGAGCTCGACAAGTACATCGTCGGGCAGGGAAGAGCCAAGCGCGCGGTGGCGATCGCGCTCAGGAACCGCTGGCGCCGCCAGCAGGTCGCCGAGCCGATGCGCACCGAGATCACGCCGAAGAACATCCTGATGATCGGGCCGACCGGCGTGGGCAAGACCGAGATCGCGCGGCGCCTCGCGCGCCTGGCGGATGCGCCGTTCATCAAGGTCGAGGCCACCAAGTTCACCGAGGTGGGCTACGTCGGGCGCGACGTCGACACGATCGTGAGGGATCTGGTCGAGATCAGCGTCAAGCAGACGCGCGAGCAGGCGATGCGCGGCGTGCGCACGCGCGCGCAGGACGCCGCCGAGGAGCGCATCCTCGACGTGCTGGTAGGAAGCGCGGATTCCCCGACGCGCCAGAATTTCCGCAAGAAGCTGCGCGAGCGCGAGCTCGACGACAAGGAGGTCGACATCGAGGTCGCGGTGACCCAGCCGACCATGGAAATCCTCGCGCCGCCGGGCATGGAGGAGCTCACCTCGCAGATCCAGGGCATGCTGTCGGGCATCGGCAGCGGGCGGCGGCGCCTGCGCAAGATGAAGATCCGCGACGCGCTGCAGGCGCTCACCGAGGAGGAGGCGGTGCGCCTCATCAACGACGAGGACCTCAAGGCGCGCGCGCTCGCCAACGCCGAGCAGAACGGCATCGTGTTCCTCGACGAGATCGACAAGATCGCGAGCCGCTCGGAGCTGCAGGGCGCCGACGTGTCGCGCCAGGGCGTGCAGCGCGACCTGCTGCCGCTCGTCGAAGGCACCACGGTGTCGACGCGCTACGGCATGGTGAAGACCGACCACATCCTGTTCATCGCTTCGGGCGCCTTCCACATGGCCAAGCCCTCCGATCTCATCCCGGAGCTGCAGGGCCGCTTTCCGATCCGCGTCGAGCTCGACTCGCTGTCGGTGGACGACTTCGAGCGCATCCTGGTGTCGACCGACGCGAGCCAGGTGAAGCAGTACCAGGCGCTGCTCTCGACCGAGGGCGTGACGCTCGACTTCCGTGCGGAGGCGATCCGGCGCATCGCCGAGCTCGCCTTCCAGGTCAACGAGAAAACCGAGAACATCGGTGCGCGGCGGCTCTCCACCGTGCTCGAGCGCCTGCTCGAGGAGATCTCCTTCGACGCCGGCAAGCACGGCGCCGGCACGGTGAAGATCGACGCGGCCTACGTGGACGCCAGGCTGGCAGATCTCGCGAAGAACGAGGACCTGGCTAGGTTCGTTCTTTAAGCTCTTCCTCCAGGCAACCCCGGCACAGGCAGCTGCGGCCGGCCACCGGGGTGAGCGGCGGCAGCCCGGCGCACCAGCACTCCTCCGCGTCGTTGCGCCCGCAGTGGAATTCCGCGCCGCAGCGCGCGCAGCGTTCGGGGGCCTTGAATTCGGCCATGCCGCCCCTACCTCCCGGGTACAGGCTCAGGAAAGGAGAGTGCCACATGACCACAGTAACCCGTTTCGACCCGTTCAACGACCTCGTTGACGATCTGTTCAAAGGTTTCCTGGTTCGCCCGGTCGCCTATGAAGGCCGCGGCGCGGAAGCCCTGCCGCGCATGAAGGTGGACGTAGCCGAGCAGAACGGCGCCTACACCGTCACCGCCGAGCTGCCCGGGGTGAAAAAGGAAGACATCCAGGTCACGATCGACGGCTCGCAGGTCACCCTCGCGGCCGAGGTCAAGCGCGAGAGGGAAGCGAGCCAGGACGAGCGCGTGCTGCACACCGAGCGCGTGTACGGCAAGGTGTCGCGCAGCTTCACGCTGCCGCAGGAAGTGGACGAGGCCAGCGCCGAAGCGAAGTTCCGCGACGGCGTGCTCGAGCTCAAGCTGCCGAAGAAGGCGGCCGCGCAGCGCAAGCAGATCTCGATCCAGTAGGTTTTTCGGTAGTATGGGGGGCGTTCATGAACGCCCCCCTCGTTTCACCTTCCAATCATTCCCGGGAAGCCGCCGAGAAGGCGCGCGTCCTCGCCGAGGCGCTGCCCTACATCCAGCGCTTCCACGGCAAGACCATCGTCGTGAAGTACGGCGGCAACGCCATGACGGACGAGCTCCTGAAGAACTCGTTCGCGCATGACGTGGTGCTGCTGAAACTCGTCGGCATGAACCCGGTGGTGGTGCACGGCGGCGGGCCGCAGATCGAGGAGATGCTCGCGCGCCTGGGCAAGAAGGGCGAGTTCATCCAGGGCATGCGCGTCACCGACCGCGAGACCATGGACGTGGTCGAGATGGTGCTCGGCGGGCAGGTCAACAAGGAAGTGGTCGAGCTCGTCAACCAGGCCGGCGGCAAGGCGGTCGGCCTGACCGGCCAGGACGGCGCGTTCATCCACGCGAAGAAGCTGACCCTGCCTTCCAAGGAGAACCTCGGCCAGGTGGGCGAGATCGAGTCGATCGACCCGGCGGTCATCCAGGCGCTCGAGGCGGGCGGATTCATCCCGGTGGTGGCGCCCATCGGCACCGGGCGCGACGGCACGACCTACAACATCAACGCCGACCTGGTGGCCGGCAAGCTCGCCGAAGTGCTGCGCGCCGAGAAGCTGGTGGTGCTCACCAACACGCCGGGGGTGCTCGACAAGGACGGCAAGCTGCTCACCGGGCTCACGCCGAGGAAGGTCGACGACCTGGTGGCGAAAGGCGTGATCTCCGGCGGCATGCTGCCGAAGATCGGCTCGGCGCTCGACGCCGCGAGAAGCGGCGTGAAGAGCGTGCACATCATCGACGGCCGGGTGCCGCACGCCCTGCTGCTCGAAGTCCTGACCGACCAGGGCGTCGGCACCCTCATCCGAAGCAAGTAGTGAGGATCTCGCGGTTGCCGCCCTCGCGGCGGGTGTGGATCTTCGACCTCGACAACACGCTGCACGACGCGCGGCCGCGCATCTTTCCATCGATGCACGACCAGATGAACGCGTTTCTCAAGAGAACCTTCGGCGTAGACGACGAGGGCGCGAACCGCATGCGGCGCGATTTCTGGCAGCGCTACGGCACCACGCTGCGCGGCCTGATGCGCCACCACGGCATGGATCCGAAGCGCTTCCTCGCCGAGACGCATGTGTTCCCGGAGCTCGCCGACATGGTGGTGCACGAGAATGCGGTGCGGCATGCGCTCCTGCGCCTGGGCGGGACCAAGCTCGTGTTCTCCAATGCGCCGCGCCACTACGTGGAAGAAGTGCTGCGCTGCATCGGGCTGCGGCGCTATTTCAAGGCGGTCTACACCATCGAGGACGCCCGGTACCGCGGCAAGCCCGATGCGCACGGGTTTCACGTGCTGATTCGCGCCCACCACCTCGATCCGCACCGCTGCGCCTTCATCGACGACTCGCTCGACAACCTGCGCGCCGCCCACCGCCTCGGCATGTCGACGGTCTGGGTGAGCCCGAGCGGCCGGCGCGTGCCTTACGTCGATATCCGGATCTCCTCCGTGACTGAACTGCCAAGTAAAATTCGACCCTAGATGCCCCGCGCCAAAGGCGAACGCCGGCTCGAGATCCTGAAGGCCCTCGCGCAAATGCTCGAGGCGCCGAAGTGGGAGAAGATCACCACCGCCGCGCTCGCCGAGAAGCTGGGCGTCTCCGAAGCGGCGCTCTACCGCCACTTCGCCTCCAAGGCGCAGATGTACGAAGGGCTGATCGAGTTCATCGAGAGCTCGGTGTTCACCCTGGCGAACCAGATCACTTCCGACGAGGCCGACGGCCACCGCCAGTGCGAGAAGCTGGTCGAGATGCTGCTCGTCTTCGCCGAGAAGAACCCCGGCATGGTGCGCGTGATGACCGGCGACGCGCTGGTCGGCGAGCACGAGCGCCTGCAGGCGCGCATGAACCAGTTCTTCGAGCGCTTCGAGTCCACGCTCAAGCAGTCGCTGCGCGTCGCCTCGGACGGCGACGCGCCCGGCCGCGCCGGCGCGCTGCTGCGCTACTCGCTCGGCTGCCTGCACCAGTACGCGAAAAGCGGCTTCGCGAAGAAGCCGAGCGACAGCTTTTCCACGCAAAGACGCTATCTGCTGACCTGACCAGGGCTCGTGGCGCTGCTGCTGTGCTTGATCGGCCTGTTGATGCCCTCGCCGGCGGCGGCGCAGCGAGGCCCGGCCAGCTTCCGCGATTGCCCGCAGTGCCCGGAGATGGTGGTGCTGCCGGCCGGCAGTTTCATGATGGGCTCGGCTGCGGGCGAGGAAGGACGCGTGGACGAGCGGGAGGGTCCGCGGCACCGGGTAACGATCGCGCGGTCCTTTGCGGTCGGCAGGTTCGAGGTGACGTTTGCAGAGTGGGACGCGTGCGTGGCCGAAGGGGGGTGCCGGCACCGGCCCGACGATCGCGGCTGGGGACGCGACCGGCAGCCGGCGATCAACGTCTCATGGGACGACGTGACCACGGAGTATCTGCCGTGGCTCTCGCGCAAGACCGGAAAGCACTACCGCCTGCTGACGGAAGCGGAGTGGGAATACGCGGCGCGCGGCGAAAAGAGCGTGTCGGCGCCGGGCCCGCGCTATTGGTGGGGCGACCAGGCGAGCCGCGAGCACGCGAACTACGGGAAGGATCAATGCTGCGCCGGCCATAAAGAAGGCCGGGACCAATGGGAGCACGCCGCCCCGGTCGGCCGGTTCCCCGCCAATCCGTTCGGCCTTCACGACATGCACGGCAACGTCTGGGAGTGGGTTCAGGACTGCTGGCACGGCAGCTACGCCGGCGCGCCAGCCGATGGATCGGAATGGACCGGCTCTTGCGCGGAGCCGACGCGCGTGCTGCGCGGCGGGTCCTGGAACGACACTGCGCAGCAGATCCGCTCCGCCCATCGCACCAGGATCCGCCCGGCGGTTCGAATCTTCGGCTTCGGCACCGGCTTCAGGGTGGCGCGGGCGCTCGATCCGGAGTGACGCGTCACTCGAACTTGAGCTTGGCTTCGCGGATCACCTTGCCCCACTTGGCGAGCTCGTCCGCGTATTCCGCCTGCAGCGATTCCGGCGTGCCGCCGGCGACCTCGATGCCGAGCCCGGCCATGCGCGCGCGGAAGTCGTCCATCTGCAGCACCGCGTTCACCTCGCGGTTGAGGAGCGCGATGACTTCGCGCGGCGTGCCGGCGGGCGCGTACAGGGCATAGTCGGTCTGCGACACCACGCCCGGCACGCCGGCCTCCGCCATGGTCGGCAGGTCCGGCATCAGCGCGGAGCGCTTGGGCGCGGCGACCGCCATCGCGCGCACGCGTCCCGCCTTAAGGTGCGGGAGGTACGCCGGTGCGCTGTCGAGCGCCATGTCGATGCGGCCGTCGAGGAGGTCGGGAAGGATCTGCGTGGTGCCCTTGTACGGCACGTGCACGAGATCCACGCCGGCGGCCTGCTTGAAGAGCTCGCCCGTCAGGTGGATGAGCGCGCCGGTGCCCGACGAGGCGAACGTCAGCTTGCCCGGGCTCGCCTTCGCCATGGCGACGAAGTCCTTCACCGACTGCGCTTTCGAAGCCGCCGGGACCACGAAGATGATCGTGCCGTAGCCGATGCGCGAAACCGCCGCCAGGTCGCGGCCGAAGTCGTAGGTGCGCTTGGGGATCGAGTACTGCAGGATGGCCTGCGTGCCGATCGGCCCGACGAGCAGCGCGTAGCCGTCGGGCGCGCTCTTCGCCACCACGTCGTTGGCAATCGCGCCGCCGGCGCCCGGCCGGTTCTCGACCACGACCTGCTGCCCGAGGCGCGGCGAGAGCTTCTCGCCCAGTGCGCGCGCGACGTTGTCCACGCCGCCACCGGGCGGATATCCGGCGACGAACCGGACGGGTTTCGACGGGTATGGCTGCGCCGTCGCGAGGAAACTCGCGAACAGCACTAGCGCCGTGAAGATGAGTTTCATTTCGAGCACACCTCGCAGGTCGGATCCTTCTTCACGCGTACGCTTCGCCACTCGGCGCTTTTCGCATCGAGGATCGCGAAGCGCGCTGGCTCGCCGACGCCGGCCAGCAGCTTGAGCGCTTCCATCGCCTGCATCGCGCCGACCACGCCGGTCAGCGGCGCGAACACGCCCATCGTGGAGCACTGCACTTCCTCGACCTCGCCGTCTTCCGGAAACAGGCACGAGTAGCAGGGCGATTCCTTCTGCCGCAGGTCGAACACCATGAGCTGCGCGTCGAAGCGGATCGCGGCGCCGGACACGAGCGGCTTGCGATGCTTCACGCACGCGCGGTTGAGCGCGTGTCGCGTCTTGAAGTTGTCCGAGCAGTCGAGCACCACGTCCGCGCCCGAGACCGCGCTGAAGTCCTCGAGGCGCTTGTGAACCGCGATGACCGTGACGTCGGGGTTGACCGCGTTCAGCGCGGCGCGCGCCGCGTCGACCTTCACTTTGCCGACCGATTCGCTGCGGTAGAGGATCTGGCGCTGCAGGTTGGTGAGGTCGACGTTGTCGCCGTCGACGATGGTCAGGCGTCCGACGCCGGCAGCGGCGAGGTAGAGCGCGGCGGGGCAGCCGAGGCCGCCGGCGCCGATGATCAGCGCGTGCGAAGACCGCAGCCGCTCTTGTCCTTCGATCCCGATTTCCGGGAGAAGGATGTGGCGGCTGTAACGGAGGAGCTGCTCGTCGTTCAGTTCGTGGGTTTGGACTTCGGCGCGTCGGTCTGCGCGACGGTCGGCGCCGTGTTCTTCACCGGCTCGCCCTTGAGGAAGGCGAGCGCCTGCTGGAGCTGGAAGTCTTCCTTCAGGTTGCCGAGCTCGACCGGCTTGAGGTCGGCCGGCTGCTGCATCGGCTTGGTGCGCGTCACGGTGGGCGTTTCCTTCTTCTCGGGCACGCGGCCGTTCTCGAGGTGGCGCGTCAGGTCGGCTTCGCGCACGCGCACCAGCGTGTCGGTCGGGTCCTCGACCATGATGTCGGGCGTGATGCCGAGCGCCTGGATCGAGCGGCCGCTCGGCGTGTAGTAGCGCGCGGTGGTGAGCTTGATCGCGGTGTTGTTGCCGAGCGGCATGATGGTCTGCACCGAGCCCTTGCCGAAGGTCTGCGTGCCCATCACCTTGGCGCGCTTGTGGTCCTGCAGCGCGCCGGCCACGATTTCCGAGGCGGAGGCCGAGCCGCCGTTCACCAGCACCACCATCGGCACGTTCTTGATCGCCTGCGGCAGCGACTTCAGCACGTCGTCGCCGCGGCGCGCGTAGTCCTCGGGGCTCGCATAGAACTTCTTGCGCGCGTCCTCGGCGCGGCCGTCGGTCGACACGACGAGCGACTTGGACGGCAGGAAGGCCGACGAGATCGCCACCGCGCCGTGCAACAGGCCGCCCGGGTCGTTGCGGAGATCCAACACCAGGCCCTTGATCTGGCCCTGCTTGAACATGGCGTCGATGTGCTTGACCAGGTGCTCGGCGGTCGCTTCCTGGAACTGCGACACGCGGATCCAGCCGTAGCCCGGCTCGATGACCTTCGACTTCACGCTTTGCACGCGGATCACGGCGCGCGTGATGGTCACGACGAGCGGCGCCGCCTCGCCCTTGCGCGAGATGGTGAGGGTGATCTGCGTGCCCTGCTTGCCGCGCATGCGCTTCACCGCGTCGTTCAGCGTCATGCCCTTCACCGGCGTGTCGTCGAGCTTGACGATCAGGTCGCCGGGCTTGATGCCGGCCTTGTGCGCCGGCGTGTCCTCGATCGGCGAGATCACCTTGACGAAGCCGTCCTCCATGCCGACCTCGATGCCGAGGCCGCCGAACTGGCCCTGCGTGCCGACCTGCAGCTCGCGGAACGCCTCGGCATCCAGGAACGAGGAATGCGGGTCCAGGCCCGTGAGCATGCCGTTGATGGCTTCGGTGATGAGCTTCTTGTCCTCCACCGGCTCGACGTAGTTCGTCTTGATCGCGCCGAACACTTCGGTGAACGCGCGCAGCTCCTCGATCGGGAGCGAGGTGCGCGTGGCGCGGTCCGCGATGGCCTGGAAGTTCAGGCTGACCAGCACGCCGGCGATCGCGCCGACGAGCATGAAACCGATGTTGCGAAGCTTGCTGTGCATGACGCTCGCTTTATTTCAGCTTGACCCAGCGAAGGGGGTCAAAGGCTCGGCCCAAGTGCCGCATTTCAAAGTATAAACCCGTTTCCTCGTTGCCACCGCTCGATCCGGTGGTGGCGATCGTCTCGCCGCCTGCCACCGCATCGCCGAGCTCCTTCAGCAGCGATTCGTTATTGGCGTAGATCGACAGGTAGCTCTCGCCGTGGTCCACGATCAGCAGGTTGCCGAAGCCGCGCATCCAGTCGGCATAGACCACCTGGCCCCTTGCGATCGCGCGCACCGGCCGGCCTTCCGGGGCGCGGATGAACACGCCTTTCGCCTCCATGCCCGCCGCTCCCCTTGGAGCGCCGAAGCGCAAGGTCAGTTCCCCCCGCACCGGCGGCGGCAGCTTGCCGCGCAGCGCCGCGAACGAGTCGCGCAGCGAGATCGGCGCCACGCCGAGCGCGGCCACGATCCGTGCCAAACGCGTCTCGTCGGCCTTCAGCACGCGCATTTCCTTACGGTTCTTGCGGATATCGGCCGCGAGGGCCTGGTGCACGCGGTGGCGCTCGCGGCGCTCGGCGAGCAATCGGTCACGGTCCGCGCGGCTCGCGCGCTCGATCTCGCGCAGCCGCTCGGCACGCCCCTTCGCGTCCTCGGCGAGGCGCTCGAGCTCGGCGATCGCGGCGCGCTGCTCGCCGAGCAGGCCGGCCGCGGCGGCGGAAATGCGCCCCAGATAGTAGAGGCGCCGGCCGATGTCGGCGGGATCGTTGCCCGACAGGGCGACGCGCAGCGCATCGGGCGCGCCGCTCGCCGCCGAGGCGACCAGCATGCGCTCGATGGCCGCTTCTCTCCTCGAAACCTGCGCGGTCAGGGCATCGCGCTGCGCGGAGATGCGCGCAGACTCCGCGCGCACGCGCTTCGCTTCTTCGCCCAGCTTGACGAGCGAGTGGTTCGCCGCGGAGATGGCGCGCTCGGATGCGCGCAGCGCGTCGCGCGCTTCGCGCTGCGAGCCTTCCTTCTTCTCCAGCTCGCGGTTGAGCGCGTCGATGCGCCCGCGCAGCGCCTTGAGGTTCTCTTCCTGGCTCGCGCCGTAGGCGCTGCAGGCGGCCAGCGCCGCCGCCAGGAGGAGGAGCCGGCTCAGACCTTGACTTTCCCCTGCGCGGCGACCGAGGCCGTGCGGCGCGCCACCTCGTCGGGATCGCCGAGGTAGTAGTGCTTGAGCGGCTTGAGCCGCTCGTCCAGCTCGTACACCAGCGGGATGCCGGTCGGGATGTTCAGCTTGACGATCGCGTCGTCGGAGATGCCGTCCAGGTGCTTCACCAGCGCGCGCAGCGAGTTGCCGTGCGCGGCGACCAGCACGCGCTTGCCGGCGCGTACCGCGGGCGCGATGGTTCCTTCCCAGTAGGGCACCACGCGCGCCACCGTGTCCTTCAGGCACTCGGTGAGCGGCACCTTCACGCCGGCATAGCGCGGATCGCGCCCTTCGTATCTCTGGTCGTCGGTCGCCAGCGCGGGCGGCGGCACGTCGTAGCTCCTGCGCCACACCAGCACCTGCTGCTCGCCGAACTTGGCCGCCATCTCGGCCTTGTTCAGGCCCTGCAGCGCGCCGTAATGGCGCTCGTTCAGGCGCCAGCTCTTTTCCACCGGCAGCCAGAGCCGGTCGAGCTCGTCGAGCGCGATCCACAGCGTGCGGATGGCGCGCTTCAGCACCGAGGTGAAGGCCTGGTCGAAGGCGTAGCCCTCCGACTTGAGAAGCTTGCCGCCGGCGCGCGCCTCGGCGATGCCCTGCGTGGAGAGGTCCACGTCGGTCCAGCCGGTGAAGCGGTTCTCGCGGTTCCAGTCCGATTCGCCGTGGCGCAGGAGAACGAGCTTGGGCATGGGCGCTTCATTATAATCACCGGCTTCGTGGAGTTCGTGCGCAACAATCTCCTGCTGTTCGTGGTCGCGTTGGTGTCCGGCGCGATGCTGCTCTGGCCGCTGTTCCGCAAGAGCGCGGGCGGCCCGTGGGTGAACACCGCCGAGGCCACGCACCTCATCAACCGCGAGGATGCGCTGGTGCTCGACGTGCGCGATCCGGGCGAGTACGGCGCCGGCCACATCCTGGGCGCGAAGAACGTGCCGCTGTCGCGCCTCGACGACGGCGATCTCGCCAAGCGCAAGGAGCGCCCGGTGATCGTCTATTGCGACGGCGGCGAGCGCGCCGGCAAGGCGATCGGCGTGTTGAAGAAGCAGGGCTTCGCGCGCGTCGTCAACCTGAGCGGCGGGCTCAAGGCCTGGCAGCAGGCCGGCTTGCCGGTGGAAAAGAAGTGAGCGTGAAGGTGCTGATGTACGCCACCGCGGCGTGCCCGTTCTGCCAGTCGGCCGAACGCCTGCTCCTCGAGAAGGGCGCGCAGATCGACAAGATCCGCGTCGACCTGCAGCCCGAGCGGCGCGCCGAGATGCAGAAGAAGAGCGGGCGGCGCACCGTGCCGCAGATCTGGATCGGCGAGCGCCACGTCGGCGGCTGCGACGATCTTTATGCCCTCGAACGCGAGGGCAAGCTCGACCCCCTACTCAAGGCCACCTCATGAGCGAAGCGCAGCAGCCCACCCAGGCCACCTTCCAGATCGAGAAGGTGTACGTGAAGGACCTGTCGCTCGAGATCCCGCACGCGCCCGAGGTCTTCATGCAGCAGGCGCAGCCGCAGCTCGAGGTGCGTCTCGACACCGCGTCCGTGCCTTTCAGCGAGGGCTACTACGAGGCCTCCGTCAGCGCGACGGTGACCGCGAAGGTCGGCGAGCGCACGCTGTTCCTCGCCGAGGCGGTGCAGGCCGGCATCTTCCAGATGCGCAACGTGCCGCAGAACGACCTCCAGCCGCTGCTCGGCATCGCCTGCCCGACCATCCTCTTCCCGTACCTGCGCGAGACCATCTCGGACCTGGTGGTGCGCGGCGGCTTCCCGCCGGTGCTGCTCGCGCCGGTGTCGTTCGAGGCGCTCTACGTGCAGCGCGTGCAGCAGGAGCAGCAGGCGGGCGGCGCGCAGCCGCAGATCGAAATCGCGCGGTGAAGCGCGTCGCGGTGCTCGGCGCGGGCGCCTGGGGCACCTCGATCGCAACGGTGCTGGCGCCCCGCCTCGAGGTCACGCTGTGGGCGCGCGACGCCGCGCAGGCGCAGGCCATGGCGCGCACGCGCCGCAACGAGCGCTACCTGCCCGGCGTCACGATCCCCGCTGCCGTGAAGATCACCGCCGAGCTTCCCTCGGCCGATCTGTTCCTCGCGGCCGTGCCCGTTTCGGGGCTTCGAGAGGTCGCGAACAGCATCCAAGGCGAAAGCGCCCTGGTCTGGCTGTGCAAGGGATTCGAGCGCGACAGCGGCCTCCTGCCGCACCAGATCGTCGAGCAGCCGCGTTGCGGCGCGCTATCGGGGCCTTCGTTCGCCGACGAAGTGGCGCGCGGCCTGCCGTGCGCGCTCACGCTCGCCTCGCGCGACGCCGCGTTCGCGCGCGATGCCGCCGCGGCGCTGCACGGCGGACGGCTGCGCGTCTACTACAGCACCGATCTGGTCGGCGTGGAGGTGGGCGGC
>DASVFV010000058.1:0-23395 GCA_036379875.1 Burkholderiales bacterium | reverse complement strand
GCGAATTAGCTCAGCTGGTTAGAGCAGCGGAATCATAATCCGTGTGTCCGGGGTTCGAGTCCCTGATTCGCCACCACCCCTCTTCTGCGCCGCGGGCTAAACGCCCGCGGTCGATTTGATCGCGGCGACCATCGCGTAAGGCTTCGCGGTCTTCGGCAGGTACCACGCCGCGCCGGCCTCGATGGCTTTCTCCATCACCTTCGGATCCTCGGTGGCCGAGACCACGATCACGCGCACGTTGGGGAACGCGCTGCGGAAGCGCTCCAGCGCCTCGATGCCGCTGTAGCCGGGCAGGCCGAGGTCGAGCAGCGCGACGCGCAGGTCGGGCAGCTCCATGCCCTGCACGATCGCCGCGCCGAGCTCGCTGTGCGCGTGCACGCTCGCGCCGGGGATGGCGTTGCGCACCATAACGGAAAGCGTCTCGTGGATGAGCGGGTGGTCGTCGATGATGAGCACGTCCACGGTCAGGGCTGCGTCTTGTATTCGGACTCGGCCTTGGGCCGCACCGCGACGAAGCGCGCGAGGAACAGGCCGGCCTCGTAGAGCAGGCACATCGGCACCGCGAGCATGAACTGCGACAGCACGTCGGGCGGCGTGACTACCGCGGCGATCACGAACGCGCCGACGATCACGTACGGGCGCGCGTCGCGCAGCTTCTCCACCGTGACGAAGCCCATGCGCACCAGCACGATCACCACGATCGGAATTTCGAAGGTGATGCCGAAGGCGAGGAACATGGTGAGCACGAAGCTGAAATAGGCGTCGATGTCCGGCGCCGGCGTGATCGAGGCCGGCGCGAAGGCGTGGATGAACGAGAACACGCGCGCGAACACGATGTAGTAGCAGAACGCCATGCCGAGCAGGAACAGCACCGTGCTCGCGACGATGAGCGGCATCGCGAGCTTCTTCTCGTGCTCGTAGAGCCCGGGCGCGACGAACGCCCACGCCTGGTACAGCACGTACGGCAGCGCGACCACGAACGCCGCGAGCGCCGCGACCTTCACCGGCACCATGAACGGCGTGATCACCCCGGTGGCGATCATCTTCGCGCCTTGCGGCAGGGCGCTCATCAGCGGAATGGCGAGGAAGTCGTAGATCGCCCCAGCGCCGGGCCACGCAAAAGCGAAGATCACGAACAGCACGCCGACCGCCGCCACCGCGCGCATCAGCCGCTGGCGCAGCTCCACCAGATGAGACATGAAGCTTTCCTGGTCGCTCACGCGGGCTTGGCCGGCTCGGGCTTCTTCTCTTCCGCTGCGATCTCGGACGGATTGACTGCCGCCTCGACGGTCTTGTTGAGATCGCTCTCGGTCTTGTCCATCTCGCTCTTCACCGAGCTCTCGAAGCTCGACGCGGCCTGCTGCATCGAGTCGCGCATCTTGCGCAGCTCCTCGAGCTCGATCTCGCGGTTGATGTCGGCCTTCACGTCGGAGACGTAGCGCTGCAGGCGCCCGGCCAGGTGGCCGACGGTGCGCGCCACGCGCGGCAGCTTCTCGGGGCCGATCACGATGAGCGCGACCACGCCGATCACGAGGAGCTCGGTAAAGCCGATGTCGAACATTTCGCCCTACAGAACAAAAAGGCGCCGCGCGGGCGCCTTGTGACGTGACGCGAAGCGCGGCAGGCCGCTCAGGCCTTCTGCTCGGTCTTGCCCTTCACTTCGCCTTCGATGGTCTTGTTGCTGACCTGCGGCGAATCGGCCGGCTTCTCCGCGCCTTCGCGCATCCCGTCCTTGAAGCCGCGCACCGCGCCGCCAAGATCCGCGCCCATGTTGCGCAGCTTCTTGGTGCCGAAAATCAGCATCACGATCACCAGGACGATCAGCCAATGCCAGATGCTGAGCGATCCCATATATTCGCCTCCTTCGTAGTTGCTACTTCCTGCTATTTCCTGCGCTGGAGCATCGGGCCCAGGGGATCGGGCCCGCCCAGAACATGCATATGAACATGATACACCTCCTGATGCCCCACCCGGCCGTTGTTGATGATGGCGCGGAACCCGTCCGCGGCCCCGGCCTCGCGCGCGAGCCGGCCGGCGACGCTGAGCATCTTGCCGAGCGCCGACTGGTGCTCGGGCTTCGCCTCGTAGAGGTTCGCCACGTGCGCCTTCGGAATCACCAGCAGATGCACCGGCGCCTGCGGCCGGATGTCCGGAAAAGCGATGACTTCGGCGTCTTCGTACACCTTCTGCGCCGGAATCTCGCCGCGCACGATCTTGCAAAAAATACAGTCGTTCATTTCTTGCGCGCCGCCTTCTCGTCGATGCCCGAGATGCCCTCGCGCCGCTGCAGCTCGGCGAGCACGTCGCCCGGCCCGAGGCCGTGGCGCGCCAGCACGATCATGCAGTGAAACCACAGGTCGGTGATCTCGCGCACCAGGTGCAGCCGCTCGCCGCTCTTCGCCGCGAGCACCACCTCGGTCGCCTCCTCGCCGATCTTCTTCAGCATCGCGTCGTCGCCCTGCTGGAAGAGCTTGGCGACGTACGACGTCGCCGCGTCGCCGCCCTTCCTCTCGTTGATCGCCGCCGCGATGCGCTCCAGCGCCTCTGCCTGTCCGAGTTTCATCTCTTGTAGATGAGCTTGGGATCCTTCAGCACCGGATCCGCCGTCACCCATTTCCCGTTCTCGAGTTTGCGAAAAAAGCAGCTCTCGCGCCCCGTGTGGCAGGCGATGCCGCCCACCTGCTCCACCTTGAGCAAGATAGCATCCGCGTCGCAGTCCAGGCGCACTTCCGCCACCTTCTGCACGTGCCCGGACTCCTCGCCCTTGCGCCACAGCTTGTTGCGCGAGCGCGACCAGTAGACCGCTTGCCCGCTCTCTACCGTCTGCTGCAGGGCTTGCCGGTTCATCCATGCCACGGTCAACACGCGATCTGATTTCGTCTCTTGTGTGACGACCGCGACGAGGCCGTCCCCATTCCACGGAACTTCGTCGAGATAGCTCATAGCCGTACCTCGATGCCGCGCGCGCGCATGCGCTCCTTGACCTGGCGCACCGTGAGGTCGCCGAAGTGAAATACGCTCGCGCCGAGCACCGCGTTGGCGCCGCCGGCGAGCACGCCGTCGGCGAAGTGATCGGCGTTGCCCGCGCCGCCCGAGGCGACGAGCGGCACGCTCACCGCGTCGCGCACCGCGCGCGTGAGGCCAAGGTCGAAGCCTGCGCGCGTGCCGTCGCGGTCCATGCTGGTGAGCAGGATCTCGCCCGCGCCGGCGCCGGCCATGCGCTTCGCCCACTCGATCGCGTCGAGGCCGGTGGGCTTGCGCCCGCCATGCGTGTAGACCTGCCATGAAGCGCCGCTCTGCTTCGCATCGATCGCCACCACGATCGCCTGGTTGCCGACGATGCTCGAGGCTTCGTGCACCAGCTCGGGGTTCTGCACCGCCGAGGTATTGATCGACACCTTGTCCGCGCCGGCATTGAGGAGCCGGCGCACGTCCTCCACCTTGCGCACGCCGCCGCCCACGGTGAGCGGGATGAACACCCGGCTCGCGACCGCCTCGATGACGTGCAGCAGGATGTCGCGCTCGTCCGAGGAGGCCGTGATGTCGAGAAAGGTAAGCTCGTCCGCGCCTTCGCCGTCGTAGCGCGCCGCGATCTCCACCGGGTCGCCGGCGTCGCGCAGGTTGACGAAGTTGATGCCCTTCACCACCCGGCCCGCGGTGACGTCGAGGCACGGGATCACCCGCTTGGCGAGCGGCACGGCTAGGTCTTTCCTAACTTCTTGTCGGCGGCCGCCTGCGCCTGCTTGAGGTCGATCTTGCCTTCGTAGAGCGCGCGCCCGGCGATGGCGCCGATCACGCCCTCGGGCACGAGCTTGTCGCAGATCGCTTCCACGTCCTTCACGCTGTTCAGCCCGCCGGAGGCGATGATCGGGGTCTTGAGCTGCTGGGCGAGCTTGAACGTGGCGTCGATGTTGATGCCGTTCATCATGCCGTCGCGGCCGATGTCGGTGTAGATGAGCGCTTCGATGCCGTATTCCTCGTACTTCTTGGCCAGGTCGACCACATCGTGGCCGGTCATCTTCGACCAGCCCTCCACCGCCACCTTGCCGTCCTTGGCGTCGAGCCCGGCGATCACGTGGCCGGGGAAGGCGTAGCAGGCATCCGAGAGAAAACCGGGATTCTTCACCGCCGCGGTGCCGATGATCACGTAGGTCACCCCGGCGTCGATGTAGCTCTCGATTGCGTCGAGGTCGCGGATCCCGCCGCCGAGCTGGATCGGCACCTGGTCGCCGACCGCCGCGATCATGGCGCGGATCACCTTCTCGTTCTTCGGCCGGCCGGCGATCGCGCCGTTCAAGTCGACGATGTGCAGGCGCTTCGCGCCCTGCGCCGCCCAGTGCTTCGCCATCGCCACCGGGTCGTCGGAGAACACGGTCGCGGTGCTCATGTCGCCCTGCTTCAGGCGCACGCAGCGGCCGTCTTTCAGATCAATCGCGGGAATAATGAGCACGGCAGTGCTCGAATCAAATCACGGACGCCAGCGCACGAAGTTGGAGAGGAGCTGAAGGCCGGCGGACTGGCTTTTCTCGGGGTGGAACTGGACGGCAAAAATATTATCCCGGGCCACCGCGCAGGTAAAGGGCACGCCGTACACGCAGGTCGCCGCGACCAGCGAGGGCTCGGCCGGGGCGGGATAGTAGCTGTGCACGAAATAGAAGCGCGTGCGGTCGGCGATGCCCTGCCACATGGCGTGCGGGCGCGCCTGGAACACCTCGTTCCAGCCCATGTGCGGAATCTGGATGCCCGAGGCGGCAAGCCGGGGAACGCGCCCCGGCAGCACGCCCAGGCCGGGCGTATCGCCCTCCTCGCCGCGCTCGAACAGCATCTGCACGCCGATGCACAGGCCGAGGAAGGGCTTGGTGCGCGTGGCCTCGATCACCGCCTCGCGCGCGCCGCTTGCGGCGAGCTGGCGCATGCAATCGGGCATGGCGCCCTGGCCCGGCACCACGACTCTTTCGCTCGAAAGGATGGTTTTCGGGTCCGCGCTCACCACCACCCGCGCGCCGGGCGCGACGTGCTCCAGCGCCTTGGAGACCGACCTCAGGTTCCCCATGCCGTAATCGACCACCGCGATGTCCAAGCTAGAGCGAGCCCTTGGTCGACGGAATGGTGCCGGCAGCGCGCGCGTCGGGCTCGGACGCCATGCGCAAGGCGCGCGCGAAGGCCTTGAACAGGGTCTCGCACTGGTGGTGCGCGTTGTCGCCGCGCAGGTTGTCGAGGTGCAGCGTGACCTGCGCGTGGTTGACGAAGCCCTGGAAGAACTCGTGCACCAGGTCGACGTCGAACTCGCCGATCAGCGCGCGCGTGAACTTGACGTGGTACTCGAGGCCCGGCCGCCCGGAAAAGTCGAGCACCGCGCGCGACAGCGCCTCGTCGAGCGGCACGTAGGCGTGGCCGAAGCGGCGCACGCCGGACTTGTCGCCGATCGCCTTCGCCACCGCCTGGCCGAGCGCGATGCCGATGTCCTCGACCGTGTGGTGCGCGTCGATGTGCAGGTCGCCCTTGGCGTCGATCTCGAGGTCGAGCATGCCGTGGCGCGCCACCTGGTCGAGCATGTGCTCGAGGAACGGCAGCCCGGTCGACAGGCGCGCCGCGCCCTTGCCGTCCAGGTTCACCTTGACCCGGATCTGGGTCTCTTTGGTATTGCGCGTGACTTCCGCAGTTCTCATAGAGATTCTTTTAGAGCGCTGAGCAGTATACGGTTTTCCTCCGGCGTGCCGACCGTGACGCGCAGGCAGTTGCGGATGCCCGGGTTGAGGTTGCGTACCAATACATTCTGTTGCTTCAGCGCCTGATAGGCGCGCTCCGCGTCGGGCACGCGGATCAGAAAGAAGTTCGCTTCCGACGGAAATACCGTGACGCCCTTCAGCGCTTTGAGGCTTTCGCCGAGGCGTGTCCGGTCTGAACGGATGCGGGCAGCTTGCGCCTCGAGCACCTCGAGCCGCTCGAGCATGAACAAAGCGGCGGCCTGTGTGAGCACGCTCACGTTGTACGGCGGACGCACCTTGTCGAGCTCGGCCACCCACTCCGGGCGGCCGACCAGGTAGCCGAGCCGGATGCCGGCAAGGCCGAGCTTCGACACGGTGCGGATCACCACCAGGTTGTCGAACTCGGCGAGGCGCGGCATGAAGCTCTTGCCGGCGAACACGTGGTAGGCCTCGTCGATGACCACCAATCCGCTCGCCGCTTTCAGAATCCTGATGACATCGTCCTCCGGGTAGAGCACGCCGGTGGGATTGTTCGGGTAGGCGATGAACACCAGGGCCGGCTTCTCCGCCCGCATGCGCGCGATGAACGCATCGGCGTCGAGCGAGAAGTCCTCGCGCAGCGGCACCGGCAGCGCGCGCATGCCGCTGAGGGTCGCGCCCATCGAATACATGACGAAGGTGGGCGACGGATACATCAGCGCCGCGCCTGGACGCGCGAGCGCGGTGATCAGGATCGAGATCAGCTCGTCCGAGCCGTTGCCGAGCAACACTTCCATGCCGGCCGGCACGTTCATGCGCCTGGCGATCGCCTCGCGCAGCTTCTGCGGGCTGGGCGTCGGATAGCGGTTCAGGTCGACGCGTGCCAGCACCGCCGCGAGCTCGCGCCTCACGTCTTCCGGCAGCGGGTACGGGTTCTCCATCGCGTCGAGCTTCACCATGCCGTCGGACGGCGCCACCGGGTAGGCCTTGAGCGCGAGAATTTCCGGCCGCACGAGATCTTGCGGCTTCATTTCATTCTCATCTCGGCGGCGCGCTGGTGCGCCGGCAGGCCCTCGCCCTCCGCCAGCACCGCAGCGATCTTGCCGAGCTTCTGCGCCCCGACGCGCGAAACGGCGATCACGCTGGTGCGCTTCTGGAAATCATAGACGCCGAGCGGCGAGGAGAAGCGCGCCGTGCCCGCGGTGGGCAGCACGTGGTTCGGCCCCGCGCAGTAGTCGCCGAGCGCTTCGGAGGTCCACTGCCCCAGGAAAACGGCACCCGCGCGCGTCAGCTTGGGCAACCAGGCGTCGGGATCCTCGACCATCAGCTCGAGGTGCTCGGGCGCGATGCGGTTCGCGACCGCGCACGCTTCCTCGAGATCACGGGTCAGGATGAGCGCGCCACGGTTTTTGAGTGACGATGCAATGACCTTGCGACGCGGCATCTCGACGATCAATTTTCCGATCGCAGCCTCGACCGCGTCCAGGTACGCCGCGTTCGGAGAGAGCAGGATCGCCTGGGCCGACTCGTCGTGCTCGGCCTGCGAGAAGAGATCCATCGCCACCCAGTCGGCGGGCGCCGCGCCGTCGGCGATCACCAGGATCTCGGAGGGGCCGGCGACCATGTCGATGCCGACCTCGCCGAAAACCTGGCGCTTCGCCTCGGCGACGTAGGCGTTGCCGGGGCCGACGATCTTGTCCACGCGTGATATTCGCTTGGTCCCATAGGCGAGCGCGCCGATCGCCTGCGCGCCGCCGATGCCGATCACGCGGTCGACGCCGGCGAGCGCCGCGGCGGCGAGCACCAGCGGGTTCGGCTTCGGGCTCACCATCACGATCTCGCCCACGCCTGCGACTTTCGCCGGCACTGCGTTCATCAGCACCGAGGACGGGTAGGCCGCCTTGCCGCCCGGAACGTAGAGCCCGACGCGCGCGAGCGGCGTGACCTGCTGGCCGAGCCGCGTGCCGTCGCCATCGGTGAAGTGCCAGGACTCCTGCAGCTGGCGCTCGTGGAAGGTGCGGATGCGCTCGTGCGCTGCGCGCAGCGCCTGCGCCCGCGCCGAGCTGATTTTTTCCAGGAAATCTTCGGTGACGGGATACTGCTTCGGCATCACCCCGTCGAACTTCCTGGTGTACTCGCGAACCGCCGCATCGCCGCGCTTGCGTACGTCGGCGAGGATCTTGCGCACCGCGTTCTGCACCTTCGGGTCCTGCGCGGCGTCGTAACGCGTCAGGGCCGCGAGTTTTTTCTCGAATCCCTTTTCCTTCGTATTCAACCTGCGCAGCTTCATCGCGCGCAGGCCTTGGCGAAGGCGTCGATGAGCGGCTGCAGCGCGCTGCGCTTGGTCTTGAGCGCGGCCTGGTTGACGATCAGGCGCGCCGACACCGGCATGATCTCCTCGACCGCGACCAGCCCGTTCGCCTTCAGCGTCTTGCCGGTCGACACGAGGTCGACGATCGCGTCGGCGAGGCCGAGGATCGGCGCGAGCTCCATCGAGCCATAGAGGCGGATCAGGTCGACGTGCATGCCCTTCGCGGCGAAGTGCTCGCGCGCGATGTTCACGTACTTGGTGGCCACGCGCAGGCGCGCGCCCTGGCGCACGAACGCGCCGTAGTCGAAGCCCTTGCGCACCGCGACCATCATGCGGCAGGCCGCGATGCCGAGGTCCACCGGCTGGTACAGGCCGTCGGCGCCGTGCTCGACGAGCACGTCGCGTCCGGCGATGCCGAGGTCGGCGCCGCCGTGCTGCACGTAGGTCGGGGTGTCGGTGGCGCGCACCACGACCAGCCGCAGGTCGCGGCGGTTGGTGCCGATCACCAGCTTGCGCGAGGTTTCGGGATTTTCCCTAGGCCGGATGCCGACGCGCGCGAGCAGCGGAGCGGTCTCGTCGAAGATCCGCCCCTTCGAAAGCGCGATGCTGATGCTCGCCATGTGCAGCAACCATAGGGGCGCGCATTCTACAGCAATCCTCAGCTGATGCGCACCACGCGCGCCCCGAGCGAGGACAGCTTGGTCTCGAGCGCCTCGTAGCCGCGGTCGAGGTGGTAGATGCGGTCGACCACGGTGTCGCCCTCGGCCACCAGCCCGGCGATCACCAGGCCGGCCGAGGCGCGCAGGTCGGTGGCCATCACCTTGGCGCCCTGCAGGCGCTCGACGCCCTTCACCACCGCGGTGTTGCCCTCGAGCTTGATGTCGGCGCCGAGGCGCTGCATCTCCAGCGCGTGCATGAAGCGGTTCTCGAAGATGGTCTCGGTGATCACCGCGGTGCCGCTCGCCACCGTGGCGAGCGCCATGAACTGCGCCTGCATGTCGGTGGCGAAGCCCGGGTACGGGGCGGTGCGGATGCTGACCGCGCCGGGCCGCTCGCTCATCTCGATCTGGATGGAATGATCTGTGGTGGAAACCCGGGCCCCCGCTTCGCGCAGCTTGTCGAGCGTGGCGACCAGGGAATCGGGCGCTGCGCCGGCGAGCCGCACTTTGCCTCCGGTGGCCGCCGTCGCGGCGAGGTAGGTGCCGGTCTCGATGCGGTCCGGCATCACGCGGTACTCGGCGCCGCCGAGTGAGCGCACGCCGAGGATGCGGATCACATCGGTGCCGGCGCCTTCGATCCTCGCGCCCATGGCGGTGAGGCAGCGCGCCAGGTCCACGACCTCCGGCTCGCGCGCCGCGTTCTCGAGCACCGTCTCGCCCTCGGCGAGCGCGGCGGCCATCATCAGGTTCTCGGTGCCGGTCACCGTGACGAGGTCCATGACGATGCGCGCGCCGCGCAATCGCTCCGCGGTGGCGTGCATGTAGCCGTGCTCGATCGCGATCGTCGCGCCCATCGCCTCCAGGCCCTTGACGTGCTGGTCGACCGGCCGCGCGCCGATCGCGCAGCCGCCGGGCAGCGAGACCTTGGCCCGGCCGCAGCGCGCGAGCAGCGGGCCAAGGACCAGCACCGAGGCGCGCATGGTCTTTACCAGCTCGTAGGAAGCGGTCGGCTCCTTGATCGCCGGTCCGTGCAGAACCACGCGGCCTTCGGGCGAGCGCTCCACCTGGAGGCCCATTTCGGCGAGCAGCCTGGCCATGGTGGAGACGTCGCGCAGCAGCGGCACGTTGGTGAGCGTGAGCGGCTTCGCGGTGAGCAGCGCCGCGCACATGATCGGCAGCGCGGCGTTCTTGGCGCCCGACAGGCGGATCTCGCCTTCCAGCGGCCGGCCGCCGGTGATCTTGAGCTTATCCACCCTTTTTCCACTCCTCGGGGGTAAGGGTCTGCATCGACAGGGCGTGGATTTCCTCGCGCATGCGCTCGCCGAGCGCCTTGTAGACCAGCTGATGGCGCTGTACGCGGTTCTTGCCCGCGAACTCGGTCGAGACCACCAGCGCCTGGAAGTGCTGGCCGTCGCCCACCACTTCCACGTGCTCGCAGGCGAGGCCCGCTTGGATACCGCTTTTCACGCTTTCCGGAGTGACCATCAAGTTCTCAGTTTGTAGCCCGATTTAAGCAGCGCGAGGCAGATGCCCGCCACCATCGCGAAGGCGAGCGCCACGATCCCCAGGCTTACGCCCGGCGCCACGTCGGAGGCGCCGAAGAAGCCGTAGCGGAAGCCGTCGATCATGTAGAAGAACGGATTGGCGTGCGAGAGTTCCCGCCAGAACGGCGGCAGCGAGTGGATGGAGTAGAACACCCCGGACAGCATGGTGAGCGGCAGGATGACGAAATTCTGGAACGCCGCCAGCTGGTCGATCTTCTCCGAGACGATGCCGGCCAGCACGCCGAGCGCGCCGAGCAGCCCCGCGCCGAGCAGCGCGAAGCCGAGCGTCCAGAACGGCGCCACCAGGCGCAGCTCGACGAACCAGGCGGTAAACACCATCACCCCGGCGCCCACCGCGATGCCGCGCACCACCGAGGCGGCGACGTAGGCCCAGAAGAACTCGGCGTAGGAGATCGGCGCGAGCAGGACGAACACGATGTTGCCGGTCATTTTGGACTGCATCAGGCTGGACGAGCTGTTGGCGAAGGAATTCTGCAGCACGGTCATCATCACCAGGCCCGGAATGAGGAACGCCGTATAGCGCACCCCTTCGAACACCTCGAGGCGCCCCTCCAGCACCTGGCCGAAGATCAGCAGGTAGAGGAGCGAGGTGAGCACCGGCGCGGCCACGGTCTGCACGCTCACCTTGATGAAGCGCATCAGCTCCTTGATGAACAGTGTCCAGAAGCCGGTCATGAGGAGGTCAAGCGCAGGAACACGTCCTCGAGGTCCGGGCGGTCGAGCTCGATGTCGGCGATCTCCACGCCTTGCGCCCGCAGGCGGGCGAGCTCGCCTTCGAGCGTGGAATAGCCCTCGATCTGCAACACGTGCTGTCGGCCGTCCCGCGCCACGACGCGAGCCGTAATGCGCGAGCCGGAAAAGCGCTGCAGCAGCTCGTGCGTGGCATCGAGCGCCACCACGCGCCCGGCCTTCAGCATGGCGATGCGCTGGCAGTGCATCTCGGCCTCTTCGAGGTAGTGCGTGGTGAGCACGATGGTGTGCCCATCGCGGTTCAGGCGCCGTACGAACTGCCAGAGGTCCTGGCGCAGCTCGACGTCCACGCCCGCGGTCGGCTCGTCGAGGACGATCACGGGCGGCTTGTGCACCAGCGCCTGGGCGATGAGCACGCGGCGCTTCATGCCGCCGGAGAGCGAGCGCATGTTCGCGTCCGCTTTTCCCGTTAGATCGAGGTGCGCCATCACCTCGTCGATCCACGCATCGTTGTCGCGCAGGCCGAAGTAGCCAGACTGGATGCGCAGCGTCTCGCGCACGGTGAAGAACGGGTCGAACACCAGCTCCTGCGGCACCACGCCGAGCATGCGGCGGGCGCGACGGTAATCGGCCACCGCGTCGGCGCCCATGATCGATGCGCTACCGGCATCCGCGCGCGTCAGGCCGGCAATCACATTGATCAGCGTGGTCTTGCCCGCGCCGTTCGGTCCGAGCAGGCCGAAGAACTCGCCCTGCTCGATCGACAGGCTGACGCGATCGAGCGCGCGCAGGCGAGCGGCGCCCTTGCCGTACTGCTTCTCGACCTCCCGGACCTCGATGGCCTTCAGGCTTTGGGCAGCAGCTCTTCCACGCCGTAGAGGCGCGCGAGGGTCTGCATGGCCTCCGGCGGGTTGGCGAACGCGACCTCGCGCTTCGCGGCGCGCGCATCGCGCAGCCAGGCAAGCGCCAGCGCGAGCAGCGAGGAGTCGAGCTCGGTGACTTCGCCGAGGTCGACGCTGCGCACGCCCTCCGCGAGGTGACGGCGTCCCTCGTCCAGCAGGGCCGCCACGTTGGCGAGGGTGACCGGACCGCTCACCATCATTTTCCGCCCTTCGCGCCGGATCACGCCCGCATCCTCCTACTTCTTCTCCATCGACTTGTTCTTGGCCTGCAGGTCCCGGATCAGGCCGTCGATACCCGAGGCGCGCACCGTGTTGGCGAACTCGGTGCGGTAGTTCGCCACCAGGCTCACGCCGCCCACCATCACGTCGTACACCTTCCAGCCGTTCGCGGTCTTCTCCATGCTGTAGTCGAGCGTGACCGGCTGCGCGCCCGGCTGCAGCACGCGCACGTTGACCGTCACGTCGGTGTCGGTGCTCTTCGCGCGCAGCGGGCGGAAGTCGAACTTCTGCGTGCTGTAGGCGGCGAGCGCGCTCGCGTAGGTGCGCACCAGCAGGCTCCTGAACGCCTCGGTGAGCTGCCTCTTTTGCTCCGCGTTCGCCTTGTTCCAGTTCTGCCCCATGGCGAGCGCGGTCATCGCGCCGAAGTTGAAGTGCGGCAGCACCTTCTCTTCGATCACCGAGATCAGCTTGGCACGGCTGCCGGACTTGATTTCCTTGTCCTTGGAGATGAGGTCCACCACCTCGAGCGTCACGGTCTTCACCAGCGCGTCGGGCGGCACGGCGTCCTGCGCCGCCGCGGCGGCCGGCAGGAGCGTGAGGCTGAGCAGGGCAAGCAGTTTTTTCATGGCTACTCCAGTTTCTCGCGCGGCGGGCTGCCGTCGTAGACCAGGCTGCGCCGGCGCTGCAGGTAGGCGTCGCGCTGGAACACATACTTGTCGAGCGCCGCCTCCTCGAGCAGGCGGCTCGCATCGAGCAGCTCGGCGCGCGTGTTGACGCCGCGCAGCGCGACCAGCGAGTTGCGCGCGTTGATCGGCCGCACCTCGCTCAACGGGTCGAAGGTCCAGTCGAGCGCGAGCCCCGCGGTGTCGCGCAGCGTGCTCGAGCTCAGGATCGGCAGCACGAGGTACGGCCCGGGCTCGCTGCCCCAGCGGCCGAAGGTCTGGCCGAAGTCCTCGTTGTGCTTCTCCAAGCCCGCATCGCTCGCGAAATCGTGCAGCCCGAGCACGCCGAACGTACTGTTAAACGTGAAGCGCGCCCAGTCGTTGACCGCCTCCTCGAACTTGCCCTGCAGCAGGTTGTTCACGCCGATGAACGGGTCGGCCAGGTTGGCGAAGAAGTTGGCGATGCGCACGCGGATTTCCTCGTGCAGCAGCTTCACGTAGCCGCGCGCCACCGGCTTGGCGAGGTACTCGTCGAAGGTCTCGTTGAACTTGTAGATGCCGCGGTTCATCCCCTCCCAGGGGTCGCGCGGGTCGCGCTCCTCGCCGGTCGCGGCGCAGCCGGCCAGCGCGCACATCAGCAGCAGCAGCACGAACTTCATTTCTTCTCTTCAGGCTTGCCTTCGGCCGCCTTGTTGAACAGGAACTGGCTGATCAGGTTCTCCAGCACCACCGCCGACTGCGTGAGGCGCACGCGGTCGCCGTTCTTGAGCATCACGCCGTCGCCGCCCGCCTCCAGGCCGACGTACTGCTCGCCGAGGATGCCGGAGGTGAGGATCTTGGCCGTGGTATCGCGCGGGAACTGGTAGTGCAGGTTGATGGTCATCCACACGATCGCCTCGTAGCTCTCGTTGTCGAAGCGGATGTCGGCCACGCGCCCCACCACCACGCCGGCGCTCTTCACCGGGCCGCGCACCTTGAGCCCGCCGATGTTGGCGAACTTGGCCTGCACCTGGTAGGTGTCGTCGGTCGAGAAGCTCGCCAGGTTGCCGACCTTGAGCGCGAGGAAGATGAGCGCCGCGAAGCCGACCACGACGAACACGCCGACCCACAGATCGATCATCGATCGGTTCATATCAGTGATTGCCTCCGGTGAACATCAGCGCGGTGAGCACGAAGTCGAGCGCCAGGATCGCGAGCGACGAAGTCACCACGGTGCGCGTGGTGGCGCGCGACACGCCTTCGGCGGTCGGAATGGCGTCGTAGCCCTCGAACACCGCGATCCAGGTCACCGCGACGCCGAACACGATGCTCTTGTACACGCCGTTCAGGATGTCGTTGCGCAGGTCGACCGCGGCCTGCATCTGCGACCAGAACGCGCCGGCGTCCACGCCGATCAGCTGCACGCCGACCAGGTAGCCGCCGAAGATGCCGGCCGCGGAAAAGAGGGCCGCCAGCAGCGGCATCGAGATTACGCCGCCCCAGAAGCGCGGCGCCACCACGCGCGCGATCGGGTCGACCGCCATCATCTCCATGGCCGAGATCTGCTCGGTGGCCTTCATCAGGCCGATCTCGGCGGTAATCGCCGAGCCGGCGCGGCTCGCGAACAGCAGGCCCGCCACCACCGGGCCGAGCTCGCGCACCAGCGACAGCGCGACCAGCACACCGAGCGACTCGGAGGCGCCGAAGCGCTGCAGCGTCTCGTAGCCCTGCAGCGCGAGCACCATGCCGACGAACAGGCCCGAGACCAGGATGATGACGAGCGACAGCACGCCGGCGAAGTAGATCTCCGCGGTGGTCAGGCGGAAGCGCTTGAGCGCGGTGCCGGAATGCATGACGAGGTAGAACAGGAAGCGGCTGGCGTAGCCGAGCCGCCAGACCTGCGAGGTCACGGTGCCGCCGAGCCGCTCGAGGCGGCTGCGCAGGCCGGCGAGCTCCATCAGGCCAGTTCCAGGTCCGCGGCGTACTGCGGCGCGGCGTAGTGGAAGGGCACCGGGCCGTCCGGCTTGCCGTTCACGAACTGGTTCACAAACGGCTCCGGGCTGGCGCGGATCTCGTCGGGCGTGCCCTGCGCGATCACGCGCCCCGCGGCCATGAAGAAGGCGTAGTCGACCACGTCGAGCGCCTCCTGCACGTCGTGCGTGACGATGATCGAGGTGGCGCCGAGCGAGGTGTTGAGGTCGCGGATCAGGCGCACAATCACGCCGAACGAGATCGGGTCGAGCCCGGTGAACGGCTCGTCGTAGAGGATCAGCTGCGGGTCGAGGGCGATGGAGCGCGCCAGCGCGACGCGCCGCGCCATGCCGCCGGAGAGCTCGGTGGGCATCAGGTGCGCGGCACCGCGCAGGCCGACCGCCTGCAGCTTGAGCATCACCAGGTCGTGCTCGAGCTCCTCGGGAAGCTCGGCGTGCTCGCGCAGCGGGAACGCGACGTTGTCGTACACCGACATGTCGGTGAACAGGGCGCCGAACTGGAACAGCATGCCCATCTTGCGCCGCATCTCGTAGAGCCCGGCGCCATCGAGGCTGCCGGTCGCGTGACCGAGCACGCGCGCCTCGCCCTTCGAGGGCAGGTGGGCGCCCATGATGATGCGCAGCAGCGTGGTCTTGCCGCAGCCCGACTGGCCCATGATGCCGACCACCGAGCCGCGCGGGATAGTCAGGTTGATGTCGCGCAGCACCGGGCGCGCAGGGTCATAGCCGAAGGAAACGTCACGGATTTCAACAATCTGCGTTTGCTGCACGGCGTAATATTATCAAGCATGGGGGCGGCCTTACGGGTTTCGGGACTCGCGAAGCGCTACGGAAAACTGGCGGCGCTCGAGCGCGTCGATCTCGAGATCGCGGCGGGCGAGGCGTTCGGCCTGGTGGGCGCGAACGGCGCGGGCAAGACCACCCTCATCAAGTGCATGCTCGACCTCGCCTCCCATGATTCGGGCACGGTGGAGATCTTCGGCATCCCGTCGCGCGATCCGGCGGCGCGCCGGCGCCTCGCGTACCTGCCCGAGCGCTTCAATCCGCCGCACTACCTGCGCGCGCGCGAGTTCATGCAGATCATGCTCGAGCTCGGCGGCGGCGCCTACCACGAAGCTGACGTCGGCGCGCTGTTCGATGCGCTCGAGCTCGAGCGCGGCGTGCTCGGCCAGCAGGTGCGCACGCTGTCGAAGGGCATGACGCAGAAGCTCGGCCTGGCCGGCTGCCTCGCGCTGCCGCGCGAGCTCTACGTGCTCGACGAGCCGATGAGCGGCCTCGACCCGGCCGCGCGCGTCGCGGTCAAGACGCTGCTCGCACGCCTCGGCGCGCGCGGCAGCACGCTGTTCTTCACCTCGCACGTGCTCGCCGACGTCGAGGAGCTGTGCTCTTCGATCGCCGTGCTCGAGCGCGGGCGGGTGCGCTTTCGCGGCGCGCCGGCCGGATTGTGCGCGCGCTACGGCGAGCAGCATCTCGAGCGCGCCTTCATGAAGTGCATCCGCGATGAGCACGCTGCCGCAGCCTAGACAAATCGGAGCCCAGGAAGCGCGCGAAGGCAAGCCGGCGCTGCTGATCGTCGACGACGATCCGCTCATCACCGACACGCTCGCGTTCGCGCTCGGCACCGAGTACACCGTGTACGCCTGCGACTCGCGGCCGCACGCGATCGAGCTGCTGCGCCAGCTCGACGCGCCGCCGCCGCTCGCGCTCGTCGACCTCGGGCTGCCGCCCGCGCCGCACGCCCCGGACGAGGGCTTTCGCCTGATCGGCGACCTGCTCGCGCACTCGCCGAAGATGAAGATCTTCGTGCTCTCGGGACAGAACGACGCCGCGAACGCGCGCCACGCGCGCGCGCTCGGCGCCTGGGAGTTCGTCGCCAAGCCGGCCGACCCGGCAAGCCTGGCGCGCGTGCTGGCGCGCGGTCTCGAGCTGCCGGCGGCCGAGGACGACGACCTGGTCGGCGCGAGCCCGGCGCTCGCCAAGCTGAAGAACCAGGTCGCGCAGTTCGCCGCCGCGCCCTACCCGGTGCTGATCGAGGGCGAGTCGGGCAGCGGCAAGGAGCTGGTGGCGAAGCGCCTGCATCGCCTGTCGCCGCGCGCCGGGCGAGCGTACTTCAGCCTGAACTGCGCGGCGATCTCGCCGCAGCTGGTCGAGCCGACGCTGTTCGGCTACGTGAAGGGCGCGTTCACCGGCGCGCAGGGCAACAAGCCCGGCTTCTTCGAGGACGCGGCCGACGGCACGCTGTTCCTCGACGAGATCGGCGAGCTGCCGCTCGACATGCAGGCCAAGCTGCTGCGCGTGCTGGAGAACGGCGAATACCAGCGCGTCGGCGAGACCCAGCGCCGCACCGCCCGCTGCCGCGTGATCGCCGCGACCAACCGCGACCTGCGCCGCGCGGTGCGCGAGGGCGCGTTCCGCGCCGACCTCTACCACCGCCTCTCGGTGTTCACGCTCTCGGTGCCGCCGCTGCGCGAGCTCGACCAGGACAAGCTCGCGCTGCTCGAGCACTTCCGCCACAACGCCTTCGAGCTCGACGAGGCCGCCACCGCGCGCTGGATGCGCTACGACTTCCCCGGCAACGTGCGCGAGCTGCGCAACATCGTGATTCGCCTGGCCGCCAAATACCCCGGCCAGCGCCTCTCGGTGGCGGAGCTCGAGCCCGAGCTCGACCTGCAATCCGTCGTGCAGGAAAAAACTTCTCTCGTGGACGAGGCCGTGCGCCAGCTCGAGCGCGGCGGCCAGTTCGACCTCGACCAGACGCTCAAGGCGTGGGAGCGCAGCTACATCGAGGCGGCGTTGCGCCTCACGCGCGGCAACGTGAGCCAGGCTGCCAAGCTGCTCGGCATCAACCGCACCACCCTTTACTCGCGGCTCGAGAAATAAGCGTGTCGCTCTATCTCGAACATTTCGGCCTCACCGAACCGCCGTTCCGCATCACCCCGCACACCGACTTCTTCTTCGAGGGCGCGGACCGCGGCGCGACCCTCGAGGCGCTCATCTACGCGGTGCTGCACGACGAGGGCATCGTCAAGGTGTCGGGCGAGGTCGGCAGCGGCAAGACCATGCTGTGCCGCGTGCTGATGGAGCGCCTGCCGCAGCACGTCGCGACCATCTACCTCGCCACCGCCTCGCTCGCGCGCGAGGAGATCCTGCACGCGATCGCCGACGAGCTCGAGCTGCGCCTGTCGCCCGAGCGGCGCTCGGTCGCGCTGCGCGAGCTGCAGGAGCACCTGATCCGCCTGTACGGCGACGGGCGGCGCGTGGTGATCCTGATCGACGAGGCGCACGTGATGCCCGAGGAGACGCTCGAGCAGGTGCGCCTGCTCTCCAACCTCGAGTCGAACCGCCACAAGCTGCTGCAGATCGTGCTGTTCGGGCAGCCCGAGCTCGACGCCACCCTCGCCAAGCCGAGCCTGCGCCAGCTGCGCGACCGCATCACCCATTCTTTCCGCATGCGGCCGCTCGCCCCGCCCGACGTGGGCAAGTACCTGTCGTTCCGCATGCGCGCCGCGGGCTACCGCGGCCCCGAGGTGTTCACGCCGCGCGCGGTGCGCCTCGTTTCGCGCGCCTCCGGCGGCCTTACGCGGCGCATCAACATCCTCGCCGACAAGTCGCTGCTTTGCGCCTACACGCAAAATACCCACGCGATCACCGAGCGCCACGTGCGCGCGGCGGTCGCCGACTCGGAATTCGCCCCCGCCCGCCGCTCGCTGCGCCCGCTGCTCTGGGTCGGCGCGGCCGCGCTCGCCGGGCTCGCGGTCGGCGCCACCAGCCAGTGGCTCGTGCAGCCCCCGCCGGCTCCGCCGCCCGCGCCGGCGCCGGTGGCGGCCGCGCCGGCGGCCGCTGCACCGGTGGTCCAGCCTGCGCCCGCCCCGCAGCCGGTACAGGTCGATCCGGAGCCACAACCCGAGCCGCTTCTTTCGGCAGAGCAGGCGCGGCGCTTCGACGGCTACTCGCCCGGCAAGCAGCGCCTGCTCGCCGAGCGCCTCGCCGCGTCGCGCGGCCTGCTCGAGCAGGCCGAGGACGAGCACTACGCGCTCGAGCTCTTCGTCACCGAGAACACCGACCCGGCGCGCATGGAGCGCTTCCTGATGCGCGCGCGCGACCTGGTGCCGCTCGACGAGGTCTACGTGATCCCGGTTTCGGGCGGCGGGGAGTACCGGCTGTGGGTGCTGTTCGGCGAGTTCGCCAGCCGCGAGGAAGCGGCGGCCGCCGGGCGCCGCCTGCCGCCGCGCTACCAGGAGGCATTCCGCGCTACGCCGCGCACCTTCGAGGAGTTGCGGCGGCAGTTGTAAAACACGGAAAACGCCTGCGCGACAGGCGCTTAGCCCAGATTCCTCATCCAGTTATCGTGCTATCCTTGCCGCGGGAGGGCGTGCCGGGAATGGATATGGGGAAAGCGCTCGCGCTTGCGGGCGTCGCGGTGATGGGGTTGCTGAGCGGCTGCGGCCAGGCGCCGATCAAGCCGGCGGCCACCCATATCCGCGCCGACGAGCCGCGCACCGAGGGCACGATCCCGCCGCCGGTGCAGCTCTCCCCGGTGCTGCCCCTGCCCAAGCCCACCGCGCGCCCCGAGACCTACAGCGTGGTGGTGAACAACGTGCGGGCGCAGGAACTGCTCTTCGCGCTGGCCCGCGACGCGCGCCTGAACGTCGACATCCATTCCGACATCACCGGCACCGTCACCCTGAACGCCATCGACCAGACCCTGCCGCAGCTCCTCACGCGCATCGCGCGCCAGGTCGACCTGCGCTGGGAGATCGAGGGCCAGAACCTGGTGGTGATGCGCGATACGCCGTTCCTGCGCGTGTACCGCATCGACTACGTGAACCTGGTGCGCGACACGCGCGCGGTGTCCAACGTCTCGACCCAGGTGAGCGGCGCGTCGCAGCCCGGCGCCGCGAGCAGCGCGTCGCAGAACAACTCCACCGCGGTGATCAATTCGGTGTCGGCGAACAAGTTCTGGGACACCCTGGTCGGCAACATCAAGGAGATCCTGCAGGAGACCGACAAGGTCCTGCCGGCGGGCGGCGCGCCGGCGCAGCCCGCCGCGCCTTCCACGGCCGCGCCCGCGCAGACCGCGCCGGGCGGCGCCGCCGTCGCCGTGCCCGCGCCCGCGCCGGTCAGTACCTTCCGCGAGGCCGCCTCGGTGATCGCCAACCCGGAAACCGGCCTGCTCAACATCCGCGCCACCTCGCGCCAGCACGAGAAGGTGCAGGAGTTCCTCGACCAGGTGATGACCAACGCGAAGCGCCAGGTGCTGATCGAGGCCACGGTGGCCGAGGTGCAGCTCAATAACGAATACCAGCGCGGCATCGACTGGCAGCGCCTGCGCACCCAGGCTACGACGACCGGAGTGCCGGCCTTCAATACCGGCAATAGCGGCCTGGAGTTCGGCCAGAGCTCCACCGGCACGCCGGCCGGCATCAACACCAACGCGTTCGTGTTCGGCGGCGCGATCAACAGCCTGAACTTCAACTTCGCGCTCAAGCTGCTCGAGTCCTTCGGCGACGTGCGCGTGCTGTCCAGCCCGAAGATCAGCGTGCTCAACAACCAGACCGCGGTGCTGAAGGTGGTCGACAACCTGGTCTACTTCACGGTGCAGGCGCAGACCACCGCGAACCAGACCAACACGCTCACCACGTTCACCACCACGCTGAACTCGGTGCCGGTCGGCTTCATCATGAGCCTGGTGCCGCAGATTTCCGACGCCGACTCGGTGGTGCTCAACATGCGGCCCACCATCTCGCGCAAGATCGGCGACGTGGCCGACCCGAACCCCTCGCTCAAGCAGGCCGGCGTCACCAGCCTGATCCCGGTGATCCAGACGCGCGAGATGGAATCGGTGCTGCGCGTGCAGAGCGGCCAGGTGGCGGTGCTCGGCGGGCTGATGCAGGACGCGCGCTCCACCGTCGAGGACACCATCCCGGGCGTGCGCGAGATCCCGGGCCTCGGCGCGCTCCTCGAGCAGCGCAAGGACCTGAACCAGAAGACCGAGCTGGTGATCTTCCTGCGCCCGGTGGTGATCCGCGAGCCGAGCCTGGATAGCGACTACTCCGCGTACCGGGGTCTGCTGCCCGGCGCCGACTTCCTCTCCAAACCGAACCCGAGCCGGCCGCCGCGTCCGACGGATCGCTCCGCCAACTGAGAACGACATGAGCCTGCTGCTCGAGGCGCTCAAGAAGGCGGAAAAGGCGAAGGAAGAGGCGCAGCGCCGCGCGCAGGGCGAAAGCCCGGAGCCGGGCGCGCAGGCGCCCGAACCGGCGCCCGAGCCGGCGCCGGAGCCGCGCCAGCCCCTGCAAATCGTGCCCGACCCGGCCCCGCAGCCTCAGCCCGAGCTCTCGCTGGCCGAGGAGAAGCCGCGCCCGCAGCCTGCCGCGGCCCCGCGTGCCCAGGCCAAGCCGGATACACAGGCCGCGGACCGGGCGGCGGCGCGCAAGGTCTTCGAAGCGAAATTCCGCGAGCCGAACCCGCGCCTGCCTTTCTTCATCACGCTCGGCGCGCTTGGCGTGGTCGCGGTCGGCACCGTGATCTACTTCTGGATGCAGCTGCGTCCGCCGGCGCCGCTCGTCAACCTCAACCCGAAGCCGCCCGCCGGCGAAACGCAAGTCGCGGCCGCTGCGCCAGCCGCGCCCGTGGCCTCGCCGCTCCCCTCCGCCCCGCAGACCGCGATCCCGGGATTGCCCGCCGCGCCGCCCGCGGCGCCGCAACCCGCGCCCGCCAAGCCGGCGCCGGCAGCGCGAGCGCTGGAGCGCGAGCCCGAGCGGCCGGTGCTCAAGCCGCTACCGCGCATCGCGCCGGCGCAGACCGAGATCACCACCACCCGCCCGGCGCCGCAGATCAACGCGAAGGTAGCCTCGGCTTACGCCGCCTACCAGGCCGGCGATTTCGCCCGCGCCCGCGACGACTACCAGGAAGCGCTGAAGGAGGAGCCGGCGAATCGCGACGCGCTCCTGGGCATGGCGGCGCTCGACGTGCGCGCCGGCCGCCTCGAGTCCGCCGAAGGCGCGTACCTGCGCCTGCTGCAGGCCGACCCGCGCGACGCGCATGCGCAAGCCGCGCTCATCGCGCTGCGCGCCGGGCGCGTCGATCCGGTGGCGGCCGAGAGCCGCGTCAAGCTGATGCTCGCCGACAACCCCGGGGCGCACGTGCTCAACTTCACGCTCGCCAACCAGTTCGCGCAGCAGGGGCGCTGGGCCGAGGCGCAGCAGGAATATTTCAAGGCCTTCGCCGCGGAGCCGGACAATCCCGACTTCGCCTACAACCTGGCGGTGAGCCTCGACCACCTGGGCCAGCCCAGGCTCGCCCTCGAGTACTACCGCCGCGCCATCGTCCTCGCCAAGACCCGCGGCGCAAGCTTCGACGCGGCGGCGGCGGAAACGCGCCTCACGCAGCTCGGCAAATGAACCAGCCCGCTCCGCCGCAGGCCAAGCGCCACCTCGGACAGATCCTGATCGACATGGGGATCCTCACCGAGGACCAGCTGCGCATCGCGCTGCTCGAGCAGACCAAGCAACATATTCCGGTCGGCAAGCTGCTGGTGCAGCTCGGCTTCGTCACCGAGGCCACGCTGCGCGACGCGCTGTCCGAGAAGCTCGGCCTGCAGTCGGTGGATCTGGCGCGCATCATCGTCGACCCGGGGGCGCTCAAGCACCTGCCGCGCGACATGGCGCGCAGGAACCGCATGTTCCCGGTGGCGCTCGACCGCCAGCAGCGCAAGTTCATCGTCGCGCTCGCCGACACCAACGACATCGTGGCGATCGACCAGCTGCGCGCGCACCTGAAGGGCGAGTACGAGGTCGAGCTGCGCCTCGCCGGCGACTCGGAGATCGAGCGCGCCATCGAGCATTACTACGGCCACGAGTTCGGCATCGACGGCATCCTCAAGGAGATCGAGACCGGCGAGGTCGACTACACCACGCTCGCCGAGGGCGACGAGTACTCGCAGCCGGTGGTGCGCCTCATCTCCGCCCTGCTCGCCGACGCGGTGGAGCGCTCGGCCTCCGACATCCATTTCGAGCCGGAGCAGAACTTCCTGCGCATCCGCTACCGCATCGACGGCGTGCTGCGCCAGATCCGCTCGCTGCACAAGACCTACTGGCCGGCGATGGCGGTGCGCATCAAGGTGATGGCGAAGATGAACATCGCCGAGACGCGCGCGCCGCAGGACGGCCGCATCTCGGCGACGATGGCCGGCCGGGTGGTCGATTTCCGCGTCGCCAGCCTGCCGACCACGCACGGCGAGAACCTCGTGCTGCGCATCCTCGACCGGCAGAAGGGCATCGTGCCGCTGGACAAGCTGAACCTCGAGGAGCCGGCGCTCGAGCTGCTCAAGCTCATGATCGCGCGGCCCGAGGGCATCATCCTGGTCACCGGCCCGACCGGCAGCGGCAAGACCACCACGCTCTACTCGATCCTCAACCACATCAACTCCGACGGCGTGAACATCATGACGCTGGAGGACCCGGTCGAGTACCCGATGACGCTGATCCGCCAGACCTCGGTGTCGGAGGCGGCCAAGCTCGACTTCGCCAACGGCATCCGCGCGCTCATGCGCCAGGACCCGGACGTGATCCTGGTCGGCGAGGTGCGCGACCACGAGACCGCCGAGATGGCGTTCCGCGCCGCCATGACCGGCCATCAGGTGTACTCGACGCTGCACACGAACTCGGCGGTCGGCGCCTTCCCGCGCCTGCTCGACATCGGCATCGTTCCCGACATTCTGGCCGGCAA